>JBKPLP010000160.1:0-24968 GCA_046731735.1 Acidobacteriota bacterium
GGAGCGGCCGGCGCGGCCGCGGCGGCAGGTGAAGGAGGACGCGGCGATGCGCTCGCCGCCGGGCGCGGCCGCGCATCAGGCCCTCCGACCGGACGGGGCGGCGGGCAGCCGCGCGAATGGTATCGCGGGCTGCCGATTCCGCCCGGCGCGGTCGCCAACTTCTCGCGCCGAAACAACACGAACTATATGGAGACCGGCGTGCTCAGCGCGCTGCAGCTCGCCGCCTCGTTCCCCAATCTCATTGTCGAGAACTTCTACCAGAAGACGAAGAACTCGATCGAGTCGGGAAAGAAGGATGCCCCGTACGCGTTCGTCATTCCCGTCCAGCGTGACATGACCAAAGCCGCGGAGCTCGTGAACATCCTGCGCATCCAGCGCATCGAGGTGGGCCTGGCGGGCGCGGAGTTCAAGACCACCGACGGCACCTTCCCGGCGGGCAGCTACGTCATCAAACGCGATCAGCCGTACGGCCGGCTCGCGAAGAACCTTCTCGAGAAGCAGAATTTTCCGGACCCCGAGCTGCGCACCTACGACGACAGCGGATGGACGATGGGGCTCGCCATGCTCGTCGACGTGAAGGAGATCAAGGACAAAGCGGTCCTCGACGTGCCGACGACGACGGTCGATCAGGCGGTGGTGAAAGGGAAGACGACCGGAACCGGGACCGCCGCGCTGGCGATTGCGCACTTTGGATCGAACAACATGATCGCGTTGCGGTATCGGCTGCGGAACGTGCCGATGAAGGTTGCCGAGAAGAGCTTCAACGCGAACGGCGTCGACTTTCCGGCGGGCTCCTTCGTGATCACCGGCTCCGCCGATGTGTCTGCGGCACGTGCGGCGGTCGAGCAGCTCGGGCTCACGGCCGCCGCGCTTTCGGCGGCGCCCTCCGTCGCGATGCACGAGGCGGACCCGCCGCGCATCGCGATGTATTCATCGTGGACCGGCACACAGGAGATCGGCTGGGTACGATTCACGTTCGACCGCTTCGGTATCCCCTACGACCTCATCTTCAAAGAGCGCGTCAAGCAAGGAAATCTGCGGGCGGACTACGACGTGATCGTGATGCCGACGCAGACCGCGACACGTCAGTCGGTCTTTCAGCCACCCGCGGCGCGTCCCGTTCCCTACATGAAGGGCACGCAATACCGGTTCCTCGGCATTTACGGTGAGTCGCCCGACATAACCGGCGGTATGGGCGGCGAGGGGGTCGACGCGTTTGCGAAGTTCCTGGATGCCGGCGGCACGCTGATCGCGATGGGGGATGCGGTGAGGTTTCCCGCGGACCTGGGACTGGCACGCACTGTCGACGCATCCGCGACCACATCACGGGACTTCTATGCGCCGCGTCCCATCGTCAACGCGGAGATCGTGCGGCTCGATCATCCAGTCTTCTACGGTTATGCGGATCGCAATATCCCCGTGAAGTATCTCGGGGGCCCGCTGATGTCGGTCGGCACCTCCGATCAGCAGGGCGTGCTGGCGCGGTATGTCGGCGGCGAGGGGGCCGTGCTCACCGGCCTGATGAAGGGAGCCGAGGAAATCCGGCAGCGCCCGTTCGCGATCGACGTGCCCGGCGGTTACAGCGGGAAGGGGCGTGTGCTGTTGTTCTCCAACAACCCGATCTACCGGTGGCAGAACCACGGCGAGTTCAACATGGTGTTCAACGCCTTGCTCAATTGGAACGACCTTGCTGGAATTGCACGGCCGGCGGCTCCATCAACGGCAGGCGCCCAGCGTCATTAGTGACAACTTGCCGCGTCGCCAAGATCGAACAGGAGGAGGGGAGAAGGGGAGAAAACAAATTATTCTCCCTTTCTCTCCTCCTCCTGTTGGATGTTGTCAGTGAAGTCTGTTCAATTCCGGCACAGAGGTGATTTGACACGGGGAGACCCAGGCCTATATTCAATTTCCAGCCTAAGGCGCTGCCAACTGCGGCGCCGCGGGGGAACCACCGCACGCATAACGCGTGCACGGGGCGCATCCTGCCATTGCTCATCGGACCTGCTTCGCCGCAGTCCGAAGGGCGAGGGTGGGTAGAGGACTTCCAACCTCGAGCCCGTCAGCTAACCCCGCCGGCAATTGGAGGCCTTCCGTGCGCGCCAGCGTTCCTTCTCCCATTTTTGCGAATCTCGACGATCGGCGTCTGCGCTCCGGCGCCGCGGGGGCAGCGCTCGTCGTGCTCCTCGGCTTCGCCCTGATCGTGTGGTCGCTCGGATCGTCGAACCCGTTCACGCCCGCGGGGTACGTCGGCTATCTGACGAAGGGGGCCGTGCTCGGAAAATCGCGGTTCTACGGAATCCAGCGCGGACCGACGTCGCCCGGCCGCACCTGGCTGCTGGACGTGACGAACGTCAGTATCACGCCGTACACCTACACGGAGGATTTCACGCACGATGAGGCGGTGCTGAGCCGCGACAACCTCAAGATCGAATTCCGGGTCCACACCGTGTGGCACGTGGACGAGACGAAGGTGCCGCTCTTCATGGATCGATTCAGCACGACGGCAAGCCGGGCGGCGCTCGAGAAGGAGCCGGATGCCATTGTCAAAATCGCCTATGGCAACTTCGTGCGCGAGCCGCTCCGCACCTACGCGCGCGACGAGGTCCAGCGGCGGAACGGCCTCGAAGTGAAGGACGGGCTGATTTCGATCGGCGACGCGGTGCTGCAGCGCATTCAGCAATACGCGGCCGGGAGCCCGTTCGCGATCAGCAGCGTCGTGGTCGGTAACGTCCAGTATCCGGAGGAGGTCGCGACCGCGGTCTCGCGAAAGCTCGCGGCGACGCAGGAGCTGCAGCGGAAGGACACCGAGATCGAAATCGAACGCAAGGAGCGGACGAAGCGTGAAGTCCAGGCGCAGGGTATCGCCAACGCGATGCAGATCATCCGCGGTCAGCTGAGCCCCATGTACATCCAGCACGAGGCGATCGAGGCCCAGAAACAGATGGTCAACTCCCCGAACCACACGGTGGTCTACATCCCGGTCGGGCCCATGGGGGTGCCGTTGACGGGGACCTTCGCGGCCGCGGAGCCGCGGAGGTAATGGAGGCCGCGAAGAAAACCGCTGACGCGAACCACGGAGCAACGGAGTCACGGAGGGCGGCCCGGACCCGTTCGACTCGGTAACGCCGGCCTCCGGCCGGCGTCACGAACGACGAACGAGATCGAGAAAACAAGCGGCTCATGATTGCCTGCAGCTTGTTTTCTTGACCTCGCCCGTCGTTCTACCGCGCACAGCGCGGTTGCCGAGTCGAACGGGTCCGGGCGCCAGCGCCTTTTCCCCGTTTCCTCCGCCGCCTTCGGTTCCCTCCTGGTACGCATGTATTTCATGCGCGCGCCGCATAGCTCCCTCAGAAGCAGGATGCATGGATGGCATCTGTAGATTCCGTTTTGCGATGCCGCCGTCGTACCGCATAAATCCTCTGTGCAGCAATCAGGCGTGCCGCCGGCCCAGGGCTTGTACGACCCCGCGTTCGAGCACGACGCGTGCGGCGTCGGGTTCGTCGTTCATGTAAAAGGGGTGCGCTCGCACGCGATCGTCGAACAGGCCCTGCAGGTGCTGATCAACCTGCTGCACCGCGGCGCGTGTGGATGCGAGGCGAACACCGGCGATGGCGCCGGCATTCTGATCCAGATGCCCGACCGCTTTCTGCGGCGGGAGTCGAGACGGCTGGGGTTCGAGCTTCCCGCCGAGCGTGAATACGGCGCCGGGTTCGTCTTCCTGCCAAAAGATCCAGCACTGCGCGCGCACATCGAGCAAACCTTCGAGGCGATCGTCGCGGAAGAAGGACAGCGCGTGCTCGGGTGGCGTGACGTGCCGACCGACGACGGCGAGGTGGGCCCGAGCGCGGCGGCGGTCGAGCCGTATTTCCGGCAGATCTTCATCGCCTGCGGCGCCGGGTGCGAGCCGGCGCCGAACGACGCGCTGCGTTTCGAGCGGAAGCTCTACGTCATCCGCAAGCGCATCGAGCACGCGGTGGACGGCATGTCGCTGCCGGATCGGAGCCAGTTCTACATTCCGAGCTTGTCGTCGCGGACGCTGATCTACAAAGGGATGCTGACGGCGAGCCAGATCCGGCCGATGTTCCCCGACCTGGCGGACCCGGAGCTCGAGTCGGCACTCGCGCTCGTTCACCAGCGCTTCAGCACGAACACGTTCCCGTCCTGGCCGCTCGCGCATCCGTATCGCTTCATCGCCCACAACGGTGAGATCAACACGCTGCGGGGCAACATCAACTGGATGAAAGCTCGCGAAGCGCTGCTCGAGAGCGACGTGCTCGGCGAGGATCTGAAGAAAGTGCTGCCGATCATCCGCGAAGGGGGCAGCGACACGGCGATCTTCGACAACGTGCTCGAGTTCCTGGTCATGGCCGGGCGATCGCTGCCGCACGCCATCCTGATGATGATCCCTGAGCCGTGGCAGAACAACGCGGCGATGGTCGAGGAGCTGCGCGCGTTCTACGAATACCACTCATCGCTGATGGAACCGTGGGACGGCCCCGCCTCCATCGCCTTCACCGACGGCACGGTGATCGGCGCGGTCCTCGATCGGAACGGCCTGCGGCCGTCGCGTTACTACGTGACGAGCGATGACCTCGTGGTCATGGCGTCGGAAGTCGGCGTGCTGGACATCCCGCCCGAGAAGATCGTCATCAAGGAACGCCTGCATCCTGGACGGATCTTCCTTGTCGACACCGCCAAGGGGCGGATTGTGGACGATGAGGAGATCAAAACGGAACTGGCGCTGGCGCACCCCTATGAGGAGTGGCTGAGCGAGAACCTGATCGCGATCGAAGATGTTCCTCCGGCGCCATTTCTTCCGGAACCGGATCACGAGACGGTGCTGCGCCGGCAGCGAGCCTTCGGCTACACGCAGGAAGACATGAAGATGGTGCTCGGGCCGATGGCCGGGGCCGGCGAAGAGCCGGTCGGGTCGATGGGCACCGACACACCGCTCGCGGTGTTGTCCGACCGCCCGCGGCTGCTCTACGACTACTTCAAGCAGCTCTTTGCGCAGGTCACCAACCCGCCGCTCGACGCGATTCGCGAGGAGCTGGTGACCTCGATGGCCTCGACGATCGGGCCCGAACGCAACCTGCTCAAGCCGGAGCCCGGGTCGTGCCGCCAGATCACGATCAAGTATCCGATTATCGACAACGATCAACTGGCGAAGCTGCGGCACATCCAGCTCGATGGGTTCCGCTCGATCACGCTGCAGATGCTCTATCGGCCCGAGGAGGGCGGCGCGGGGCTGGCCACCGCCCTCGACGCGCTGTGCTTCCACGCCAGCGCGGCGGTCAGGGCCGGCCACACCATCGTCATCCTGTCCGATCGAGGCGTCAGCCGCGAGCTGGCGCCGATTCCCAGCCTGCTGGCGACCGCGGGGGTGCACCACCATCTGGTCCGCGAAGGGTTGCGCACGCGGTGCGCGCTGGTGATCGAGTCTGGCGACGCGCGCGAGGTCCATCACGTCGCGCTGCTCATGGGTTACGGCGCCGGCGCGGTGAATCCGTATCTCGCGTTCGAGACGCTCGACGACATGATCCGGCAGCGTCTGCTCGAAGGGATTCCCCACGCGCGCGCGGTCACGAACTACATCCGCGGACTCAACAAGGGCATCCTGAAGGTCATGTCGAAGATGGGGATCTCGACGCTGCAAAGCTATTGCGGCGCCCAGATCTTCGAAGCGATCGGCCTCGAGAAATCGTTCGTCGATCGCTACTTCACGTCAACCGCCTCGCGGATCGGCGGCATCGGCCTCGATACCGTCGACCAGGAGGTGCGCAGGCGGCATGCGCATGCGTTCCCGGCGCGACCGGGGGCGGCCGCCGAGCTCGATTCCGGCGGCGAATACCAGTGGCGCCGCGATGGCGAATACCACCTGTTCAACCCGGACACGGTGTTCAAGCTGCAGCACGCGACGCGCAGCGGCCAGTACAACGTCTTCCGCGAGTACACGGCGCTCGTCAACGATCAGAGTAAACAGCTCGGAACGCTCCGCGGTCTGCTCGACTTCAAAGCCGGGCCGCCGGTGCCGATTGACGAGGTCGAGCCGGTCGACTCGATCGTGAAGCGATTCTCCACGGGTGCGATGTCCTACGGATCGATCAGTCAGGAGGCACACGAGACGATCGCGATCGCGATGAACCGGCTGGGCGGCAGGTCGAACACCGGTGAAGGGGGGGAGGACCCCGCGCGCAACCAACGCGACCCGAACGGCGACTGGCGCCGCAGCGCGATCAAGCAGGTCGCTTCGGCGCGCTTCGGCGTGACGAGCGAGTATCTGGTCAACGCCGACGACCTCCAGATCAAGATGGCGCAGGGCGCGAAGCCTGGCGAAGGCGGCCAGCTGCCGGGCGCCAAGGTGTATCCGTGGATCGCGAAAGTGCGGCACTCGACGCCCGGAGTGACGCTGATTTCGCCGCCGCCGCACCACGACATCTACTCGATCGAGGATCTCGCGCAGCTGATCTTCGACCTCAAGAACGCCAACCGCGACGCGCGCGTCCACGTGAAGCTCGTGGCGGAAGTCGGCGTGGGAACGATTGCCGCCGGCGTGGCCAAGGCGCACGCGGATGTCGTGCTCATCTCGGGTCACGACGGCGGCACCGGCGCTTCGCCGCTGACCGCGATCAAGCACAGCGGCGTCCCCTGGGAGCTCGGCCTCGCCGAAACGCAGCAGATCCTCAGGCTCAACGGCCTCCGCGATCGCATCACCGTGCAGGTCGATGGCCAGCTGAAGACGGGACGCGACGTGGTCGTTGCGGCGCTCCTCGGCGCGGAGGAATTCGGGTTCGCCACCGCGCCGCTCGTCGTGTCGGGCTGCGTGATGATGCGCGTCTGCCATCTGAATACGTGCCCGGTCGGCGTCGCCACGCAGGATCCGGAACTCCGCAAGCGGTTCACCGGCAAGCCGGAGTTCGTCGAGAACTTCTTCCGATTCCTGGCGGAGGAAGTGCGCGAGCTGATGGCCGCGCTCGGGTTCCGTACGCTTGACGACATGATCGGCCGCGCCGACATGCTGGACATGCGCCCGGCCGTTGACCACTGGAAGGCGTCAGGGGTGGACCTGTCTCAGATTCTCTATGAGCCGGCGCTGCCCGGCGACGCGCCGCGGCGCCGACTGCGGCCGCAGGCGCACGAGATCGACACGATTCTCGATCGGACGATCATCGCCGCCGCCGGCGCTGCGCTCGAAGGGCAGGAGCCGGTCACGCTCAAATTCCCGATCCGGAATGCCAACCGCACGGTCGGCACGATGCTCGGTTATGAGGTCACGAAACGGTACGGTGGCGAGGGACTCCCGGACGACACGATCCGCCTCCGGTTCGAGGGGTCGGCCGGGCAGAGCTTTGGGGCGTTCGTGCCGCGCGGCATCACGATGTCTCTGCACGGGGACGCCAACGATTTCTGGGGTAAGGGGCTTTCGGGCGGGCGGCTGATCGTGGCGCCGCCCGACGCCGCGACCTTCCGTGCCGAGGACAACGTGATCGTCGGGAACGTCGCGCTCTATGGCGCGACGAGCGGCGAGGCGTACGTCCGGGGCGTCGCCGGCGAACGCTTCGCGGTGCGCAACAGCGGCGCCTACGCGGTCGTCGAAGGCGTCGGCGATCACGGGTGCGAATATATGACCGGCGGCCGCGTCGTCGTGCTGGGAAGGACCGGGCGCAATTTCGCCGCCGGCATGAGCGGCGGTATCGCCTACGTCGTGGACGACGACGGGTTGTTCGCGCGGCGGTGCAATCGGGAGATGGTGGAGCTGGAGTCGCTGGAGGAAGAAGAGGACCTCGAGTTCGTGCGGGCGATGATCGCGCGCCATGCGGCGCAGACGGGGAGCCGGCGGGCGGGACATCTGCTGGCAGCGTGGAGTTCGACCGCCTCGCGGACGATCAAGATCATCCCGCGCGACTACAAGCGCGTGGTGCTCGCGGAAGCGCGCGCGCGCGCCGAGAACCGCGAACCGGCGTTCGCAGAGCTCGTGGCGGTGGCGCGTGGGTAAGCCGACCGGGTTCATCGAGATCAAGCGCGCCAAGCCGAAGTCGCGCCCGATCGAAGTCCGCGTCCGCGACTGGAAAGAGGTGTACCTGCTCGACGCCGAGGCGGACCTGCGGCAGCAGGGGGCGCGTTGCATGGATTGTGGCGTTCCGTTCTGCCACCAGGGGTGCCCGCTCGGTAACCTGATTCCCGACTGGAACGACCTCGTCTATCGCAACCGCTGGCACGCCGCGATCGATCGGCTGCATGCGACCAACAACTTCCCGGAGTTCACCGGACGGCTCTGCCCGGCGCCGTGCGAAGGGTCGTGCGTACTCGGCATCAACGACGATCCGGTGACCATCAAGAGCGTCGAAGTGTCGATTGTCGAACGCGCGTTCAAGGAAGGCTGGATTCAGGCGAAGCCGCCGGCGGTCCGGACCGGGCGCCGCGTCGCCGTCGTCGGTTCAGGGCCCGCCGGTCTGGCCGCGGCGGACCAGTTGAACCGCGCGGGCCACACCGTGACGGTATTCGAACGTGCCGATCGCATCGGCGGCCTGCTGCGATATGGCATTCCGGAGTTCAAGCTCGAAAAACGGATCCTCGATCGCCGCCTGCGGCTCATGGAGCAGGAGGGCGTGATCTTCCGTGCGGGAGTGAACGTCGGCGTCGACGTGACGGCGGCGGAGCTGCGCGGGCAGTTCGACGCGGTGGTGTTGTGCGGCGGGGCGACCGCGCCGCGAGATCTGCCGATTCCGGGGCGGGATCTCGAGGGCATTCACTTCGCGGTCGACTATCTCACGCAGCAGAACCGCCGGTGTGAAGGGGATGAGATCCCGGCCGGCGACCTCATCTCCGCGGAGGGGAAGCACGTCATCATCATCGGCGGCGGTGACACCGGGGCTGACTGCCTGGGCACTACTCACCGGCAAGGGGCTGCCTCGGTGTTGCAGTTCGAGCTGCTGGCGAGACCCCCGGAGACGAGGGCGGCGGACAACCCCTGGCCGTTGTGGCCCACGATCTTCCGCACCTCCTCGGCGCATGAAGAAGGCGGCGACCGCCTCTACTCCGTGTCGACGCAGGAGTTCGTCGCGAACGGCGAAGGACGGGTCACCGCGCTGAAGGCGGTGCGCGGAGAAATGCTGCGCGACGGCGGCCGCCTGCGGTTCGTGGCGCGCCCGGGCAGCGAGTTCGAGGTGAAAGCGGATCTGGTGCTGTTGGCGATGGGCTTCGTCGGTCCAGAGCGCGGCACGCTGCTCGGAGACCTCGGGGTGCGGATGACCGAGCGCGGCACCGTGTGGCGCGACGAGAACTGGATGACCAGCGAGCCCGGTGTCTTTGCCGCCGGGGATCTTCAGCGCGGCCAGTCGCTGATCGTCTGGGCCATTGCCGACGGACGCAGCGCCGCGCGCGGCGTCGACGCGTATCTGACGGGAGCTTCGCAGCTCCCCGCAGCGGTCGCCTGACGGGCCGATAATCAACAATTTTGTTGGCATAAGGTTGCGCCGACAAAATTGTTCGACCTTGCGGCCTGTGGGGCGATCTCGTCCCAAAACAGCCAGCCAGCAGCGCCAACCCTGTCGAAACCCACTCCCGCACGCAGATCCCGCGCCGCCAAGCCGCGGGCGCGCGACGCGGTGCGCCAAGCATCGGTTCAGACAAAAATGTCTTCTATCAATTGCAATCCTCCCGAATTGTTGCCGTTTTCCGCGCCCTCCGCCGTGCACTTCTGTGCAGCAGATCACGGATCTCAGGCCTGATTCTGGCGATCCCGACACAGTTGTCGATGCGATCGACCTGTGGCGTTGAACTTGCTCCTCGCTGGGCATCTGGACCGCCCGTGGGTCCATCTTTGACGGCTTGCTCCTAACTGCGGAGGGAACACCTGGATGCGATTTGCTCTTCGACTCACCCGCGTTCTGCTGATCGCGGCGGCGCTCGCCGTCTTTATTTCCACGATTGCGCGCCCGCTGACGGCGCAGACGCAGGCGCCCGCCGCGGCGCCGGCGGCTGATCCCACGGGCGCAACGACCGGCACGGCGAAGGATGTCCCGGTCAAGGATGCGGCGAATCCGCAGCTTGCGGAAGTGATGGAGACGGTCGGTCACAACAAGATTGCCATCAACATGGTGTGGGTGTTGATCGCGGGCTTCCTCGTCATGTTCATGCAGGCGGGCTTCGCGATGGTCGAGACCGGGTTCACGCGGGCGAAGAACGTCGCGCATACCATGACGATGAACTTCATCGTCTACGCGATTGGTCTGTTCGGCTACTGGGTCTGCGGCTACGCGCTGCAAATGGGCGGGGTCGGCGCCGTGGCCACACTCGGGGGCACCCCCGGCCTCAATCACGAGTTCGCCATCACGCTCTTTGGCAAGACGTTCGGCCTCTTCGGGCTGAAGGGATTCTTCCTGAGCGGCGACACCTATGACGTCGGCGTCTTCGCGCTGTTCCTGTTCCAGATGGTGTTCATGGACACGGCGGCGACGATCCCCACCGGCGCGATGGCGGAGCGCTGGAAATGGAGCTCGTTCGTCGCATTCTCGTTCGTGCTGTCGATGTTCATCTACCCAATCTTTGCCAACTGGGTGTGGGGCGGCGGCTGGCTCTCGCAGCTCGGCGCGAATTTTGGTCTCGGTCACGGGCACGTCGACTTTGCCGGCTCGTCGGTCGTGCACATGGTCGGGGGCCTGGCGGCGCTCGCCGGCGCGATCATCCTCGGCCCGCGCATCGGCAAGTTCAACAAGGACGGCTCCGCGAACCCGATTCCGGGGCACAACCTGCCAATGGCCATCGGCGGCACGTTCATCCTCGCGTTCGGCTGGTTCGGGTTCAACGCCGGCTCGTCGCTCGCAGGCACGGACCTGCGGATCGCCGTCGCGGCGGTCAATACGATGCTCGCGTCAGCCACCGGCGCACTGGCGGCGATGTTCTACGTATGGGCTCGGTATGGCAAACCTGATCCCAGCATGCTCGTAAACGGCATGCTCGCGGGGCTGGTCGCGATCACCGCCCCCTGCGCCTTCGTCAACGCCCCGGCCGCCGCGCTGATCGGCGCGATTGCCGGCGTCCTCGTCGTCGCGGCCGTCTTGTTCGTCGAGCGGACGCTGAAAATCGACGACCCCGTGGGAGCCATTGCGGTGCATCTGGTGAATGGCGCATGGGGTGTGCTGGCTCTGGGACTGTTCGCCGACGGTACTTATGGCGACGGCCTGAACGGCGTCCCCGGCACCGTGCGCGGCCTGTTCTACGGTGACGCCTCGCAGTTTGCCGCGGAAGTGATCGGGATGGCCGCGTGCGTCGCGTTCTGCTTCCCGGCCTTCTACCTGACGCTCAAGGCCATTGGCGCCACGATCGGCAACCGCGTCCCGGCGGACGTCGAGATTGAAGGGCTCGACCTCGAGGAGATGGGCATGCTCGGTTATCCGGTCGCCGGCGGCTTCGAGACGGCGGGCGGACACGCGGCTCCGTCGCGTCCCATGGAGCCGTCCATCGCGCGCACGACGCTGCATCCGGCAGTGGACTGACACGAAGGCGTCCGGGGGGGTCCTCCGGGCGCCTTGCCTGATCAATTCATTTCGACGATTTCGAACGTTCGGTTCGCCGCGAGCGGCGGCAGTCAGGAGACCTTCATGAGATTGATGACATTCGCACTCACCGTCAGCGCACTGGGACTGAGCGTCACGATGGCATCGGCGCAGAGTGCGTCGGAGAGTGCGGCAAAGCCGGCGACAACGCCGGCCGCCGCAGCAGCGCCTCCGGCTGAAACGGCGCCCGCCAAGAGCTATACGGTAACCACCGGTCTCGATTTCACATCCGCGTATCTCTTCCGCGGCATCCGTCAGCACTCGGGTGGCACGATCGCGCAGCCCTACGGAGACATCGCGTATACGAAGAACAACGTGACGTTCGACTTCGGCACGTGGAACAGCGTGCATTCCACGGCGCCCGCAGGGAACTACTACGAGCAGGACTGGTTCGGCTCGGTCGTGTTCACCGCCGGCAAGCTGAAGCCGGGTCTGCTCTACACGTCGTATACGAGCCCGGCCGACAGCTTCGCGACCGTCCAGGAGCTCGCCGGCACGCTCGCGGTCGACGACAGCAAGAGCCCGTTCCCGCTCTCGCCCAAGATCGTGCTCGCCTTCGAGCTGGGCGACGGTCAGGCCGACGCGGGGACCGGAAAGGGCACGTACCTCGAGCTGGGCGTGCGGCCGACCGTCAAGCTCGCTCCGAAACTCACGCTCGCGATCCCGGTGAAGACCGGCCTGAGCGTGCACAACTACTACGAGCTCGACGGCCAGGACGATCACTTCGGTTACTTCGATACCGGGTTGTCGCTCAGCGTGCCGCTCGTCTCGGGCAAGAGCGGAACGCTCGAAGTGCACGGCGGCGTCGACTTCATGTTCCTCGGCGATCACCTGAAGACCATCAATTCGGGTGACGGGTTCAAGCCGGTCACGCTCGCGGGGTTCACGTATTCGTACTAGACCTGCGGAGGTCCGCCTGAAGGCGGACACTACCGCTTCGCGCATTCCTGACGCGCTGCTGGTTTCGGGCGGGCGTTCCATGCTCCGTGTGAGGTAGGCTCCTATGGCAACCACAACGGACACGGTACGGCTCCGTCCGATGACGAAAGAATTCAGGGACAATGCCGCCGCGACGCTCGCGGCGGCACGCGACGAGTATGCCGCGGACGCACGCACGGGCCGCGGCGGCCGCGCCATCGTGCAGCGCTATGCCGATCGGATGGACGGCTTGGTGCGTACCGTGGTCGACGCGGCGAACGATCGAACGGCCACGCCGTTTGTGGTATGCGCTCTCGGCGGCTACGGCCGACGAACGCTCTGCCTGCACTCCGACATCGACTTGCTCATCGTCTTCGACGGCGCGATCGCGCAACCGGAGGAGCGTTTCGTCAATGCGCTGCTGCAGCCGCTCTGGGACCTGAAGCTGGAGCTGGGGCAGCACGTCCGCGAGCTCGCCGAGTTCGACGCGTCTGACACGTCGAATCCCGAATTGCTCCTCTGCCTTCTCGATCTGCGATTTCTCGCCGGGGATGCCTCGTTGTTCGAGCGCGTCGTGGCGCGCGTCGCCGAGGCGCCGGGGCCGAAGGTCGTGCTGGAGCCGCTGCTGACGCTGATCGAGCAGCGTCACCAGCAGTTCAACAACACGCAGTACCAGCTCGAGCCGGATATCAAGCAGGCGCCGGGTGGTCTGCGTGACATCGCGGCCGTCCGTCATCTTCGGGCGCTCGCGCCGCAGGCATTCGACGGGACGATCGAAGCCGGCTCCGACGAACGGCTCGGCGAAGCCGAGGAATTCCTGCTCCGAATTCGATCGTTGCTGCATCTCCTCGGCGGCCGCGACGTCAATCAGCTCACGCACGAATTGCAGGAGCAAGTTGCGGATGCGCTGGGCACGCCCGGCACGCATTCGCATCAGCGGGTCGAGTCGTTGATGAGCGAGTACTTTCGTCGCGCGCGCACGGTCACGCGTGCGATGACCTCCGCGGCACGCGCCGTCCGGCCGGCGGATCCGCCCGCGGCCCCGCGCCGGGTCGGCCGGCAGTTCGAAATCAACGGTGATGGCGTACGGTTCGCCAATCCCGAACGCGCGGCGAACCAGCCGTCGTTGTGGGTCGACGCGTTTCGCGTCGCGCTCGATCACGGGTGTAGCGTTTCGGAACGGACGCTGTCGCTGATCGAGCAGAACCTGCACCGTTCCACGCCGGACGATTTCGTGTCGACCGAAGGGGAGCGTCAGCAGCTGCGCAAGCTGCTCGTGCCGCGGCGCGGGTTGTACGACCGGTTGTCGGAAATGCACGACTGCGGTCTGCTCAACCGGATCTTCCCCGAGTTCGCCAAGGTGCACTGTCGGGTGGTCCGCGACTTCTACCACAAGTACACCGTCGACGAGCACACCCTGCTGGCAATCCGCGGGCTTGAATCGCTCCTCGATCCGCCGAATCCGGGCCGCCGGCGCTTCACGTCCATTCTCCAGGAAGTGCGCGCGCCGGAGCTGCTGACACTCGCGCTGCTGTTTCACGACGTCGGCAAGTGGCGAGAGGCGGACCACGCTCAGGAGAGCGTCCGGCTCGCGCAAAGCATGCTCGATCGTCTCGAGCTTCCCGACGACGAGCGTGCGACGGTGGAGTTTCTGATCCGGGAGCATCTGCAGATGTCGCAGGTGGCATTCCGTCGCGACTCCGAGGACCCCCACGTCGCGGCGCGATTCGCCGAACTGGTCGGCACTGAGGAGCACCTCAAGCTCCTGTGCCTGATGACGCTCGCCGATGTCGGTGCCGTGTCGCCAGACACGCTGACCCCGTGGAAGGAGGACCTGCTGTGGCGGGTATACGTCGACACGTATAACCGTCTGACCCTCGGCTACGCGGACCAGTTGCTCGACCAGGATCCCGCAGGTCTGGCGGTGCTCATCGCAGGTCGGCCCGGCGACATTTCCGAACCGGAGCTCGTCACGTTCCTCGCCGGCCTGCCGCGCCGCTATCTCTCGACCTTCGGGCTGAGTGCTGTCTACCGTCACGTGCGCCTCGCGCGGGATATTCACCCGGACGAAGTGCACACCTTTCTCGAGAAGCACGACGACGTGTGGGAGCTGACGCTCGTCACTCTCGACAAGCCGTTCCTGTTCTCCAACATATCGGGAGTGCTGTCGTACTTCGGCATGGACATCCATCGCGGGCAGGCGATGACCACCCCGAACGGACTCGTGCTCGATGTCTTCGAGTTCACCGACGACGAGGGTTTTCTGGAGCGGAACGCCGCGGCGACGACGGAGATTTCACGGATGCTCGAGCAGGCAGTGGCCGGTGCCGTCGACGTCACCGCGCTGCTGCGCGGGCGCATGCGCGGCGTGCTCCATCGCGTCCGGCAGCACCATCGCCGGGCGCCCGTCGTCCATTTCGACAACGAGCATTCACGCAAGTACACGGTTCTCGAGATCGTCGCGGACGACGCGCCGGGGCTGCTGCACCGGATCAGCCGGGTCATCTCCAGTCAGGGATGTGACGTGCATCTCGTCCTGATTTCGACCGAGGGAAAGCGCGCGATCGACGTGTTGCACATCACGCGCAATGGCGCCAAGCTGCCCGAGCCGGACCAGGCGGCGGTCGCCGAGGAATTGCAACAGGCACTGGAGGCAGGGGAATGAAACTGATCAAGAGCATCGTGCGCCCGAACAAGGTCGATGACATCCGCGCGGCCTTGGAGAAGCTGAACGTCGCGGGGATGACCGTGACGGACGTCCGCGGCCATGGCCGGCAGAAGGGGCACACCGCCGTGTATCGCGGCAAGGAATACAGCGTCAGCCTGATTCCGAAAGTCGAGATCGACGTGGTCGTTCCCAACGATCTCGCCGAGGCGGTGGTCACCGCCATCGTGGAGTCCGCGCGCACGGGCGAGATTGGCGACGGCCGCGTGTTCGTATTCCCCGCCGAACAGGGCTACAACATCCGCACCGGCGAACGCGATATCTGAGCCTTTCATTCCCTCTCGTGTTAAATTGCGCGTCGCAAAGGGGAGGTGGGTGGATTCCCGCCTCTCGCAATAACCGGCCGGTCAGAGAGGACATATGAAACTGATCAAGACCATCGTGCGCCCGCACAAGGTGGACGACGTCCGCGATGCGCTCGAGAAACTCAACATCGCCGGCATGACCGTGACCGATGTTCGCGGTCACGGACGGCAGAAGGGGCACACCGCCGTCTACCGCGGCAAGGAATACAGCGTCAGCCTGCTGCCGAAGGTCGAGATCGAGGTGGTGGTCCCTGACGCGGTGGCCGAGGACGTGATCGAAGCGATCATGGCCGCGGCGCGCACCGGCGAGATCGGCGACGGACGCGTCTTCGTCATTCCGGTCGAGCAGAGCTACAACATCCGGACGGGAGAGCGCGATGTCTAGTGCCGTGAACACTGCCGACACAGCGTGGATGCTCGTTGCGACCGCGCTCGTTCTCCTGATGACGCCGGCGCTGGCATTTTTCTACGGCGGGCTGGTGCGGTCGAAGAACGCGTTGAACACGATGATGATGAGCTTCGTGGCGCTCGGATTCGTCGGCGTGTTCTGGGCGCTGCTCGGGTATTCGCTCGCCTTTTCGACCGGCGGCCCGTGGGTTGGCGACCTGTCGCGCATCTTCCTCCGCGGCGTCGGCCTCGAGGCGCAAGGCACGATTCCCCACGTCCTCTTCATGGCCTACCAGGGCACCTTCGCGATCATCACTGCCGCGCTGATCTCGGGGGCGATCGTCGAGCGGATGCGCTTCTCGATGTACGTGCTGTTCATCACCCTGTGGGCCATTCTCGTCTACAGCCCGGTGGCCCACTGGGTGTGGGGCGGAGGCTGGCTGGCCAAGTGGGGCGCACTCGATTTCGCCGGCGGCACCGTCGTGCACGTGAACGCCGCGGTTGCGGCGCTCGCCGCCGCCATCGTCGTCGGCAAACGCCAGGAGTATCCGTCGGCGTCGCTGCTGCCGCACAGCGTGCCGCTGACGCTGCTCGGTGCCGGGCTGCTCTGGTTCGGGTGGTTCGGCTTCAATGCCGGCAGCGCGCTCGCGGCGAGCCCGATTGCGGCCCTGGCGTTCGTGACGACGATGCTCGCGCCGGCGGCGACGCTGTTCGTGTGGACCTTCCTCGACGCGCTGCGTTCGCGCAAGCCGACGGCGGTCGGCGCCGCCACCGCGATTGTCGTCGGACTGGTCGCGATCACGCCGGCGGCCGGCTTCATCAGCCCGATGAGTGCGCTCGCGCTCGGGGCCATCGCCGCGGTGCCGAGCTATCTGGGGCTGATGATTCGGGTCAAGACCTCGCTCGATGATTCACTGGACGTGGTGGCCGCCCACGGCATCGGCGGCACCGTCGGCGCGCTGCTCACGGGACTCTTCGCGCAGAAGAGCTGGAACGGCGTTGCGGACGGCGCTCTCTTCGGCAATCCACGGCAGCTGCTGATCCAGGCGACAGCGATCGTCGCGGTGATGGTGTATAGCGGTGGCGTGAGCTTCATCCTCCTGAAGGTGATTAGCCTGGTCACGCCGCTGCGCGCGAACGCGGACGACGAGACGGCGGGCCTCGATGTCACGCTGCACGGCGAGGAAGCATATTTACACGAGGGGTAAGCGGAGCGGGTGACTGGTTGCCTTCTGCCTGCTCTTCAATGAACAATCAGCAATCATCACCCAGCACTTCGTTTTTCTCCTGGATGTAGACAACACGCTGCTCGACAACGATCGGGTCGTCGCCGATCTGATGCGGTATCTGGACGAGACTGTCGGTCTGGAATGCCGCAACGACTACTGGAGGATTTTCGATCGGCTGCGGGCGGAGCTCGGGTACGCGGATTACCTGGGCGCGCTCCAGATTTACCGCGTCGAGCATCCCCGTGACCCGCGCCTGCTGAAGATCTCCTCGTACCTGATCAACTATCCGTTCGCCAACCGGCTGTTTCCCAACTCGCTCGACGTCATCGATCGCGTCAAACGGCACGGCACGGCGGTCATCGTGACCGACGGCGATGTCGTCTTCCAGCCGCGCAAGATCGAGCGTTCCGGATTGATGGATGCCGTCGATGGCAACGTGTTGATCTACGTGCACAAGGAATTGGAGATCGCCGACGTCGAAGCGCGGTACCCGGCTGAACGGTACGTCGTCGTCGACGACAAGCTGCGGCTCCTCGACGCGTTCAAACGCGCCTGGGGGAGCCGCGTCACGACGGTGTTCCCGCGTCAGGGACACTACGCGCACGATCCCGCCATCCTCGACACGTATCCTCCTGCCGATGTAACCGTCGAACGCATCGGCGATCTCATGAGCGTCGACTTCGGGGCAAACTTGAATCAACGACAGCCGCCCTAAGACCAATTTGATCTTTAGGGCGGCTGTCGTTGACTGAGGATTGTCCTCGCGAAGTGTTCTGGATTGCCGCAACCTGAAATATGATTCGGGGCATGCCGAACGCCCTGTTCTCCCGCACGTGGCTCGTCACATCGGCCATCGGCCTTGCGACGACCGTCGCCGTGCTCGCCGCACAGGCACCGCAACAGCCGCCGCCGCAGCCACCCCCGGCGGAAGGGCGCGGCGGAGGAGCGCCGCAGACGCGCGTCGGGGGGCCGCCGATGGGTGCCGGGCCGCGTGACGTGCCGCCCGTGGAGATCGAGTCGGCGGAGCGCGGCAAGAAAGTATGGGCCGCCGAGTGCATCAATTGCCACGGCACGCAGGCGCGCGGCACCGACAACGGACCGAATCTGGTTCGTTCGCTGACCGTCCTGCGCGATCGATACGGCAGCCAGCTCGGTCCGTTTCTCAAGCAGGGACACAAGATGCAGAGCGGCGGAAGTGCCGCCTCGCTGAGCGACACGCAAGTGCGGGATCTGGCGAATTTCCTGCGCGACCGTGTGAACGATTCGTTCCGTGGCTCTCCGCTCTTCCAGGCGCAGAACGTTCTGGTTGGGGACGCGAAGGCCGGGGCCGAGTTCTTCAACGGCGCGGGCAAGTGCAGCACGTGCCACTCGCCGACCAGTCCGCCGCTGGCGGGAATCGCCGCGCGCCTCGAGCCGATCGACATCCAGCAGCGGCTGCTGTTTCCGGGACCGCAGGGGGGCCGTGGCCGCGGCGCGCGCGCTGGTGGACCACCTCCCGCGAGTGCCGTGAAGGTCGCCGTGACGACGGCGGCCGGCCAGACGGTCAACGGCACGCTCATCGCGATGGATGATTTCACCGTGACGTTGCGTGAAGCGTCCGGCGACTACCGGACGATCCGGCGCGGTCCTGCCGTGAAAGTCGTCAAAGACGATCCGCTTGCCGCGCACCACGCGCTGCTCGAGACCATTACCGACAAACAGATTCATGACGTCGTGGCCTACCTGGAGACCCTGAAATGAAACGCGTCCTGCTCGCTTGCGGAATGGCCTGCGCGGCGGTGCTCGTCGCTGCGGCGCAGAGCGGCGTCGATCCGGCGAAGCTGCTCGCTCCAGGCACCGAGTCGTGGCCCACGTATAACGGCGATTACACGGGCCGGCGATTCAGCACGCTGACGAAGATCAACGACGGAAACATCAACGCGCTCAGCCTCGGGTGGGTGTACCGGTTGAATGCCGGTGCGGGGGCCACGCAGAACCCAGGCGCGATCAAGGGCACGCCGCTCCAGGTGAACGGCGT
Organism: Acidobacteriota bacterium; assembly: GCA_046731735.1. Classification (GTDB taxonomy): domain Bacteria; phylum Acidobacteriota; class Vicinamibacteria; order Vicinamibacterales; family 2-12-FULL-66-21; genus JALZOC01. The sequence goes on from JBKPLP010000160.1 coordinate 19,140, forward strand.
GATCTATTTGACCGCGCCGGATCACGTGTGGGCGCTCGATGCCCGCACCGGCCGCGAGATCTGGCATTTCGCGTGGCAGTCGAAGGGTGGCATCCACATCGGGAACCGCGGCGCGGCGATCCTCGGCGACTACCTCTTCTTCGAGACGCCGGATTGCAACCTCGTTTCCCTGAACATCAAGGACGGCCGCGAGCGCTGGCACAAAGAGATCTGCGATCTCGATCAGTTCTATTACGGGTCGGTGGCGCCGGTGGTGATCAAGAACCACGTGATCGCCGGCGTGAGCGGCGACGATCTCGACGTGCCCGGCTATATCCAGTCCCACGACCCCGAGACCGGCGAGATGCAATGGCGCTGGTACGTCGTGCCGCAGAAGAAGGGTGAGCCTGGCTCCGAGACGTGGCCGAACGAGGATGCGATGAAGCACGGCGGCGGCATGACATGGCAGCCGGTCACCTACGATCCCGAGCTGAACCAGATGTACGTGACGACCGGCAACCCGCAGCCGGTCATCGCGCACGTCAATCGCGCGGGCGCGAACCTGTTCACCGCGTCCATCGTGTCGCTCAACCCGGACACCGGAAAGATGAACTGGTACTTCCAGTCGTCACCGCACGACACGCACGACTGGGATTCCACCCAGACCGCCGTGCTCATCGACGGCACCGTCAACGGGCAGCCGCGGAAGCTCGTCGCGCAGGCAGCGCGCAACGGACACTACTTCCTGCTCGATCGTACCAACGGCACCGCGCTCGTTTCGACCGAGTATGTCAAGACGAACTGGGCGAAGGGCTACGACGAGAAGGGGCAGCCGGTGCCGAATCCCGAGAAGCACCCGCAGATCGCCGGCGCGCTCGTCACGCCGAATCAGGGAGGCGCCACCAACTGGCCGCCGCCGACCTTCAGCCCGCAGACCGGGTTGTTCTACGTCAACGCGACCCGGGCCTTCAGCGTGTACTACATCTACGATCCCGGCGAGAACCCGCAGGGTTGGGGCGGCACCGATCGCGGCGGATGGGGCGAGGCGATGATGCAGGCGATCGACTACAAGACCGGCAAGGTGAAGTGGACCCACAAATGGGAAGGGGGCTCGCGCGCGGGCCTGCTCAGCACCGCCGGCAATCTGGTATTCAGCGGTGGAGCGTCAGGCGATCTCATCGCGCTCAATGCGACGACCGGCGACGCCCTCTGGCACGCGGGTCTGAACGGGTCGGTCAGCAACGGACCGATTACGTATGAGCTCGACGGTCTGCAGTATGTGGTGGTCGGCGCGGGGGACACGCTATGGTCGTTCGTGATGAACGAACGTCCCGCAGCTCGGCGATAAGTCAGGCTGGTTCGTCGATACCGTCGAGTACGCGCACTTCAAAGAACGCTACAGCTGCGGCGAACGGCGGTGTGACGACGTTCACGTGTCGGGCGAAACGGCTGCGCTCACGCAACCGCTGTGACAGCATTCCGCTGCCCAGGACACGCTCCATGATGTCCATGTAGGACCTGCGGCGGTCCAGATGTCGAACGCCGTCGCCTTTTCTGCGCTCAAACGACATCACGCCATGGCGGCTGCATGCTCCGTACCGCATTGGCGCAAAACGGCCCTTCCGTATTAGAGTTTTCGACGATGGCACATATACTCCAGCATCGCAGCGGCGACCCCGATCGCAGGCGGCTTCCACGCGGCGGGCGCCGTGCGGAGGATCAACAGGGCTACGCGCCGCTGGTGCTGTTGGTTGGCGGTGACGCGGACGTGGTGGGACAGTCCGAAGCCGTGCTCGCGAAGTTGCGGTTTGCTGTGGCAACGAGTGCAACGGTCGACGAAGCGCTGCGGGTGATGCGCGGATTGCGCCCCGACATCGTTGTCGCCGACGCCGAGGGTGCTGCGCGACTCCGCCTCGAAGCGCCGGATCACGTGCCGGTGGTGGTTCTCGACGAGACGATGCGCGCCGATCGCGAAGCGCTCGTCGAAGGGATACGCGAGACGATCCGCGCGAATCGGAGGAACGAGTAAACCGGTATTCGGAGGCCGCGCATGCCTGCCTTCACTCTCCGGATCAACGGCGCCAGCCATCAGGTCGACGGCGCTGCGGGCGACACTTTACTGACCGTGCTCCGCTACGAGCTGGGACTCACCGGTTCCAAGTACGGCTGCGGCGAAGGGCAGTGCGGCGCTTGCACCGTTCTCGTCGATGGCGTGGCGACGCGCTCCTGCGTCACGCGGCTGGAGACGCTGGCCGGCAAGAACATCACGACCATTGAAGCGCTCGCGCCAGCGGGCGTCCTGCACCCGATACAAGAGGCGTTTCTCGAAGTCGAAGCGTTCCAGTGCGGCTACTGCACACCAGGCATGGTGATGGCGGCGGCCGGCCTCCTCAGCGCCAATCCGTCGCCGAGCGAGCAGGACATCGCCACGGCAATGGACCGCAATGTCTGCCGTTGCGGCACCTTTCCCCGCATCGTGAAGGCCGTGCAGCTCGCGGCGCGCCGGATGAAGTCGACCTCGCTCGCCGGAGAAAGACGATGAGCCGCGAGGACCTTACCGGAATCGAGCCGGAACGCTACGAGCTCGGCGAATCGAGGCGCTACTCGTTCGATCTCGATCGGCGCGACTTCATGCGCGTCGTCGGCGGCGGGCTCGTCATCGTCGCGACGGTGCCGCGACTGGCCGGTCAGGAGTCCGGGCGCGGCATCCAGGGGCGCGGTGAACCCGCGGATCTTGCCGCGTGGCTGCACATCGACGAACGCGGACGGGTGACGGTCTATACGGGAAAGGTCGAAATCGGCCAGAACATTCGCACCTCGCTCGCGCAGACGGTCGCGGACGAACTTCGCGTGCCCTTGTCGTCCATCCAGATGGTGATGGCGGACACGGATCTGGTGCCGTTCGATGCCGGCACCTTTGGATCGATGTCTACACCGCGCATGGGGCGTCAGCTCTCTCGCGCGGCCGCCGTGGCGCGTGAAATGCTGATCGATACGGCGGCAGGCGATCTTCACGCGGATCGGGCCACGCTGACGGCACGTGATGGGCGCGTCGTCGCGGCATCAGGCAAGTCGATCACGTACGGGGAGTTGACCAAGGGGCGCAAGCTGTCCGGCAGCGTGTCGGCGGAACCACCGGTGACCCCCGCCGACAAGTGGAGCATACGCGGCAAGCCGGAAAAGAAGATCGATGGCCGCGCGTTCGTCACCGGGGCGCACCAATATGCCTCTGACGTCGTCAGACCGGACATGTTGATCGGGCGGATGGTCCGTCCCGAATCGCCTGGCGCGACGCTCGATACGCTCGATACGACCCGCGCGGCCGGGATTGCGGGCGTGTCGATCGTGCGGGAAGGCGATTTCGTCGGCGTTGTCGCTCCGAATGAACGGGTCGCGAAGAAGGCGACGGTGCTGATCGTTGCGACGTGGCGGCGGCCCACGGGTCAGCCGACATCGGACACGATTTACGAACACTTGAAGCGAACCTCCGGCGGTGGCGGTCGCGGCGGCGCGCCGTACACCGCTGGCGATATCACCGGCGCGCTGGCAGCGTCGGTCCGGACGATTGCCGAGTCTTATCGCATTCCCTACATCGCGCACGTGCCGCTCGAGCCGCGCGCGGCGGTCGCCGAGTGGACGGACGGCAAGGTAACCGTCTGGACCGGTACGCAGCGTCCGTTCGGCGTGCGCACCGAGGTCGCTGAAGCGTTCCATATCCCGGAGGATCGCGTACGCGTGATCGTTCCCGACATGGGGTCGGGATACGGCGGAAAGCACACCGGCGAGGTCGCCGTCGAAGCCGCGCGTCTGGCGAAAGCCGCTGGCAAACCTGTCAAGCTGGTATGGACGCGCGCCGAGGAGTTCACCTGGGCCTACTTCCGGCCGGCCGGCGTGATCGACGTCAAAGCGGCGGTCGATGCGCGCAACCGGATTGTCGCGTGGGAGTTCGACAACTGGAATTCCGGCAACGCGGGCATCCGCACGCCGTACGACATTCCCAACCAGCGCATCCAGTTTCATCAATCCGACTCGCCGTTGCGCCAGGGTTCGTACCGCGGTCTGGCGGCTACGGCCAACCACTACGCGCGCGAGATGCACATGGACGCGATCGCGCGCGCGCTGAAGCTCGACCCGGTCGAGTTTCGGCTCCAGCATCTGAAGGACGACCGAATCGCCGCGGTACTGAAAGCGGCCGCCGAGCGGATCGGCTGGCCCAAGCCGGCGGCGCCAGGCCGCTCGCTCGGGATCGCGTGCGGTACCGAGAAAGGCGGCTACATCGCCACCGCGGTGGAACTGTCACCGGCAGCCGACGGATTCAAAATCGAGCGGCTGGTCGCCGCCTTCGAATGTGGCGCGATCGTGAACCCGGATGGGCTGCGCAATCAAGTGGAAGGATCGGTCGTACAGGGGCTCGGCGGCGCCCTCTTCGAAGCGATCAAGTTCGAGGACGGGCACATCGTCAACGGGTCGATGGCGCAGTATCGCGTGCCGCGATTCAAGGACGTTCCGCCGATCGATGTCGTGCTGCTCGATCGCAAGGACTTGCCATCGGCGGGAGCCGGGGAGACGCCGATCGTCTGCGTGGCACCGGCGATTGGTTCGGCGGCGCGCGCTTTCGGCAGCGTCCAGCCGGCATTGCCGATCACCCTCGCGCGCGCGTAAGCCAACTTTCCCAACCTTGCCCGGCGCGCGTCACGTCAATTTGGTCGGCGGCCTTCAGCCAGCCGCGCTTTCCTTCGGGGGCCAACTATGATTATCGATGCCTACACAAAGACGGTTCTCACGATTATCGCGGCGTGTCTTCTCTGGCTGTGCGTCATGTCAACAGGACAGCCGGTGAAAGCGCAGCCGCAGCAGTATTCGGGGCTGCCTGCCCAACCGGTCATCGTCGTCGGCTGGGGACGGCTCAACCCGACCGCGCCCGGCGGGATTGAACTCGCCTGGTCCGATTCAGCGCGCAAGATCTCCGAGCCCGCCGTTCCGATCCGGCCCGCCACCGACCCGAAGCTCGATCCGCTGCGCGTGCGGGTCGAACTATCGAAGCCGATTCCCGTCAGTCTCGAGGAGGTCAGGAAAGGCAGCGGGAGCGCATGGGAACCGCTGCGGACGGCCGCGGAACCCGATTCCGGCAGCCGCGTTCCGGGGATACGCGATCCGAAGTAACCGTCTAACGCGATGCCTTTGATCTACCGCATCGATGCCACCACCGGGATTGTCACAATTACCGGTGAGTACGCCCAGGCCGCGGAGTGGCGCCAGCTTCTCGCCAGGATCGCGCAAGACCCCCAGTATCAACGGGGATTCAGCTTCATCCGTGACCTCCGCGCGTCGGAACACCCGGTCAGCGCTGAAACAGTCATCGCCATTATCGGGGTGGTGCGCGAGTTCTGGGGAAAGCTCGGGGCGCATCGGGCGGCGATCGTGACGCGGCGCGGCATCGACAACCCTGCGATGGTCGCCCACGCGCTCGCGGATCTGGAAGACATCCCGCTGCGCGCGTTCTCCGCGCTTGAAGACGCACTCGCGTGGGTGCGTGGCTCCGACGAGCCTGCATGACACTGCGGACGAATGCGCAGCGGCCGTGCTAGAATACCCGTTCGGCTTGGTGCCTTCGCACAGCCACATCGCATGCCGGCGTAGCTCAGTTGGTAGAGCAGCTGATTCGTAATCAGCAGGTCCTCGGTTCAAGTCCGAGCGCCGGCTCCAGTTCCTTCAAACACTTGCAGCGACCAACGCGCGGCGCGTAGAGCCCGCGGCTACCATCGGGCTACCACGCGGATCGATCAGCAGTGCGTGTGTGCCGCGCCGCGTTCGCCTTCCCGCCGGCGCGATGTTTAGCCTTCCTTCCGC
>JBKPLP010000161.1:0-4342 GCA_046731735.1 Acidobacteriota bacterium
GGCATCGCGTATTTTTCGGTGCCGGATCATGTGTGGGCGGCGGACGCGAGGACTGGCCGGCAGATCTGGCACTTCTCGCGGACATCGTTCGGCGATCACCTCGCCAGTCGCGGCGTGAGCATGTTCAAGGACCGGATCTATTTCGGGACCCCTGACGCACACCTCATCGCGCTCGACGCGCGGAACGGCACCAAGGTCTGGGAGGTCGAAGTCGCCGACTGGAAGTTCGGCTACTACATCAGCGCCGCGCCGCTCGTCGTGAAAGACAAGCTGCTCGTCGGCATGTCAGGCGATCAGTTGAACATGCCAGGTTTTCTCGAAGCGCGCGATCTGAATGACGGGAAGCTCGTATGGCGTTGGGACGCGATCCCCAAGCCCGGCGAACCGGGTTCGGAGACCTGGCCCAACGCGGAAGTCATGGCACGCGGCGGCGGCATGACGTGGGTCCAGGGCGTCTACGACCCCGCGCTCAACCTGACGTATTGGGGCACCGGGAATCCGCATCCTGTGTATGCGGGGAGTGTCCGCAACGGCGCGAACCTGTTCACCTGCACGCTCGTGGCGCTCGACGTCGATACGGGAAAGATGAAGTGGTACTTCCAGACGTCGCCACACGATACCCACGATCGCGACGCGAACCAGACGCCGATCCTGATCGACGGTGACTATCAGGGAAAACCGCGGAAGCTTCTGGCGATGGCCAGCCGTAGCGGCTATTACTTCCTGCTCGATCGCGCGACCGGCGAAAGTCTGGTAACCATCCCGTACGGCCCACAAAACTGGTCCGCGGGCGTGGACCGGCGCGGGCAACCCATGCCCAAACCCGAGGTCGAGCCCACGGTGGACGGCGCGTTCTTCGAGGGAACGACCACCAACTGGTGGGGGCCGAGCTTCAGCCCCGATACCGGTCTCTTTTACGTCAACGGCAGTCATGGATTCAGCATTGGGTACCTGATGCCGAACGAAGAGACCGGCAAAGTGGAGGACCACCAGGGCGGAGGCGCGACCGGCCTCTGGAGCGAGAGCATGTTGCTCGCGCTCGATTACCGGACGGGCAAGGTCCGCTGGACTCGTAGGGACGCGCGCGGCGTCGGCGGCAACGGGATCCTGTCCACAGCGGGTGGCCTGGTGTTCACCAATGAATCGGGACATCTCGTCGCGTTGGATGCGGCCTCCGGGAAGGTGTTGTGGCACGTGAACCCCGGAGGCAACTTGACCGGCAGTCCGATGTCGTACGAGATCGACGGCCGCCAGTTCGTTCTTACTCCGGTGGACGGAGTCTTGTACGCCTGGGCGCTGCCACCTCGGTCTTAACCGAGGGCTTCGCTCTCGGGCAGACGAGGAGGACTCGTGTCAGTGCTGAACCGTGCGATGCGGCTGCTGCAAGTATCTGTTATCGCCTGTACAGCGTGTGCGTGTCTGTCGTGTCGCGCCGAAGTCGCACGGCCGGAGCAGGGTTACGCGGGCACGTGGGTGATGACACTCGGGCAGCGAGTGTTCATCGTTCTGACCATCGAGCCCAACGGTGAAGCCTTTAGCGCGCGAATCCAGGCCCCGGCATCGTTCGATCTGCCGGCTGCCGGTAGTCCGCTTCGCTATTCGCACATCCAGCTGCCGATCAAAGATCGGCGGAGCACTCGCGCTACCGTTGAGGGTGACCATCTGCGGATCATCATCGCCGATCCGGCGAATCCTGGAGAGCCGGACGAATTCGACCTGACGTTGAGCGATCCGGAACATGCCTCGCTACAATTCGCGGGAGTTCCCGTTGCACCTATGCCATTGAAGCGCCACGCCGGGCTGCCGCCGGCGCCGGCGGTAGACTGGGATTCGAACCGCACCTACTCCGTGGCGGTGGAGTCGACGACGGCGAACGCGGAGATGGCGAGTATTTACGAGGACGACCAGAAGGTTCGACAAGACGTTCTATCCACTCGCACCGATTGGGCCGCGATCGAAAAGGCAGACCGAGTGCGGCGTCAGCGGGTGGCCGCGCTGTTAGCGCGGAGCGCGCTTCACACGGCCGAGGACTTTCGCAAAGCCGCGTTCGTCTTTCAGCATGGCGAGCGGTCCGATGATTATTTGCTTGCGCACACGCTCGCGTTGGTCGCCGTGGCCAAGGGTGATCAAGGTGCGGCGTGGATTGCCGCGGCCACGCTCGATCGCTACCTGCAGTCCGTGCGTCAGCCTCAGATCTACGGCACCCAGTTCCTCGGCGCCGGCGCGGCTACGACGCAGAAGCCCTACAACCAGCAGCTGATCTCCGACGCGCTGCGCACGGAACTTGGGGTGCCGACTCAGGCGTCACAAGCGGAGCAACTGAAGACCCTGCAGACGCCCGCGCCCGGCAAGTAGCGTCTCTGCTACCCTTCTCGCAGACGTTGCTACGTGGACTTTTCCCATCCGACTTACCTGCAGATTTTCCTCACGGCCAGCCTGCCGATCATGGGGCTGGCGTACGCGCTGGTCGGCGGCCTGAAGCTCTCGCTGGTCGATCGACTGCAGATTGATGAAGGCAAGGTCGGCCGGCTGGTCGGCGGCTTCGGAACGATGTTCGGTCCGACCATCCTGCTGTGCGGATTTCTGACGGACGCGGTTGGCCGCAAAGGCGTCTGGCTTGCGGGCTCCGCCGCCGTCGCGGTTTCCATCTTCATGCTCGCCCGCACACGGAGCTACCGTGCCGCGCTGGTTGCCGTAGTGTTGTTGGGAATCGGATGGGCCGCCCAGGTGAACGTCAGCAACGTCCTCATGCGGGTGGCGGTTCCCGCCGACCGCCCGCGCGAACAACTCGTGTGGGCGACGAACTTCTTCGACTTCGCCTTCGGATTTGGCGCGTTCGTCACGCCGATGGTGCTGGCGCTCATCCTGCGACGGCTCGGGTACGCGAAGGGCCTCGTGCTGCTGGCGCTGCTCGCCACGACGCCTGTGGTGCTGGGCGCCTTCGCCGAGATGCATCCTCCGCCGGTGGCGCCGCTGGTTCCGGCCGTAGCAAGCCCAATCGTGCACGCCGCGCCGACAAGCGGATCGGCGGCGCTCCTCGCGAGCCCGGTCTTCTGGGTGCTTGGATTCGCCTTCCTCTTCTTCGTGCCACTGGAAACGTCAACCGCCGGATGGGCCACGACGCTGGTCCTGCGACAGACTCCATCGGATGTTCCAGAAGCGCGCGCGAAGCGAGTCGCTGCGCTGACGCTCTCCGGTTTCTGGCTTGGCTTCACCGGCAGCCGCTTGATTGCGTCCATCCTCGGAGCAACTGGCGTCCTGACGCGGATTCTTGGAGCGACCAACGAGCAGGCGCTGCTCGTGGCGCTGGGTGTCGCCTGCGTGCTGTTGATGCTCGCGCTGGCGTTGGTGAAGGGCCGTGCGGCAACCTCCGCCACGATCCTCCTCGCCGGATTGGCCTGCGGACCCGTGTTCCCCACGATGATGGCCGTCGTCCTGCTGAGCGTGCAGGCCGACACGATGGGCCGCGCGGTGGGATTCTTCTTCTTCTTCGCGTCCGTGGGCTGGACGGTCGTTCCCATGATCATCGGTGTCGTCGCGCGGAAGTCCAACATTCAAGTGGGATTCCTCGTCGCCGCCGCTTCGGGGGCGGTGTTCCTGACGTTGATCGTGATCAGGGGGATGATGATCCGTTGAGCCGAGAATGTACACGCGAGTCCGAACAAGCTGGAGGTATCAGTGGCGCAATCGATCAATCGACGTGACTTCATCACGGCTTCAGCGGGGATCGCCGCCGGCCTGGGTCTCGGCGCCGTCTCGAGTCGCGCGCAGACACCCGGGGCCGGTAGAGGCGGCGCGTCAGCCCCGGTGTCTTCGCTCAACTTCAAAACCAAGCCGCACAAGGCGCTCATCGCCCGGCCGACGGAAGACGAGCTCAAACGGATGAAGGATGCCGGCTTCGAGGGCGTCGAGGCCCGGGTCATTCCGGTGGACGAGGCCGCGAAGATACGGGCGATCGCCGACAAGATCGGGATGCGTGTCCACTCCGTCCTCTACGGCTGGGCGGAGTTCAACAGTCCCGACAAGAGCGAGGTCGAGCGAACCTTTGCCGAGAGCCAGGCGGCGCTCCGAACCGCGGAGGCATTCGGCGCGGACACCGTGTTGCTCGTGCCCTGCCGGATTGGCAGCCGCCCGGGACGCGGCGGGGCTTCGCCCGAAGGCCCGGAGCTGCGGATGCCGCGTCCGTGGGAGTTCCAGATCGAGTTCAACCCCGCGAACGGCCACCTGACGAGAGTGGTCTACGGCGACAACACGCCCTACGCCGACTACATCAAGGCGCACAACCATGCGACCGACACATCAACCGAGTGGGTCAAGCGGCTGATTCCCCTGGCCGAAAAGA
>JBKPLP010000162.1:0-17645 GCA_046731735.1 Acidobacteriota bacterium
ATTGCGACCGGTGCGCCCATGCCACAGGGCGCAACGGCAGTGGTGATCGTCGAAGAGACCGAGAAGAGCGCGGACAGCGCTGTTCGCATCTTCACGCCGGTCTACCCGGGACAACACGTAGGCCGGCGTGGTGCGGACATCACCGCCGGTCAGGCGATTCTGCGTGCCGGCACCGTCCTCAATCCGAGCCGCATCGGCGCGCTCGCCGCCGCAGGAATCGTCGACATTCCGGTATTCGCAAAGCCCCGCGTGGCAATCATGTCGACCGGTAACGAGGTGGTCGAGCCCGGGCAGCCGCTCGGCGCCGGACAGATCTACGACATCAACAGGTTCACGCTGTCGGCGATTACCAACGCCCACGGTGGCATCGCCGTCGACCGCGGAACAGCGCCGGACAATCTGGCGGATCTGGCCGCCGCCATCGAATCGATGCGCGACCTGGACGTGATCGTCTTCTCCGGGGGAAGCTCCGTCGGTGAACGGGACCTGATCCTGGATGCGATACAACACGCCGGCGAGGTGATCTTCCACGGCGTGGCCGTCAAGCCAGGCAAGCCGACGGCGTTCGGCACGATCGGCCAGACGCCCGTCCTCGGGATGCCGGGCTACCCGACCTCGTGCCTCTCGAACGGCTACATCCTGCTCGTGCCGCTGCTGCGGCGTATCGCGCGTCTGCCGGACTACAAGCCGCACAGCGTCCGCGTGCCACTCTCGAAGCGCGTCGTGTCGGCCACCGGCCGGCACCAGTTCTATACGGTGCGGCTCGAGGACGGAATGGCGGTGCCGGCGTTCAAGGCCTCCGGCGACATCACCAGCATGGCGCACGCAGACGGCTACATCGAGATCCCGGCGCAGACCGACATCGTCGAAGCCGGCGAGATGGTCGACGTGCAGTTGTTCTGATGGGACACTCCTCTCCTCTACTCACAGCGCCTCCCTTCGAACTGCCAACGCAGAAAGGCGAGCTGCGCTCGCTCGCGGAGTTTCTCGACAAAGGAGCCGTGCTGCTCGCATTCCATCGCGGCACCTGGTGACCGAACTGCCGCCGCCGGTTCGGTGAACTGGCCAACAACTCCGAGAAGTACGCGGCGCGGGGCGTCCAGGTCGTCGCGGTCGTGGCCCAGTCGTCCGAAGCGGTTCGCACCTACATCGAAGAGACAGGTCTGCCGTTCAACATCCTGATCGACGAAAAACGCGACGTCCTGCGGGCGTACGGGGTCTGGCACAAGTTCGGGCTGGACGCGTGGAACATCGCCAGGCCGGCGTTGTTCCTCATCGATCGGTCGGGCGCGATTCGTTATTCGTTCATCGCGGACAGGCAGGAGGAATTCCCGACGAGCGCCGAGATCGATCGGGCGCTCGACGAATTGCCACAATTGCCAAAATTGCCAAACTCGCCGTAATTGATTTTCGACGGAATCCCAAAATCGCCGTAATTGCCAAAATCGCCGGAATTTCGTTCCCTGAATTTCAGAAATTCAGCGAAGAAAATTTTGGCAATTCTGGCAATTTTGGCAATTTTGCCAATGCTCTATTTGAACCGCTTGTTGACCTCGTCCCAATTGACGACGTTCCACCAGGCGTTGATGTAGTCGGGACGGCGGTTCTGGTACTTGAGGTAGTAGGCGTGCTCCCACACGTCGAGGCCGAGGATCGGCTTCTTCCCTTCCATCAGCGGGCTGTCCTGGTTCGGCGTGCTCTCAATCACCAGCTTGCCGCCGAGATCGAGCAGCCACGCCCAGCCGCTGCCGAACCGCGTGGTCGCCGCCTTGGCGAACTGCTCCTTGAACGTGTCGAAGCTGCCGAACGAGGATTTGATTCCTTCGCCGACCGCGCCGCTCGGCGCGCCCCCTTTGCCGGGGCCCATGATCTGCCAGAACATCGTGTGATTGATGTGGCCGCCGCCGTTGTTGCGAACCGCGGTGCGGATGTCCTCCGGCACGCTGTTGATGCCGCGGATCAGATCGTCGATGCTCTTCTGCTGCAGCTGGGGGTGCTTCTCGAGCGCCCCGTTCAGGTTCGTGACATATGCCGCGTGATGTTTGTCGTGGTGGATCCGCATCGTCTGCTCGTCGATGTGCGGCTCCAGTGCGTTGTAGTCGTAGGGGAGCGGTGGGACTTCGTGAGGCATTCTTCTGTCTCCTTCAACAGGAGATCTTATATCAGTGGCGCGGTCTAAAGACCGCGCCCTACAGACCCGCTCGGCAGTCTAAAGACCGCGCCCTACTGCCGACCTGGTCGGTAGGGCGGGGTCTTCAGACCCCGCCATATTAATTCTTGATCGCCAGCATCCGATCGAGGGCGAGCTTGGCAGCGCGCTTCTGGTCCTCGGGAACGGTGATCTGGTTGTGCACGTTCCCTTCCACCAGCCCCTCGAGGATCCACAGCAGGTGATTCGGCGAGACCCGGAACATCGTCGAGCACAAACAACCGAATGGATCGAGCGTGACGACGGTACGATCGGGCGCGACTTCATTCCGCAGCCGATTGACGAGGTGGACCTCGGTCGCGACCGCCCAGATCGAGTCCTTGGGACTGTCCTTCACGCAGTTGACGATGTATTCGGTGGAGCCGCTGCGATCGGCCGCCTGGACGACGTCGAACGTGCACTCCGGATGCGCGACGACCTGACCGGTCGGATACTGCTTGCGGAACGCGTCGATTTGCGCGGTGGTGAAACGTGTGTGAACGGAACAGTGACCCTTCCACAGGATCAGCTTCGCTTTCTTCACCTGCTCGGGCTGCAGTCCGCCCCAGATCTCATTCGGATCCCAGACGACCATCTCGTCGAGCGCCACGCCCATCTTGTAGGCGGTGTTGCGGCCGAGATGCTGGTCCGGCAGCATCACCAGCTTCTCCCCTTGCTCCCACGCCCACTTCATGACCGCGGCCGCATTCGTCGACGTGCAGACGATGCCGCCGTGATCGCCGACGAAGGCTTTGATTGCGGCGGAGGAGTTGATGTAAGTGACGGGGATGACCCCGGCGCGTCCGTTCTCGATCGCGTCGGTCCGGATGCCCATCTCGCCAAGCTCGCGCCAGCACATGTCGAGCTGATCGGGCGCGGCCATGTCGGCCATCGAGCACCCGGCGGCGAGATCCGGCAGGAGAACCTTCTGATGCGGGGCACGGAGGATGTCCGCGCTTTCGGCCATGAAGTGGACGCCGCAGAAGACGATGAACTCCGCCTTACCGCGGCTCGCGGCCGCGCGCGCGAGCTTCAGCGAATCGCCGATGTAGTCCGCGAACTTGATGACTTCGTCGCGCTGGTAATGATGCCCCAGGATGACCACGCGATCGCCGAGCGTCGCTTTCGCGGCGGCAATCCGCGCGTCCATCTCGTCGTCTGAAAGGCGCAGGTATTTCTCAGGGAGCGGCTGCCGCTCGCCGATGCTGGCCTTTTCGACGTCGGTGAGAAGTTTAATGTCCATTGTCGTTGGCGGGGCCTAAAGCCCCGCCCTACAGACCCGCGCCAGCCGCCAGCAGCCAATCGCCAGCAGCGAATCGTACGGTAGGGCGGGGTCTTAAGACCCAGCCCTACATCTGGGATCTATTGTACCAGCGCCGCCACCTCGTCGGGTGCTTCCGGCCCGGTGATCACGTTGTACAGCGTGTCCCTTTCCACGGGTTCGCGCCCGGCAGCGCGAATGAGCCGCCGGATTGCCGACGTTGTCATCGCCTCGGGCGTGCGCGCCCCTGCCATGTGATAAATCTTTTCCTCCTGCACGGTTCCGTCCAGATCGTCCACGCCGAACCACAACGCGAGCTGCGCCACTTCGACACCGGTTGCAATCCAGAACGCCTTGACGTGCGGGATGTTGTCCAGCATCAGCCGCGATACCGCGTGGACGCGCAGCGTATCGGTCGCGCTCGGTGCGGGCAACTTGCGCATCTGGTTGTTGTCCGGGTGGAAGGCCAGCGGGATGAACGCCTGGAAACCTCCGGTCTCGTCTTGCAGCGCACGCGCGCGCACCATGTGATCGACGCGCTCCTCGAGCGTCTCGATATGGCCGTAGAGCATCGTGACGTTGGTGCGCATGCCGAGCCGGTGCGCGGTCTTGTGGATCTCGAGGTAGCGTTCCGTGCCGCATTTGTCATGGCAGATCTTGCGGCGGACACGCTCGGCGAAGATCTCGGCGCCGCCGCCGGGCAGCGAATCGAGGCCGGCCGCCTGCAGCTCGAGGAGCACCTGCTCGTCGGTCATCCTGTAGAGATCCGCGAAGAACGCGATCTCCACGGCCGTGAAGCACTTCAGATGGATGCCGGGCCGAATCCGTTTGAACCCGCGCAGCATCTCTGTGTAGTACTCGAACGGCAGATCCGGATGCAGCCCGTTGACGACGTGGATTTCGGTCAGCGGCTGGTGCGCGCGCTCGCGGAGCTTGTCCCAGCTCTGTTCGAGCGAGAGCGTGTATGAACCAGGATCTCCGGGCTTGATACGCGCGAACGAGCAGAAGAGGCAGCTCGCGACGCACACGTTCGTCGCCTCGAGGCGGATGTTGAAGTTGTAGTACGTCCGGCCGCCGTGCCGCTTCTCGCGCTCTCGATTCGCGAGCCAGGCAACCGCGAGCAGATCGGGACACTCGAACAGCCGCACGCCCTCTTCGAGGGTCAGCCGCTCGCAGGCGTCGAGCTTTTCGACGATGTCCGACAGCCCAAGATCCTTCAAGCGACTAAGCATTTACTTTGAGTTCGCCTGATCGTCAGCATTTACTACTGCTCGCGGGGCCTTTTCCTTTTTCCTTATCACGCGACGCCCATGATCTGAATGCGGAGCGTCCGTAACCGCGGACCATCGAGCTCCGCCACGAGAAGGCGCTGCCACTGGCCGAGAACGGGCTGGCCGCCGGTGACTTGCAAGGTCAGGCTATGGCCGAGCAGCATCGCGCGGAGATGCGAATCCGCGTTTACGCGATCGCAATCGGAGTGCTGCGGATCGTTGTGCATCCAGTCGGCGTGACGATCGACCATCGTTTCGAGGAGGCGTTTGATGTCGGCGTGGAGCGCCTGCTGGGCCTCGTTGATGAACACGGCACAGGTCGTGTGCATCGACCAGAGGCTCACGACACCTTCGCGCACGACGGACCGGCGAACGGCCTCGAGCACGCGATCCGTGACGTCGATCAGCTCGACGCGGTCTTCGGTCTGGATCGTCAGCGTCTCGGCCCGAACTGTAAAGATGCCGGTCGCATTCGCCGGCGCCGGCGTCCCCTCACTTGTGTTCAGAGTAGATGTTCTGGTCATGATTCACCGCGTTCACCGTCCCGCAGGCACGAAGAACACGAAGATTATCTGGTCCTCGTTCGGCAGAAATTGTTCAAACACTTCATCTTACCGGGATTGTGGAGGGGCTGACAACCGCCCCAATCGGCGACAGAAGCTGTTTGGTGCATATTCCCAACCGTGCGCGTGCTTCTTGAAGTCTCATCTCCGGAGGTTTCGATGCTCCCGATTTCACGCTACGCGGCTGCTGCCCTTGTGATCGCTCTGGCCTCGCTGTCGCAAGCGGCCACGAGTTCTGCCCAACCTGAGAAGGCCAAGGCGGAAGAGAGCCTGATTGCCACCGAAGCGAGACTGAACCGCGTCTTCGGCTCCGGAGACAAGAGCGCGTTCATGCAACTGCTTGCGCCTGACGCGGTATGGGTCAGCGGAAGCGGATTCATACCCGCCGCCCTTCTGGCGGATGCTATCGACGACGTCAAACTTGCAAATGCGAGGATTGAGAACCCCAAGGTCCTTTGGGCAGACGCCAACGCTGCCGTCGTTATCTCGGTGTGGATGGGTTCGGGAATCGCGTTAGGGGAACCATTCGCGCCGAAAGTGTCTTCAACGGTGTGGGCGAAGCGCGGGGACAAATGGATCGCTGTTTATCACCACGATTCGAACGCTCCCTCGCAATAGTCGCTGCGGCCTGATTCGCGTCGGCGCCTGTCCAGGCGATGGTTGGCGATTGGGCTATACTGGCCAGACAACTGACGTCGGGCTGGTGAATCGCAATCACCGGCCCTGCCCGGCGACCACGCGAAGTGGGTGCGAGTCCCACGCGGTGCCGCCACTGTAAGCGGGGAGTCTCGATGCCGGGGCATGAAGCCCCGGCCTACGCTGCGACCACTGTGCGTAAGCATGGGAAGGGCGAAGCGGGAAACACGAGACGACGATCCGCGAGCCAGGATACGTGACGCCGGGCCCGTCCTTTTCGTCTTCCGAGAGGGAGACATTCGGCGCGAGAACACGCCGAGGAGGAGCCCGATGCGAATCCGACCGCTTTCCCTGTTCCCTCAGCTCTTTGTCATCGCCTTCTGTGCCGCGTCTGCGGCGTACGCCGGACCCGTGACCGGCCGCGTGCTCGATCCCGACGGGCGTCCGGTCGCGAACGCGCGAGTGTGGATCGCGGGGACGTCCATTCCAGCGCAGACGATCACCGATTCGCAGGGACAGTTCTCGCTCGTCGCCCCGGACGGCTGCCGTTGCGAGGTGCGCGCGGCGGCCGATGGCTTCCGCGCGGCGCCGATCGCGTTCGAATCGACTTTCGCGGCGCGCGACATCGGCAGCATCACGCTGTCGGTTTCCGCAATCACGGAATCGCTCGTCGTATCGGCGACACAGGTCGAGATCCCGTTGTCGCAGGCCTCTTCCTCGATCACGGTGATCACGGGCGAGGAGCTGCGTGAGCGGCAGGTGACAACGGTGGCCGACGCGCTGCGCGTCGTACCGGGATTGACCGTAGCCCGAGCCGGCGCCATGGGCGCGCTGACCAGCGTGTTCCCGCGCGGCGGCGAATCCGACTACACGCTCGTTTATATCGACGATATCCAAGTGAACGCGTTCGGCGGCGGCATGGACTTCGCGCACCTGTCCGCCGCCAACATCGATCGCATCGAGGTCGTGCGCGGGCCGCAGAGCGCGCTGTACGGCTCGAACGCGATTGGGTCGGTCGTTCGCATCGTCACGCGCAGCGGCGGACCGTTGCGGGCGGACGCCGCGTTCGAAGGCGGAAGCTTTGGCACCACGCACCTGACGTCGACAACGTCGGGAACGGCGGGCAACTGGTTCTGGGGAGGCAGCATCGATCGTCTTGCCTCCGATGGATTCAACGGCGAGATCAGCGCGGCGGGTGAGGAGATCTCGAACGACGACTACAGCCGCACTCAGGCAGGGGGCTCGGGTGGCTGGCGCAACCCGGCCGGCGCCTCGGTGCGCGTCCAGCTGGGGTTCGGCCGGGACGAGCGCGGGTTTCCGGGTCCATTTGGGTCCAACCCGGTCGGCATCTTTACCGGCATCAACACCATCTCGCGCGGGTCGAACGATCGGTGGATCGCATCGCTTGGCGCAGCGTCGCCCGCGGGGTCCCGCACTCTGCTGCACGGGCAGGCGACGTGGGACTCGATCGACAGCGATTTCATCAGCCCAACAAATACGTCCCAATCGGGCTCGCGGCGCCTCAGTGCGCGCGGCCAGGTGGACATTGCCGCCGCGCCCGGTCTGGATTTCTCGACGGGCGCCGAGTTCCAGCGTGAGCGCGGCACCAGCAGCTACATCACCGACAACGCGGGGCGAATTCCGATCGGGCGCTACATCGCAGGCGTCTTCGGGGAGGGACGTCTCAAGGCTGCGGATCGATTCTTCGCAACCGGCGGCGTTCGCCTCGAGAACATTCACCGCGATCCGATCGGCGCGTTGGACGACCCCTACAGCCCGCGCCCGGCCATGGATGCGGACACCGTGACGTCAGTGAATCCAAAAATCGCGGCGGCGTTCCAACCGAGGGTGACGCGCGGATCCGAGACGAAGCTGCGGGCCTCGTTTGGCACAGGCATTCGGCCGCCGGATGCGTTCGAGCTGGCGTTCACCGACAATCCGGGGCTCAAGCCGGAGCGCAGCCGCAGTTTCGAGGTTGGCGTCGAGCAGGCGTTCGGCGCCGGGCACGGCGCCGTCGAGGCCACGTGGTTCCACAATACGTTCGACGACCTCATTGTCACGGTCGGCTCTTTCGCCGAGTCGAGCCGCTACAGTACGGATAACATCTCGAACGCGCGCGCCAAAGGAATGGAGCTGGGCGCAACCGCCCGCCATCGCGCGGCATCGACGGACGTGCAGGTGCGCGTCACATATACATTCCTCGACACAAAAATCCTCGCCGTCGATCAAAGCGGCGCCGCGCCGCCGCCGTTTACGGTCGGCGAGCCGCTCCTCAATCGTCCGCGGCATCAGTGGGCGATCGATGCCGGGGTGACACACGCGCGCGTCACCGCGTGGCTCCGCGGTGGAGGACGCGGCCGCGTTCTCACGGTTGAACCCTCGTACGGGACCTTCGGCGGCCTGTTCACCGCGGACGGCTATGACGTCTGGAACGCCGGCGCGTCGTGGCGAGTCGCGCGCCAGCTCGAGATCTTCGGGAGGATCGAAAACCTGTTCGACCGGCGCTACGAGGAAGTTTTTGGCTTCCCAGCCCTTGGACGCGGCGCATTCGCCGGGCTCCGAGTCTCGTCCCACGGCCGCGAATAGCGAAGGCGGATGCTGCAGGCCGCCAACGTCGTGTTCGGCTATCACGGCAGCCGCCCTGTGCTGCGGGGCGTCAGCCTTGACGTGCCGTCGAACGGCTTCGTTGGCATCCTCGGACCGAACGGCTCCGGCAAGACCACGTTGCTCCGCGCGCTTGCCGGGGCCGTACGGCCCTCCTCCGGACGCATCATGCTCGACGGACGCGACGTCGCGGACATTCCCCGGCAGGCGCTGGCGCGCCGCATGGCCGTCGTGCCCCAGGAGACGCACCTCGCCTTCGATTACACGGTCATCGAAGTTGTGCTGATGGGACGCTATCCGCATCTGGCGACATTCGAGATCGAAGGACCGCACGATCTTGCGATCGCGCGGGAGGCGCTCGCGTCAACAGGCACGCTGGAGCTCGAGGATCGGGCCTTCGACACGCTCAGCGGCGGGGAAAAGCAGCGGGTGATCATTGCGTCAGCGCTCGCGCAGATCAATGCGGTCCACCTAAAGGTGGACACTACCGATTCGGACTCCGCCGATTCGGACACCGCCGGTACGGTAGTGTCCGCCTTTAGGCGGACATCGGGTAACGGAATTCTTCTGCTCGACGAACCAACCGCGGCCCTCGATCTCGCGTATCAACTGGAGCTCGCTGCGCTTCTTCGCTCGCTGCAGGATCGGCTGCCGATCGCGATCGCGATTTCGACGCACGACGTGAACTTCGCCGCCGGTCTTTGCCGCGCGCTGGTGCTGCTCAAAGACGGACAGGTCCTCGCCAGTGGCGCGACCGATGACGTGCTGACAACGGATCGGATCCGGTTGCTCTATGGCGTCGAGGCCGACGTTACCCGTCATCCGGTAACCGGGCGGCTGACGATCGTGCCGCTGCGGCGCGCCACGGTCGAGAGCGGCGCATGACGGCATCGCTCGGCCGGCGATTCGCGATGACCACGGCCGGTTTCGGCGCTCTGGCCGTTGCGGCGGTCGTCACGGCGCCGCTCGTCGGCTCGACGCATATCAGTCTGCGGCGCGCGTTCAGCACCGCGATCCCGTTCAGCGACAATCCCGACGCGCAAATCTTCTTCATCGCACGTCTGCCGCGCACGCTGGCGGGAGCGCTCGTCGGATCCATGCTCGCGTCGGCCGGCGTCGTCTTTCAGGGATTGCTGCGCAATCCCCTCGCCACGCCATTCACGCTCGGAGTTTCCGCCGGCGCCGCGCTCGGGGCGATGCTTGCAATCACCTTCGGCTGGTCGTTCACCGTCGCCGGGATGGGCGCGGCACCGGCCGCGAGCTTCATCGGATCGGTCGGCGCCGTCACCATCGTGTATGCGCTTGCCAGAGCGCGGCATCACGGCCTGTCGACGAACGTCCTGCTGCTCGCCGGCGTGACGATGAACGCGTTCTTCTCGGCGCTGATCCTCTTCGTTCAGTACTTCGCCGACTTCTCGCAGACCTATCGCATTCTTCATTGGCTGATGGGGGACCTCGACATCAGCAGCTACAAACCTGTCGTCACAGCGCTGCCGCTCGTCCTCGTCTCGCTCGCGGTGTTTGCCTGGCTGGCGCGCCCGCTCAATCTGCTCAGCCTGGGGAGCGAGAGCGCCGGGACGCGCGGGTTGAACGTCGCCAGCGCGCAACGCGCGGCTTTCCTGAGTGCCTCGCTCGCGACGGGCGCGGCGGTGTCGGTCGGCGGCCCGATCGGCTTCATCGGGATCGTCGTTCCCCACCTGGTGCGGCTGATCGTCGGCCCCGATCACCGTCTCGTGCTGCCGGCGTCGGCGCTGTTCGGCGCGGCATTTCTGATCGCCTGCGACGTTGCCGCGCGTACTGTGATGTCGCCGGTGGAGCTGCCGGTGGGTGTCATCACGGCGCTCGTCGGTGGGCCGTTCTTTCTGTGGCTGCTGGTGAGGAAGCGATGAGATTTCTGGCCGTCCTCGTCGCGTTCGTATTGACGATTGCGCAGCCCCCCGCACCGAAGCGCGTCGTGTCGCTGATCCCAGCTGTGACCGAGATGCTCTTTGCGATCGGCGCTGGACCGCAGATGGTGGCGGTCGGAAGCTTCGATACGTATCCGCCCGAAGTGAACAAGCTGCCGCGCGTAGGGGCGCTGCTCGATCCCGACGTCGAGAAGATCCTCTCGCTTCATCCGGATCTCGTCGTCATCTTCGCGACGCAGACGTCGCTGCGGGAACAGCTCGAACGCGCGAAGATTCCGGTCTACGTCTACCGGCACGCGGAGCTGGCCGACGTGTTGACGACGCTTCGGGATGTCGGCGCCAGGGTGGGACGAGAGAAAGCTGCAGCCGAGCTCGCCCAGACGATCGATTCACGCATCGCGGCGGTACGCAGCCGCGTCGGCGGAAAGCCGCGGCCGCGGACGCTGATCGTCTTCGATCGCGAGAAGCTCGCCCTGCGCGGCATCTATGCGAGCGGCGGGGTGGGATTCATCCACGATATGGTCGACGCCGCCGGCGGCGAGAACGTGTTCGCCGACGTGAAGCAGCAGGCGGTGCAGGCGACGACCGAGTTGATTCTCGCGCGGCGCCCCGAGGTGATCCTGGAGCTCCGCGGAACTCCCTTTGGCAGTGCGACCCGGGCCAAAGAGATCGGCGTCTGGAGAACGCTGAGCTCGCTGCCTGCGGTGCGCAACTCGCGCGTCTACTTGATCGACCAGCAGATGACCGTCGTTCCAGGTCCGAGAGTGGCTGACGCGATCGAGTTGATCGCCAAGGCCCTGCATCCGAACCGTATGGGGCTACTCAGAGGGCACGAAGACCACGGAACATTCTTGGTCTTTAACTAAATTTGCTCCGTGGCCTCCGTGGGGCCTCTGAGTTAAACCTCACGCCGCGAGCTCAGTACGTGAGTCGGACGCCGAATTCCATGACGCGCCCAGGGGCGGCGCTCGTCACCTGTCCGAACCCGCTGGTCGGGTTGCCGGCCGCATCGAAGCGGACGGTCGTGTTGAGTCCGGTAAACGACGTGTGATTCAGCACGTTGAACGACTCGGCGCGGACCTGCAGCTTTGCCCGGCTTCCGACCGCAAACTGTTTTGTGAGTCCGAGGTCGACCCGGCTGAAGCTCGGACCAATCAGCAGATTACGCGCGCTGGTGCCGAACTGGCCCGGCGTCATCAGCGATGGGCTGAGGAACGCCGCGGTGTTGAACCACAGCGTCGGCGTACGCTGGTCGGCAGGGAGCTTGGGATCGCCGATGAGCGTCGCCCGGGTCGAGCTCGTGCCGATTCGCGCCGCATCCACCGGCGCCGTGACGGTGAAGGGTGCGCCGCTCTGGTAGACGGCGACGCCCGAGAGGTCCCACCCGCCAAGAATCCCACGAGCCAGGGCATGCCCGCCCGTTCGGAAGAACGGCAGTTGCCAGATGAAACTGCTGTTGAAATTATGCGCCCGGTGGATCGACGAGAGCCCGTAATCCCTCGCGATGTTGTAGGGATCCTCGGGTGTGCCGCTGGACGTGTCGAGGGTTTTCGAGAACGTGTAGTTGGCGCCGAACTCGACACCCGCCTGAAGCCGCCTCGTCAGCGAGAGCTGCATGCTGTGATAGCTCGACTCGTCGGCATTCTCCGTGATGCTGATGTTGCCGTACCCCAAGTAGGGCCTGAGCGCATTGACGTTCGTCGTGCTGGCCGGCGGATTGAGCCGCGTGCCCGCCCGAAGCTGGTTGATGTTCACGGTGCGCGTGAGGTACTTGCCCAGCGTGCCGACGTAGTTGGCGTGCAGGATGGTGCCGGACAGGATCTCGTGCTGAATCCCGAGGTTGTACGACGTGACCTGCGGCGTGCGCATGCGATCGCGGATACCGGCGATATTCGGCGGAAAGACGCGTTGGGTGCCGCCTGTCGGGTTGTCGATGTTGCCGTCGAAGATGCTCGCGGACTGATCGAACGGCGGATTGGCGGCCGTGGCGCTCAGATAATCGGTACGGACCCGGTCGTAGAAGATGCCGTAGCCACCGCGAATGGCCGTCTGGCTCCTGCCGAACAGGTTATAGGAAAACCCCAGGCGGGGACCGATGTTCCCGTATTCCGTCGGCACCCCGCCACGCGGCAGACCAGCGAAGAGCGCCTGCGCCGCGGGGTTCTCGGCCGCAGGAATTACGCCGTGCGCCGCGTCGGGGAAGCCGTCTCCGAAGATCACGATGCCGTTGGTCGGGCTTCCGCTCCCCGCGACGATCGACCCGTCGCTCGCCAGCACCTGCGGGGCCTTCGTCGGATCGAACCGCGCCGGATCGAATGTGGAGAAGTTGTTGAGTGCGCTGTAAAGCGGCGCGATGACGTTGTAGCGCACGCCGAGATCGAGCGTGAGGTTCTTCGCGGCGCGCCAGTTGTCCTGGGCGTAGAACTCGTACTGCCAGAACCGCGACAGCCACTGCTGGTCCTGCGCGCCCTCCGTGTAATTCATGAAGTTTCCCAGCAGCGCATCGGCCACCACATTCCCGGTCGTCCTGGCCGCCGAGGTCGCGAAGGTCACGACTCCGTTTTCACGCGGGCGCGTGTTCTGATCCTTCTGGCTGTAGGTGATCTGCCCGCCGAATTTCAACGCATGGGATCCGGTGAGCTTGCTCAGGTCGTCGCGGACCTGATAGGTCAGGTTGCGGTTCTTGATGTAGTCGCCCGCGTTGTACGAAGTGAACCCATTCAGCGTGACATCCGGGCCCGTACCGAATCGATTGGTCGTGTAAATCTCCGGGTAGCTCAGTCCAAGCGTGCTGCGCGACAGAACCTCGTTCTGCGGACCCGCGGCGATCTGATTCTTGGTAATCGATCCGCCGAACGAATTGAGGATCGAATTCGAGAGTGACGTCTGTACGCTGCCCACCGTCGTCCAGCCGGGCCGCGGCCGCGTGCCGGGCACGATCCCGAGATTGCCTCCCTGAAAGGGATTGAAGATCTGGACGTCGTTGTGTGAGAAGCGGTAGCTGACCTGTGTCTTTTTCGAGAGGACATAGTCGAGCCGCGCGACCTCTTCGCGGCTGTGCGTCTGGTTCGTGCCGGTGACACTGAAATTTCCTCCCGGCCCGCCGAAATTCGGCAGCGGGTAGACGCTGAGCAGCGCCCGGCCGTTCGCGGAGAATCGCGACGAGGGCACGATTCGGTCGGGAAACGCCGTGCCGGTCAGCGGATCTCTCGGGGCTGGCAGCGTCGAATTGCGGAAGTCGCCGCTCCGTTCCTCCTGCGTCGGGACCGTGCCGATGTTGGTGACTCCCTGATCGGTGAACTTCCAGTCCTGGCTGTAAAAGAAAAACAGCTTGCTGCGGTCGGGGTTGAACCGCCCGAACGACACCGGGCCACCAATCGTGAAGCCGGGGTTGTTGAACTTGAGCGGCGCAGGGTCGCCGCGATCGAAGAACGATCGCGAATCGAACCGCTGATTGCGGACGAACTCGTAGGCACTGCCACGGAATTCGCGCGTTCCGCTTTTGGTCACGACGTTGATGAGCGCGCCGGAGCGGCCGCCGAACTCGGCGCCGTAGCTGGCGGTCAGCACCTTGACCTCGGAGATCGTGTCGAGACTGGGACTGGTTATCGTATTGCCATTCGCGCCGTTGTCCATGTTGTCGGCGCCGTCGACCATGAAATACGCCGACGGCGTGCGCACACCGTTGATCGACTGTCCGGTCGTGCTCAAGCCGATCGAGAACGCATCGGTCGAGGTGATGACCGCCCCGGGCAGCAGCTGTACGAGTTGCGCGTAGTTCCTGCCGTTGAGCGCGATGTTGTTCACCTGCTCGCCCGTGATCACCCGGCTCACGTCGCCCGACTGCGTCTCGACCTGGCTCGTCACGGCGGCCACCGAGACCGTTTCGCTCACGTTGCCGACGTCGAGCTGAAAGTCCGCCGTCCGTCGCGACGCCGCATCGAGCACGAGGTGCACCCGCTCGAACGGTTTGAATCCTGTCAGTTCGGCCTTCACCTTATAGGGGCCAGCCGGAAGACTGGCGAAGACGTAACCGCCGGACCCGTCGCTGGTCACCGTCTGCGCGAGGCCGGTTTGTTCGTTGGTCGCCGTGAGTGACACGCCAGGCAGCGCGCCTCCCGATTGATCCGTGACACGTCCGGAGATCTGCCCGACGTTGGTCTGACCTCCGGCGAGCGCCGGAAGAAGAAGCACCACGCCGACGAGCCATCGAATCGAACGAAGCCGCGTAGTCATGATCAGCATCCCTTGTCTAACCGAGGGGCTTCGCCCCTCGGACTCCCCGACACGGTTCCGCCTTCACGCGAAGCGCCACGGCGAGACCTCGCCGAACCTCGAAGAGCGGAGGCGGGCGCTCGCGGGGCCCTAGATCCCCGCTCCGCTCCCGTGGCTCACTCGCGTTGCTCGCGATGAATACGGAATCATAAGTTGCTGAAATTGGCAACGGGCGCGAGTCGATCAACATCGGTCAGCGCACTAGCAACCATCTCGGTAGCGTCCGCCTTCAGGCGGACCGTCAGCGCACATTTCTGGATTTGTAAACGTCCGAGGCCGGCTATGCCATCCATGCGGGACCGCGAAAGCGTCGCCGCTCCGCGCCGACGTACCAGACGGCCAGCACGATCGTCAGGCCGGCGATGGCCTTTCCCGCCCGCATGTTGTCCGGCACGCTCAGAATGGTCGTGATGAACACCACCCACACGATCGCTATGAGATTGATGGCCGATCCGAACCGGCCGAGATGCCACGGACCGCGTGCCACCTCTGCTGCCGTGCCGCGTGCTCGCCAGAGCAAGAACACCGGAATGATGTACGACAGATACAACCCAATCACACTGATTGACGTCACGACTGCATACGTGCCGCTGCTGATCGTGGCCGCGAACGCGACGGTCACCGACAGCCAGATCGCCGGCCCCGGCGTGCCGTGTCTGCGGCTCACCCGTCTCCAGATCGCCGAGCCCGGCAAACCCGCGTCGCGTGCGAACGCGTAGATCGTGCGTGAACTCCAGGTGACCGCCGAGAGTCCGCAGAACCACATCGCTACAGCGGCGAGCGCGGTTGCCAGAGTTCCCGCCCCAACGCCCAGCGCGTTCGTGAGGATTGCGATCACTGCGGGAACTTCACGGCCCTGCCCATCACGCGCGTTCAAGACCGATCGAATGTCGCCGATCGCCAGCGTCAGACCTATCAACAACACGTATCCGACGACCGCGGAGACCGCGACGGCCATGACGATCCCCCACGGCACGCGGCGACTGGGATCGACGGTCTCCTCCGACACACTCGCTGAGGCGTCGTAGCCGGTAAACGTCCACTGCGCCTGCAGCAGGCCGACGATGAACGCCCACCAATATGGCCAACCCGCGGGGTTCGACGTGATGCGCGCGAAGAAAAACCCGATCGGCTGCTTCGGCGCGAAGAGGAGGAGCGCGCCGACGATCAGCATGACGCCGGCCACGTGCACGGTAACGCTGAGGTCGTTCAGCCAGGCGACGAGCCGGATCCCGACATGGTTGATCAGCGCGTGCGACAGGAGAATGACGGCATACACGGTCAGCAAGGTCGCCGGCGTCGGCGCGATGCCGATGAGCGGCGTCACGAACAGCGCCGCGCCGTAATCGATGCCCGCAACCGTCGCGAGCTGGCCGGCGATGTTGAACCAGGCTGTGAACCAGCCCCATGTCTGGCCGCCGAGACGGCACGCCCAGTGATACATCGTCCCTGACGTCGGGAGTGAAGAGGCGAGCTCCGCCATGCTCAACGCAACGGTCATGGTGAAGGCCGCGACGAGCGGCCAGCCGAGCGCCATCTCGGCCGGCCCGCCCATCACCAACCCATGCTGATAGAGCGTCACGGCGCCGGTCAGGATCGAAATGATCGAGAACGAGAGGGCGAAGTTCGAGAAGCCGCCGATGGAACGAAAGAGCTCCTGAGCGTAGCCGAGCGCTCCCAGCTCGCGTTCGTCCTCACGAACCTGTGCTTCCTGGCGCATGTCGGGCTTTCAGCGAAAGTCGCCGAATAGACTCAGGCGGCGAACTCCACCGGCACGCGCTGCGGGATGAGGCCGCGATCGAATGCGTCGTTGAGCAGGCGCTCGAGACCGCGCCGTCCGCGCTCGCCGTAAGCGAGCGTCAGATCATTCACGTACATGCCGACGAAGCGATCGGTCTTCGCGCGATCGAGCCCGCGGCCGAATTGAATGGCGTAATCGACCGCTTCCCGGCGATGACCGAGCGCGTAAGCGATGCTGTCGTGGAGCAGCTTCGATACCTTCGCGATCATCTCGGCGCCGAGATCGCGCCGGATGATGTTGCCGCCGAGCGGCAGCGGCAGCCCGTCTGTCCGCTCCGACCACCATTCGCCAAGATCGACGATCTTCCGCAGCCCCTCGTCCTGATATGTCAGCTGCCCTTCGTGGATCAGCAGGCCGGCTTCCGCCTTGCCGTCGAGCACCGCCTGCTGGATTTGATCGAACGGCACGACGACGTACTGGAAGTCGGGTTCGTAGATGCGCAGCGCGAGGTAGGCGGTGGTGAGCGTGCCGGGAATCGCGATGCGCGTACCTTTCACGGCGTTGACACCTTCAGAGCCTGCCTCGCCGGAGCTCCGCGAGGATGCCGGCGGAGCGGCGGCGGGGGCGACGACGATCGGGCCGTACTTGTCGCCCATGCTCGCGCCGTGCGGCAACAGCGCGTAGCGGTCCACGAGATGCGCGTAAGCGTGAAACGACACCGCCGTCACCTCGTACTTGCCGTCGAACGCCGCGCGATTCAGCGTCTCGATGTCGGACAGTACCTGCTCGACGACGATCCCGGCCGTGTCGACATTGCCGCTCGCCAGCCCGTAAAACATGAACGCGTCATCGGAATCCGGACTGTGCGCAACGGTGATCCTCTGCTCGTGAATTGCCATAATTGCTAAAATTGCCAGAATTGCCAAAATTGCCGGACTCCGGAATTTACCGGGATCGTCAGAGTCGGAATTGCCCAGAACTGCCAGATTTTTCGTCGCTGAATTTCTTAGATTCAGGGAAGATTTATGGCAATTCTGGCAATTCTGCCAATTTTGGCAATTTCAGACGCGTATGCGCGCAGCGCGCAGGCTCTTGACGACCGCCGTGACCCGCTCGATGGCGTAATCGATGTCCTGATCGGTCGTCGGACGTCCCAGGCCGAATCGAATCGACGCGCCGCCGCGGTCGCTCACGGCGCC
>JBKPLP010000163.1:0-7352 GCA_046731735.1 Acidobacteriota bacterium
CGCCGGTGGTGTTCGCCTACGACCGCGATCCGGTGAGCAACGTGGTAATCCGTCTCACGATGTCATGCGCCGGCCCGTCAGGATCGATTGTGCGGCCGGTGCCGCCTGCCTTGGCCAATGACGACGCGGCGAAAACCGCCATGCTTCTGGAGAGCTGCCGGCCGGCGGAACTGCTGAAACGATAACGCCGGGTTCCTGCGGTTATGCGCGGTCCCTTCGTCGTCTTCGTGACCCGGTGCCGCCGCAGTGCCAAAGCCTGCCATACGGCTCCCAGTCGGGACAGTAACAGCCGTTCAAATAGACTGCACGGCACGGACCGCGCCGCGATCACAACTAAACTCCGCGCTTACGCCGTACAATGGCACCAGCCCAACTTGAAGGCGCGGAGTGTCGGCGCCGGGCTTCGACGCGATTCGGAGAGATGAGAGCACGTTCTGTGCATTGAAGCCGTCGATATGATCCAACCCCACTCCGAAGAACTCGAATGTCACGATCGCCTCGCGACTCTTCACGAAGTGCCCCTGTTCGTTTAGAGCCGAGGAAAGCGAGAACACGTAAATGTTCAGGGTCAGGACTGGTGGGTTCGGTCCCTCGCGGTTGAGCTCTATTCCAATAACCTCGGCATCGTGAAAGCTCGGCCACCCGCTAAACATCTCCAACAGCTTCTCGTGGTTCTCGATACGCTCGATTGCGTCGTTGTTCACCAGCTACTCCCAAGTCATTCAATCAGTACAGTGCTCCAATAGGAAGAAGACGCTGAGCCTCGTGCAGAAACGCGCGTGCATGCCCCCTCTTTGACACGCTCCTCCCAGTAGAGATAATCAGCCTGCCCAGGACCTTGAACGGAGAGATCTGGACGTGAACTGGCACGGAGATCTGTGATGACCAGAATGTGCGCGCTCGCCGCAGCTGCTGCGTTGACACTGACGGCACACGGGGCAGCCCAGACTGCAGCCCCCCAGATTCCCGGCGGTCAACAGCGCACACCGCCGCGCGACGCCGCGGCCGAGAAGAAGGGCACCGCTGTGGTCCGCGGCAAGATCGTGAATTCGGAGGGGCGGCCGTTGCGGCGCGTCCAGTTGCGGCTGAGTGGCGAGGCGATCCCGGAAGGGCGAACCGCCAGCACGAATGGCCAGGGCCGGTTTGAAATCACCGAGCTGCCCGCAGGACGCTACACGCTGAACGCCAGCCGCGCCGGGTATCTGGGTCTGTCATTCGGACAATCGCGGCCCGGCGAGCCGGGACGTCCGATCGAGCTGGCAGACGCGCAGGTGTTTGCGACCGCCGACTTCGTCCTGCAACACACGGCGCTGATCTCCGGTCACATATTCGACGAGGCGGGTGAACCGCTGGCTGGCGCCAACGTGCTCACCCTCCAAATGCGCTTCTTCAACGGACGCCGGCGCCTGACGCCCGTCAGAGGAAACGCAATCACTGACGACACCGGTCAATACCGGCTGAGCGGACTCGAGCCTGGCGAGTACTACGTGCAGGCGTCGTCGCGGGAAACCTGGGAGGGAGACCCGCCTGAAAAGCAGATGCTCGGATTCATGCCGACCTACTATCCGGCAAGCCCGAATCCGACAGACGCGCAGCGTGTACGCGTCCGCGCAGGCCAGGAAGTCCCGGCAATCGATATCGGCCTGATTCCCGGCAAGGTCGCGAAGGTCTCGGGTACCGTCTTCAGCTCTCAGGGAGTGCCGCTCGCGGGCGAAAACATCAGCATGTCGTTCGAAATCCGTGGCGAGAATTTCATGATGATGTCCGGCGGACAGAGCGCCAAAGTGAATCCGGACGGAACGTTTACGTTCCGCAATGTCGCGCCGGCTGAGTACCACCTCAACGTGCGAACGGCGGCGACGCCCGATCGCCCGGCCGAGGCCGCCAATGTCATCGTGTCGGTGGTTGGCGGCGACGTGGAAGGGCTCGCCATCGTGACGTCAGGCACCGGCGCGGTGACTGGCCGGGTCGTGGTCGAAGGCGATACTCCGTTGCCGTCGCCGTTGTCCAAGCTGTCGGTGCGCGCACTGCCTGTAGATCGGGACACCGCCGTCAGCATGGCGGGCATCCCCGACAACGGACGCGTCCGCGACGACGGGAGTTTCGAGCTCAAATCCGTTGTCGGGCAGGTGCGCCTCACGGTGGCACCGCTGGCTGACGGGTGGGCCATACGTCAAATCGATCACAACGGGCGCGACCTCACGTCGCAGCCATTCGAGACTGCAGGTCAGACGCTCGATGGATTCGTCATCACGCTGACCAACCGCTTTCCAACCGTCATGGGCGCGCTCCACGATGCCAAGGGCAACGCGGTTCTGGAAGGCAGCGCCATCGTCTTCCCCGAGGACGCGGCGTTGTGGCTCGAGGATCTGAGGGCGATTCGCATCGCACGGGTCGATCAATCGGGAGTCTTCACCGTCAAGGGGCTGCGCCCTGGCAAGTATCTGTGTGTGGCCGTAGCCAGTGCGGTCAACAACCAGTGGAACGATCCGGAATACATCGACTCGCTCCGTGAGGTGGCGACCGCGGTCACTCTGGAGGAAGGCGAGACGAAGAAAATCGATCTCGTCGTGAAGGCGGCCGCAGCGCGGTAACGGAGTGGCGAAGGCGCGACCGGCGCCGCGGCAGAGAGCCAGGCAAGCCGCATCGTGACAGTCGTCCTGACCGAGTACGTGATAGCCTCGGATCGATGTCCACGACCTCCACGAATTCCATCGCAGATTCCGTACTGAGAGCGATCGGCGGAACGCCCGTGGTGCGTCTGCGCCGCGTGGTGACCGCCGCCCACGCCGATGTGATCGTCAAGCTGGAGTCGATGAATCCGACCGGATCCTACAAGGATCGAATGGCGCTCGCCATGATTGAAGGCGCCGAAGCGCGTGGGCTCCTGCGCCCCGGCATGCGCGTCGTCGAATTCACGGGCGGCAGCACCGGCTCCTCGTTGGCAATGGTCTGCGCTGCCAAAGGCTATTCGTTCGTCGTGCTTTCCTCCGATGCATTTTCGCGCGAGAAGCTGCTGACGATGGAGGCGCTCGGCGCCGAGTTGCGGATGGTGCCGAGCGACGGCGGCAGGGTAACCCCGGCGTTGTTCGACAGGTTCAGGGAACAGATCGCTGTCCTGGCGAGCGAGCCGAATACGTTCTGGACCGATCAGTTTCACAACGTCGATGCGGTTGAGGGCTATATGGGTATCGGGCGGGAACTGATGGAGCAGACCGGCGGACAGATCGACGCGTTCTGCGGCGCGGTCGGTACCGGCGGGATGCTGCGCGGCGTGGCGCGTGCCCTGAGGGAGGCCGGAAGCCGCGCGCGCATCATAGCGCTCGAGCCGGCGTCATCACCCGCGTTGACCGAAGGACGCGGCGGCGCGCACGCAGTCGAAGGGATCGGCACCGGCCGTGTCCCGCCGCACATGGAAGATCGGCCGTACGACGAAGCGCGTGCGATCGACGAAGCGGACGCCCGGGCGATGGCGAAACAACTCGCGCGCGAGGAAGGTCTGCTCGTCGGCACGTCGAGCGGACTCAATATCGCAGCGGCGCTGCAAGTGGCGCGTGAATTGGGACCGGGAAAGACCGTGGCGACTGTGGTCGTCGACACGGGGTTGAAATACCTCGCAGGCGATCTGTTCACCCGGTGACGCGGATTGCCTATCGCTCGCGCGGCTCTTCCAGGTAGGTGTAGCCCTGCAGGCCTTCCTCGTAGAACTCGAGGAGGCGGCCGGCTTCTTCGTAGCCAATCTTTCCTTCACGCACCGCGAGCTCCACGTCGTGCCGGAGCTTGCGGACCAGCGTGTCCGCGTCGAACTCGACGTAATCGAGCACTTCCTTGACGGTGTCGCCTTTGATCACGGCGTCGAGCACGACGCTGCCGCGCTCGTCGAGGCTGACGTGGACCGCGTGCGTGTCGCCGAACAGGTTGTGCAGGTCGCCGAGGATCTCCTGGTACGCGCCAACCAGAAAGACGCCGAGGTAATACGGATCGCCGTTGACGGTGTGGAGCGGCAGCGTGCGCTTCACGTCCCGCCGATCGATGAACTGATCGATCTTGCCGTCGGAGTCGCACGTGATGTCGCCGAGCACCGCGTGGTGCGTCGGCGCCACATTGAGCATGTGGATCGGCATCACCGGAAACAGCTGCTTGATGGCCCAGCTGTCGGGACACGACTGAAACAGCGAGAAGTTGCAGAAGTAGGTGTCCGCCATCGTGTCGTCGAGCCCCTGCAGGTCCTCCGGCACGTCGTCCATCTGCGCCACGAGCTTGCGCAGCTTGACCAGAATCGCCCAGTACAGGTTCTCCGCCTGGCACCGCTGCTCCAGCGGCAGGTAACCGCCGGTGAAGAGGTTCAGCGCCATGTCGAGCGCCTGCTGCGCGTCGTGATAGCCCTCGAGCGCGTTGCGCGCGGTCAGGTTCGTATAGGTCTCGAGCAGATCGATGACCGGCTGCTCCGCTTCTTCCGGTTTGATCTCCTGAGGGATCTTTTCTTCGCCGAACGCCGACACCCCGAGCACGTTGAAGACGAGGACGCTGTGGTACGCGACGATCGCACGGCCGCTCTCGGAGACGATCGTCGGATGCTTCACCCCGGCGTCGTCGCAGACGGTCTGGATGTGATAGACGACGTCGTTGGCGTATTCCTCGAGGGTGTAGTTGACGCTCGATTCGAAGTTCGTCTGCGATCCGTCGTAATCGACGCCGAGCCCGCCGCCGACGTCGAGGTATTCGAGCCCCGCCCCCGCCTTCGACAGTTCCGTGTAGACGCGCGCGGCCTCGTTCAGCGCGCCCTTGACGATGCGGATGTTCGGAATCTGGCTCCCGAGGTGGAAATGCAGAAGCTTGAAACAGTCCTGCATGCCGCGCGACTTCAGCTCCTCGAGCCCGCGCAGCACTTCCGCCACGGTCAGCCCGAACTTCGATCGGTAGCCGCCTGACCCCTGCCAGCGCCCGCCGCCGCGCGCGGCGAGCTTGACGCGCATGCCGATCTGCGGCCGCACGCCGACGCGTTCGGCGTACTTGAGAATCAGACCCAGCTCCGTGTACTTCTCGACGACGGGGATGACGTTGCGGCCGATCTTCTGCGCGAGCATCGCCATCTCGATGAACTCGGCATCCTTGAAGCCGTTGCAGATGATCGGAGTGTCGTTATAGGCCTGCGCCGCGACCGCGAGCAGCTCCGGCTTCGAGCCTGCCTCCAGGCCGAAGCCATATTCCCGCCCGAAGTCGAGCACCTCCTCGACGACCTGGCGCTGCTGATTGACCTTGATCGGGTAGACGCAGACGTAACGGCCGTCGTACTGGTGTTGCGCGATCGCGGTCCGAAACGCGTTGTGGATGTCGCCGACGCGGTGGCGAAGGATGTCGCGGAACCGGATCAGCACCGGGAGGCTGATCCCGCGGAGCATCAGGTGGTCGGTGAGCTGCTTGAGGTCGATCGACTTCGCCGGATCCTTCGTCGGGTGGACCAGCACGTGCCCGGAAGGGGAGATCGAGAAGTAACCTTTCCCCCATCGATCGACTTCGTAGAGGTCAGTGGCGTCGCCAACCGTGAAGGCTTCGCCAGCCTTCCAGCTCCGATGACCTCTTGTGGTGGAACTCACTGCGACTCATGATACACACGTTTTTTTCAGACGGATCCGATTTTCCGCATTCAACGCTCTCCGAAAGCGAACCATGTTCGGATCCGCGCGCTCTGACCGCAGGCGGACAATTTCGCCGCTCCGTTAACCAAAAGTCCCGTCTCATACGTCTAACCGTCAGATATGAAACCGCCTGCCGATCGACGTCTCGACGTCAGCGGCGCGGGCACCGATGTGCCCGTCATCGCGCCGGCGCGATCGATCCTGCGGTGGCAGGTCGTGCTCGGGGTGGCAACGGCTCTGGGCCTCCTCTCCTCCGCCCTCGCCGTCCAGTTCACACACGCCCTCGGGAAGGCTCCGAAGTGGCAGTCCCTCATGGTGCTGAACTGCACCTACTGGTATGTCTGGGCGCTGTTTACGCCATCGATCGTGTGGCTCTCGCAGCGCTTCCGGTTCGAGCGGCAGGGCCTCGCTCGGGCGATCCTCGTGCACGTGCCTGCCGTCGCCCTCTTCTCTTTCGCCCACATCGCCGCCATGGGGGCCGTCCAGTGGTGGTTCGTGACAATGGACGGCCGGCCGTTCTCGTGGTGGTACGAGGTGAAGCGGTCGACGCTCCAGGCCTTCGACTGGGAGATGATGACCTATTGGGCGATCGCGGGGCTCAGCCACGCGGTGCTCTACTACGGCGAATCGCGGCGCCGCGCGCTGCGCGCGTCGCAGCTCGAAACACGCCTGGTCGAGGCGCAGATGGCCGCGCTCCGGCAACAACTGCAGCCGCATTTCCTCTTCAACACGCTCCATGCGATCTCGTCGCTGATGCACACCGACGTCGAGGCTGCGGACCGCATGCTGAGCCGTCTCAGCGAGCTCCTCCGTATGACGCTCGAGACCATGGGACATCCGGAAATCACGCTGCAGGAGGAGCTCGATTTCCTCTCGAGATATCTCGAGATCGAGCAGACACGCTTCGCCGACCGCCTGTTCGTGAAGTTCGACATCCAGCCCGAGACGCTCGATGTGCTGGTTCCCACCCTGCTCCTCCAGCCGCTCGTCGAGAACGCGATCAAGCACGGCGTCTCGCGTAAATCGGGGCCGGGGCACGTTCAGATCAGCGCTCGCCGCGAGGATACGAAGCTTTGGATCGAGGTCCGCGACGACGGGCGGGGACTGTCCGACACGGCGCTGAACGCGCTGCAGAAGGGAATCGGCGTGTCGACGACACGTGCCCGCCTGCAGCACCAGTTCGGCGCCGATTTCCGTTTCGAATTCCATCGTCTCGACGAGGGGGTCGCCGTCATCGTGGCGCTGCCGTGGCGCGTCGAAGAGCACCCCGCCGACGACCCCACCGAGAGCGTGCGCCTCCATCCGGCGCGCGGCCGTGAAGCCGTTCTCACAATCCGGGAGCAGACACCGTGAAAAAGATCAGGACCCTCATCGTGGACGACGAGCCCCTCGCGCGCGAGCGACTGGCCGGACTGCTGGCGGCGGAACCGGACATCGAGCTCCTCGGCCAGTGCCGGGACGGAGAGGAAGCCGTCAGGGCGATCGTCGAGCAGACTCCGGACCTCGTATTTCTGGATATCGAGATGCCGCAGATGAGCGGCTTCGAGGTGATCGAGGCGGTCGGCGGCGAACGGATGCCGCTCGTCATTTTCGTCACCGCGCACGATCAGCATGCGCTCCGCGCCTTCCAGGTGCGGGCGCTCGACTACCTCCTCAAGCCGTTCGATCGCGATCGCTTCCGCGACGCGCTTCAGCGCGCGCGCAAACAGGTGG
>JBKPLP010000164.1:0-23637 GCA_046731735.1 Acidobacteriota bacterium
GTTGTACTCGAGGTCGTACGCGTTGGTGATGCCCGCCTCGTTGTCGGACGCGTAGTCCATCGACTTGCCGAGCGTGTAAGAGTTGAGGAACGAGAAATTGTTCGCGAAGCGCCGCTGGAACTTGAGCAGCAGACCGTTGTAATCGACCTTGCCGATGCTCTTGGCCTGGCTGACCGATCGCAGCAGCGGGTCGACCTTGATGAAGGGGCGGTTGATGTTGAGATCCGTCACCCCGACGACCGGTGGCGCCTGATTGACGTCCACCTTGAGGACCATGTGCCTGCCCTGGGATCCCACGTACGCCGCTTCGACCATGTATTTGGCGCCGAGTCCTCGCTGCACGTTGATGTTCCACTGCCGTGCGTAGGCGTCCCGGAAATCGACGTCGAACGCGGATCGCGTGTTACCGGCCGGACTCGCACTCGGGTTGACGCCGGTCGGCAGTTCCAGCCCCGTTTTCAGCAGCAGATTGCTGCCGTAGCTGCTCGGGGTCGGCGTGAGGGCCGTGGACTGGAGAAACGGCTGGTTCTGCGCCTTCGATGACGACGTGCCGCCTGGCGAGTAGTTCCAGAACACGCCGAAGCCGCCGCGCACGAGTGTGGTGCCGGTCCCGGTCAGGTCGTATGCGAAGCCGAAGCGCGGCCCGATGTCGCGCTTCGAGTACGTCTGCAGATACCGGCCGACATGCTTGCCTGCGATCTGCGCGTCGTCGCTCGCGATCACGAACGCGCCGGTTGTCACGTCAAAATTCGATTGCCGGTCGTCGACCTCGATCCACGGTGGATAGACATCCCATCGCAGGCCGAGGTTGACCGTCAACTTGGTGGTGGCGCGCCAGTCGTCCTGCACGTATAGCGCGTACTCGGGCCGCTTTTCCGTGTAGGTCAGAACCTCACCAGATTCGGTGATCCCGGACAGATTTCGAATCTTCTGCGAGGTGAGACCCAGCAGGAAGCTGGCAACGTCGAACCCAGTCGCGCTGTTGACCGAACAGCCGGCGGGTTGCCCGGCGCAGTTCGAGGTCTGGTTGTTGTTGAACTGGAACTGTCCGACGATATTGTCGGCATTCAGGATCTCGCGGGACCGCAGGGTGACGCTGCCGCCGGCCTTCACGGTGTGCTTGCCAGCCGTCCGGGTCACGTTGTCGAACAGCTGGTAGTCGTTCTGGTTCGTGATCAGCGGCTGGTTGCTGTTCGCGCCCAGGTTGCGGATGTTCTGGAAGTTGAGCTGCGTCATCGCCGAGGTCACCGGGCTGAAGTTGACCCCGGGAATGCCCACCGCGGCGGCGGGATTCGTACCGTAGTCGATCGATGTCATGAAGAACTTGATCGATGACCAGCCGAACCGGAATTCGTTGAGCCAGTTGCTCCCGAGCGTCTGGGTATCGTTGAACGCCACGCTCTGCGCTTTGATGTTGCCGTCGCCGGCGCCGAACGTCGCGCCCGCGTCGCCGTGCGGCAGCGTCGCCGGCTGGAGGCGGTGCGTCTTCTCGAAGCTGTAGCGCGTGAAGAAACGGTTGGTTGCTGTCAGGTTGTGATCCACCTTGACATCGAACTGGTTGTCCTGCCGCTCCTTGATCGGGTTAATCAGGTAATTACTGATCGTCTGCCCGTTGGTCGACTGCCGCGTTCCGGCGATGTTCGGCTCTGGATAGAGCTCGGCCAGGATCGCACGCGCCACGGGATCGATCCGATCGTTGGGAATGAGGTTTCCGCCGAACGGCTGCCCCGTCTGCGGATCGTAGATGACGCGAGTCAACTCGGAGAAGTCGCCGCGACGCATCGCCACTGACGGCACCGTGGAGAGGAACGTCTGCCCCTGCAGCTCGCGGTGACCCTGGTAATCGCCGAAGAAGAACGTTTTGTCTCTGAGTACGGCGCCGCCGATCGTGCCGCCGAACTGGTTCTGCGTGAAGTCCGGCTTCTTGCGGCCGGCGCGGTTATTGAAGAAGTTGTTCGCATCGAAGGCGTCGTCGCGATGGAACTCGAAGGCGCTCCCGCGCAGCGTGTTCGTACCGGACTTGATCTGGAGGTTCACCACCCCGCCGAGCGAGCGGCCGAACTCCGCGGAGTACGTGCTCGTCTGGAGCTTGAACTCGTCGAGCGCGTCGACGCTCGGAAAGATGACGACCGTTTGCAGCCATGTCTCGTTGTTGTCCACGCCGTCGAGCATGAAGTTGTTGTCGCGGGTCCGTTGTCCGTTCGCGGAGAACGAGGCTGACGCACGCCACGCGAGGCTTCCGGCGCCGTCGATGTTGGACCCCGGAATGCCGCGCAGGACGCCGGGCAACGTTCGTGTCAAGCTGACGAAGTTGCGGCCGTTGAGCGGCAGCGCTTCGATCTGCGCGGACGTCACGGTCGTGCCTAATTCGGAAGACGAGGTCTGGAGCAGCGGACTGACTGCTTCGACGCTCACCGATTCGGTCATCGCGCCGACCTCGAGCTTGAGATCGATGCGGGCACGCTGGTCGACGCCCAGCTCGATGTTCGAGAGCGCCAGCGCCTTGAAGCCGGCCGTCTCGGTCGTAACCGTGTACCGGCCCGTCGGCAGCGACGGCGCCGTATATTCGCCGTTCGCGTCCGTTTGCACGACCCGTGTCAGCCCGGTGCCTTCGTTGACGATCGTCACCTTCGCGTTCGGAATCACCGATCCCGAGGCATCGGTGACGGTTCCCAGAATTGTGCCGCTGACCGTTTGAGATGCGGCATACATCGGAAGGAATAGTGCGATGAACGCGGCCAGGGGAATTCGACGGCGCATGAGACCTCCAGAGTCGCAACAGGGAAGCTGAGTTCCGGGGGCAAGGGTGCGGACGTTTGCAGCGTGATATATCACATCGGATGCTCCGTGGTACCATCCGCGCGACATGACACGGATTACATCTTTCGCGGGGGTCCTTCTGTCTGCGGCGATCGTGGCGGCCGATGGTCCCTGGCAATCACCGGCGGGGAAGAGCTTCCCGACCGTTGGCGGAAACCTCGCCAACCACCGCTATTCGTCGTTGACCGGAATCAACAAGAAAAACATCGCGCGGCTTGGCGCGGCGTGGACGGTGCGTCTCGAGGACGGCAAGGTCCCCCCGACGATGCAGGCCACGCCTGTCGTTGTCGACGGCATGATGTTCGTCGCCTCCGGCGCCGGGAACATCTTTGCCCTCGACGCCGCGACCGGGGTGGTGAAGTGGAAGCACGAGACGACGCTCGGCGGCAATTACCGCGGCGTCGCTGTCGCCGAAGGGCGTGTGTTTTCAGGCCAACGCGACAACCAGCTGATCGCACTCGACCAGAAAACCGGCAGCGTCGTCTGGAAAACGCGGATCGCCGATTCCGAGCGTGGGACGACGAGCGCACCGGCTATCTATCATGACGGGCTGGTGTACATCGGTGTGGCTGGCGGCGAGGGTGGGGTGCGTGGTCAGTTCGGCGCGTACGATGCGAGAACCGGCAAAGAAGTCTGGAGGTTCTGGACGCTGCCCGGACCGGGCGAGCGCGGACACGAGACGTGGGAGGGTGATTCCTGGAAGTACGGCGGCGGACCGGTGTGGACCCATCCCGCGATCGATCCGGAAGTCGGCATGGTGTATGTGCCGATCGGGAACGCCAGTCCTGACAACGACGGGACCCAGCGCGCCGGGGACAATCTGTTTACCGTCTCGATCGTCGCGCTCGATCTGAAGAGCGGGGCGTACAAGTGGCACTTCCAGGAAGTCCACCACGACATCTGGGACTACGATAACGCGATCTCGCCGGTGCTGGCCGACATTCGCTATGAGGGACGCAGCCGCAAGGTCCTGATCCATGGCGGCAAGACGGGATACCTCTACATCCTCGATCGTGTAACCGGCAAGCCGCTCATCGGCGTCGACGAGCGTCCGGTGCCGCAGGAGCCGCGTCAGAAAACCGCCGCGACGCAGCCGTATCCGCGCGGCGATTCATACGTGCCGACGTGTCCGGAGCCGGGCAGCGTGGCGGCGGGGATGACGAGCAGCTGCATGTTCGGGGCGTACTGGATCGACCCGGTGGTGATAGCGCCTGGGACGCTCGGCGGCAGTTCGTGGGCGCCGATGACTTTCAGTCCGCAGACGAATCTGATTTACGTCCCGGGCACCATCATCAACTCGGCGTTCACGCTTCGTCGTCAGGCGTGGGATGACGCGACGCAGCGGTTCAAGCCGCTCGACGAGGGGCGCGGCTTCTATCGTCCGGAAGGGACACCGCGAGCCGGAACGTTGACGGCGATGAATCCGGCGACGAACCGGATCGTGTGGCAGAAGCGTACGAAGTATCCGTGGGGCACTGGCAGCGGCCTGCTCAGCACGGCAGCGGGCCTGCTGTTTCACGGCGAGTCGGACGGAAACTTCGCGGCCTACGATGTGGCGAACGGCGAGCTGCTCTGGAAGTTCCAGACAGGCGCCGGCGCCGATGCTCCCGCGGCAACCTACGAGGTAAACGGAGAGCAGTACGTCGCGCTGCTCGCGGGAGGCAGCTCGTTCCAGCTGTCCCAACGCAGCGACAGCCTATGGGCGTTCAAAATCGGCGGGACCGTTCCGCCGCAGCCCGCACCGCCGGAACCGCCGCTCCGGCAGCCGCCGCCACCCGGCCGCGGTCGGGGGGGAATGTAAGAGAGGCTTCAGGGCTTCACGGCTTCACGGCTTGAAGCCCCGAAACTTCGAAGCCCTGAGCCATCTATACTGCCGCTATGAAATCCGCAACGCTCGTCGCCGTTCCGCTGATCTTCATGCTCGCGGTCCCGGTCGCGGCGCAACGTGGCGCGACGTCCGCTGCGCCGCCCGCGTCGCCCCAGGAGATCGTGCTGTGGCCTGGGGGGGCACCTCAGGCAGCGGGCACCGCGGACACCGACATTCCCACGTTGACGGCGTATCGCGCACCGCGCGCCGGCAACGGCACCGCCGTCGTCATCGCGCCGGGCGGAGGCTATCAGGCGCTGGCGATGGAACACGAGGGGCGGCAGTTCGCCTACTGGTTCAACGCGATGGGCGTGACCGCATTCGTGCTGAAATACAGGCTCGGCCCGAAGTATCACCATCCGATCGAGCTCGGCGACGCGCAGCGCGCGATTCGAACGGTCAGGGCACGCGCCGCCGAGTTCAACGTCAGCGCGGAGCGAATCGGGATGATGGGGTTCAGCGCGGGCGGCCACCTCACGTCCACGGCAGGGACGCATTTCGATTCCGGCAAGGCGGATGCGACCGATCCGATCGAGCGCGTGAGCAGCCGTCCCGACTTCCTGATCCTCGGCTACCCGGTGATCTCGTTCGACGCGGCGATTACTCATGCAGGGTCGCTGCGGAGTCTGCTCGGAGAGGCTCCGGATCCAAAGCTCGTCGAGGATCTCTCGAACGACCTGCGGGTCACGGCGCAGACGCCGCCGACGTTCATCTTCCACACGACGAACGACAACGCGGTGCCGGTCGAAAACAGCGTGCGGTTCTATCTGGCGCTGCGCAAAGCGAAGGTGCCGGTGGAGATGCATCTCTTCGAGGCCGGTCCCCACGGCGTCGGCATGGCACTGAACGACGCATCGCTGGCGCAGTGGCCGCAATTGCTGATGACCTGGATGCGGTCGCGGGGGCTCCTCACGCGACCCAATTAGCGAGTCACGCGGATGAGGGATTCAGCTAGTACTCAGTGAAGATGCGCTGGATTTCGGCGCCGTCTTTGGTCCGGGTCAGCGCGAGCATCAGAAGGATTCGGGCCTTCACCGGTTCGAGGTCTTCGCCCTGGATTTGAAAACGCGGCGCGGATGCGCCGCGCCCCCGCGTCCCCACGCGCCCGCTGCCGGTGCGGGTCGTCATGACCACGAAGACGCCTTTCTCGACGGCATACTGGATCCCCTCGGCCTGCGTGCCGCTCAGCGCACCAGCGCCGGCCGCGGCAATCACGATTCCTTTCGCCCCGAGATCCACCAGTCCTTTGATGACGTCGCCAGACGCCCCTTGGTACGTCATCACGATGTCGACGCGGGGGAGAGCCTCGAGGTGTGAGACGTCGAACTCGCTGTGCTTCGTGTGGCGCTTGACGACGTCGCGGAAGTAGACGACGCGG
This sequence comes from Acidobacteriota bacterium, assembly GCA_046731735.1. Lineage (GTDB taxonomy): Bacteria > Acidobacteriota > Vicinamibacteria > Vicinamibacterales > 2-12-FULL-66-21 > JALZOC01. The sequence goes on from JBKPLP010000164.1 coordinate 6,066, forward strand.
TCTACGTCCACGACACCGAGCAGCCCGTACTCACGCGACCGGAACGTCTGCAGCCGGTGCGCGTCGGTCTTGGTCACCTCGCGCGCGGAATTGATCTCGTCGTTCATGACGACGAGCACGCCCTTCGCGCGTGACGACGGCTCCGCGGCGACGCGATAGCCTTCCAGCAGGTTCGCCGCACCCTCGTACCCCAGCGTGCTTGGATTCCGCATCGACCCGACTACGACGACGGGCTTGTCGGTGTGGATGGTGAGATGCAGAAAGTAAGCGGTCTCTTCCAGCGTGTCGGTTCCGCTCGTGACGACGACGCCGGCGAGGTCGGACTCTTCGGTGAAGATCGTGTTGACGCGTTCCGCCAGCTGGATCCACTGCTTGAGGGTGAGCGCGCCGCTCGAGACGTTGCTGAATTGCTCGAACTCCGGCCGGACGAATCGCTCGATTCCGGGCATCAACTCGACCAGCTCTTCGGCGGTCAGGCGACCACCGGAGCGATTCGAGATGGTCCCCCCGGTGGCGACCAGCCGGACTTTCGGCAGCGGACCAGCCTGGCTGGCGCCTTCCGCGAAAGCCAACCCGGGGCACAGGACGGCTGTCAGAACGAGGAGAATTCTGACGAGCCGAGCGCGCATGCGCTAACTATAGCTGAGGGCGGGAGCGACCATGGGCGAGCGCCAGCCACTGGCTGAGCTGACCCGCCGCTTCTTTCGGTGTGGTGCCATAGAACGGCATCGTCGCCGCCGACCCGCCGGGCAGCCGGGCGAGCTCGGCTCGCCATTTCCCGGTACCGACGTTGGAAACCTCGATCCGGTATTGCCGGCCATTGATGATTTCTTCGAAACGATGCACGTTCACGATTGCCGCCGCTGTAATGAAATAGGATGCGAGAAGCGGCAGTAGTCTAGCGTCCTCAGGGCGGCAATCAAGCGAAAGGACCATCGAAGGCGCATCAACAATGTGCAGCGCCGCATATTTGAGCGGCGATCCATACGAAAAAAAATTTCAATGTCGGATCTTCCACACGAAATCCACGTTTCTTCAACACGTTTTCCACATGCGGTTTCTCGTAGCAATCGCATATGCGCTTGACGGCGCGGAAACGTGAAAACTAGGCTGAATTTCTCCATGTCGAGTGCCTCGCGAAGGCTGCGCCGCATCAGCCGCCCGGTGCTGGCGGCGTGCGCGCTGCTGTTCGCGGACCCCAGGGCGGCGTACGCCTCGGAGTCCGTGCTGTATCGCCTCTTCCTGATCGACGGCTCGACGCTCGTGAGCTACGGCGAGTTCGCGCGCGTGGGTGATCGCGTCGTGCTTTCGCTTCCGCTTGGGGACCTCACCGACTCACCCGTGCTGCAGCTCGTGACCATTCCTGAATCCACCGTCGACTGGGCGCGTACCGATGAGTACTCGAATGCGGTAAGGGCGCAGCGCTACGGTGAAACTCGCGGTGAAACGGACTTCGCTCTTCTGACCGCGCACGTGACCGGCGCATTGAACCAGATCGCGCTCACCGACGATCCAGTACGCCGGCTCGCGATGGCGAGGGAAGCGCGCGGTAACCTCGCCCGATGGCCATCGGAGAACTTCGGTTATCGCGCGGCGGAGGTTGCGCAGCTGACCGGCATGCTCGACGAGGTCATCTCGGAGCTTCGCGCCGGCGCCGGAGAGCGCAACTTCGATCTGACGCTCGTCGCCAACATCGTCCCGCCGCCGGCAATCGAATTGCTGCCCGCCCCGTCGGCGCGCGAGACGATGGAGCAGGCGTTGGTGGCGGCGCGGACGACGACGGACGCCGGGGAGCGCGTCTCGCTCCTTCGCGCGATCGAGACGGCGTTGAAGAACCCAGCCTCGTCAGGCGGCTGGGCTGTCGGGCTCCGCGACCGCGCCTCAGCCGACCTGTCCGCCGAACTGAAGATCGAGAAGGCATATGCCGCGCTGTCATCCACGACCGCTGCCGCGGCGGCCTCGCGCGCTTCGCGCGGCGATGTCGCCGCCGTGCGCGGACTCGTCAACGACGTTCTCAAGGCGGACGACCGGCTGGGGCGCCGCCGCCCGCAGGAAACGTCTGCGCTGCTCGGGCTCGTCGACATGCGGCTGGACGAGGCGCGCCGCGTCCGATTGCAGCTCGATGCATGGGCGGCTCGCGCGGACCTCTTCAAACGGTACCGAGGCGCCGTTGAATCCGCCTTACGGGAGCTGCGCAGCGCGGCGCCATCCCTGGAGCGGATCCGCGAGCTTGCCGGGCCGGCACCGGGACTGCTGCCTCGCCTGGAGCAACACCTGGTCATGGCGCGCCTGCGGCTCGCCGCCATCGAGGTGCCCCCGGAATTCGCCCCGGCGCACGCGTTGTTTACCGCCGCGCTTCAAATGGCGAAGCGCGCGGCGTCGACCCGCCGTACCGCGGTATTATCAGGAAACATGTCGCTCGCCTGGGAGGCATCGTCTGCCGCCGCTGGCGCGCTTCTGCTTCTCGATCGGGCGGGCGACGAACTCGACAGACTCACGGCACCTCCAGCAAACCGGTGATCACCCCGCGCATCACCCGCCTCGTGCGGGTGGCTGATTTGCAATCCATGCACGCGTTCATCGCGCGGAGCACGGGCTCAGCGCAGGCCCGCTCGTCCGCGGTCATCGTGCCGACGCGCGGCGCGGCCGAAGCGCTCAGGCGGACGCTCGAGAACCTGTGCCTGTCGGAAAACGTGCGCGCGGCGATCCTTCCTGATCTGATCACGCGCACCGACTTCTACCGCCGCCTGCACGCCAGCCTTCGCGGCGCACCGCGGTTGCTGACCGACTTCGAACGTGAGGTCATATTCCGTCGCGCCGCCGAGGACGCGTCGACCCAAGGCACGACAGCGCCATTTCAACTCCGGCCGGGACTGATCGTCGAGATCCTCCGCTTCTACGATGAGCTGCGAAGACGCGACAAGACCGTCGCTGCGTTCGCCCGGCTGATGACCGGCAGCCTCGAACCGAGCGCGGACGTCGATCGTGGGGCGGAACGGCTGCTCCGCCTCACCCGGTTTCTCGCCGCGGCGTTCGAGATTTTCGAGGCGCGCATCGAAGCGACCGGCCGGATCGATGAGCACGGACTTCGCAGCCGGTTACTCGATGCGCCGGAGGGTCGCGCGCCGGCGTACAAGCATGTTCTCGTCACCGTGGCCGACCAGGCAGCCGACGCACTCGGCTTGTGGCTCGCGGATTTCGACCTGCTGGCCCGATTACCGGGACTCGAGCGGCTCGACATCGTCGCGACCGAGCCTGTTCTTGCGGCCGGGCTTCACCAGCGGCTGCACGACGTCCTGCCTGGAATGGCAGAGGAGCGGTTCGGGTCTTCCGGCGCATTGCCGGTTCTCGCCGTCCCTGCCTCCCAGGACGGTGCCGGGCCCCGATGGTTCGTATCGCGCGATCGGGAAGAAGAGCTCGCCGCGGTCGCGCGTGACTGCAAACGTTCCGGCGGCGCGCCGCTGGAACGGACCGCCGTCGTATTTCAACGGCCGTTGCCGTATCTGTACCTCGCACGCCAGGTGTTTCGTGACGCGCAGGTTCCTTACCAGACCGTCGATGCGCTCCCGCTTGCTGCGGAACCCTTTGCGGCCGCTCTCGATCTTGTCTTCTCTTTTCTGATCTCCGACGGCACTCGTGCGGCGCTCGTCGCGCTTCTCTCGTCACCGCACTTCTTCTTCGAAGTCGACGGCAGCCCGATCACGCGTCCGCACGTCGCGGCGGCCGACGCCGCTCTGCGAAACGCGAAATATGTCGGCGGTTGGGATCGACTTGCGCTCATCGCCGCAGAGCGGCCGCTGCCAGCGCTTCGCGCCGCGGCCGCCGCCGCCGCCGAGCTCGCTGCGGTGGGCGACAGCGCATCAGCGTCGGCACAGTTGGCATCGCTGACGGCCTTCCTTGCCGCCCACGAGCGGCTGCCGAAGGACAGCGATTCGTGGCAGGCGAGGCACATGCGGGCGCGCGCGGCGGTGCTCGCTGCGCTGGAGTCGCTGCGCGAAGCGCATCAGACACACGACGATCGCCCGGTTCCGGCGGCGGAGTTGATGAACACCGTCAGGCGGTGGATCGAGTCGCAGACGTTCTCACCGCGTACTGGTGCACAAGGAGTGCTGCTGCTCGATGCCCCGTCGGCTGCCTACGCAGATATCGATGAACTTCGGCTCGCGGGCCTCGTCGAGTCGGATTGGCCGGATCGCGGCCGGCGAAGCATCTTTTATCCGTCCTCGCTGCTGACCCAGCTTGGCTGGCCAGCCGACGCGGATCGCCTGAACGCCGCACGCGCGCGGTTCCAGGATCTGATGCGGCTCGCGAAGCGTCGGGTGTCGATCTCGGTGTTCACGCTGGAAGACGATGCGATCGTGCCGGGTTCGACATTTCTCGAGGAAGTCGACGCGTGGGGCCTTCCGACGGAACACGTTCAGCCGCGACCCGCGCCCCGCGTCTTCGTGCACGAGGCGCTGTGGGAGGATCCGCTGACGCCGACCGCGGTGTCGGGTTCTGCGCGGGACTGGCTGGCGCTTCGCGCCTCGCGCTCGGATGCGGCGGGCGAGATTTACCATGGCGCGGCCGGGATGCGCGACGCCGGGGTCTACGCCGTCAGTGCGATCGAGCGCTACCTGGAGTGCCCGTTCAAGTACTTTGCGGCGTACATACTCCGGCTGCCAGAGGAGCGCGAGGCGGAATCCGGGCTGACCCCACAGGAGCGCGGGCATTTTCTGCATGCTGTTTTCGAACTGTTCTTCGACGAATGGCAGCGTACGGGGCACGGAACGATCACCACCGACAACGTTGCAGAGGCGGTTGCGCTCTTCGGCGAGATAGCCGAGGCGCAGCTCGCGACGCTGTCGGAATCCGACCGCGCACTCGAACGGACGCACCTGCTCGGATCGGCAGCCGCGCCCGGCCTTGCCGAACGCGCGTTCGCGTTCGAGATCGAGCAGCGCGGAGAGGTTCTCGAACGTCTTCTCGAGCACGAGCTCGAGGGGGAGTTCGTCTTTGCGACGGCTGCCGGAACGCGCACCGCAAGACTCCGCGCCAAGGCCGATCGCATCGACCTGATGTCCGACGGCACGCTTCGTATCGTCGATTACAAGCTGGGCAGAGCGCCGAAGCCTTCGCGCGCGCTGCAGCTGCCGGTCTACGGCGTCTGTGCCGAGCAGTCGCTGTCCGGCCGCCGCAACCAATCGTGGACGCTCGGGCGCGCCGGGTACGTGGCATTCAAGGAGAAGAACGCGTTCGTCGCGCTCGGTGGATCGTCCTCGCTGCGCGAGGCGGTCGGCGCCGGACAGGAACGCCTGCTGGCCGCCATCGACGCGATTGAGCGCGGTGAGTTCCCACCGCGTCCCGACGAGCCGTTCCTGTGCACGCGCTGTGGCTACGCGCCAGTCTGCCGCAAGGATTACGTGGGCGATGAGTGATCGCGCCGAGCTCCCGTCGTCCCAACCGTCGCTGTTCGGCGATGACGATGCCGACCGGCCGCGATCTGCATCGCCGTCGGTGATTGAGGGACCGGCGCCCGTCGATCCCGATGCCCGCGCGCGTGAGTTCGCGATCGATCCGCGCAACAACGTCGTGCTGGAGGCCTCCGCCGGGACGGGCAAGACGTCGGTGCTGGTGTGGCGCTACATCAACCTGCTGAAGGCGGGAGTCGATCCGGCCAATATCCTCGCGATCACGTTCACCCGGAAAGCGGCGGCCGAGATGCGGGATCGGATCATCGGCGAGCTCAAGGATGCGGCGGCCCGATCCGAATTCGATCGCGCGCGCTGGAACGACGTCCGCGATCGTCTTGGCGACATCGCCATCAGCACTATCGATGCGTTCTGTCTGTCGTTGTTGCGGGAGTTCCCGCTCGAAGCGGATCTCGACCCTGGTTTCGAGATGGCGGACGAGACCGAGGTGCCACGGCTGATCGAGGAATCTCTCGATAGAGCGCTGCGGATTTTTGCCAGGCTCGCGAAGACGGAGCCGGACATCGCGCTGGTACTCGCCCAGCTCGGCGTCCCGCGAACGCGCGAAGGGCTCGCGGCGCTCGTCGACCGCCGCCTGGTCGCATGGGACGCGCTCGATCGTTTCCTCGCGCGGGGACCGTCCGATCTGACGGCGGATATCGTCTGCCGGCGAGCCGCGACCGCGCTGCAGGACGCGCTGCGCGCGGTTCCCGGCGGGCTCGCGCAGTTCCTTGCCGACGGTCCGGTCAACCATCCGCGGTACCAGCTGCTGGCTCGCGACCTGCAACGGCTCGCCGAACTCGATGGGGCGGACGATGCCCGGATTCGCGGCGTGCTCAACCGCGTGGAAGCGCATTTCCTGACAACGGACGGAAACCCGCGAAAGACTGGAAGCATCCCTCCGTACAGGAGCGACCGCGACTATCCGTCCGACGCCGCGTCGAAGCGCCACCGGCTGGGCGTCTACCAGATCGCCCCGCACATCCAGCAGGTCATCGAGCGCTTTGCGCGGGACCTCAACGTCGTCCTCGCGCGCGGCGTCAGGCGCATGTTCGCGATCGCGCTGGCGCAGTATCGCCAGGCGCTCGAAGAGCGGTCGGTACTCGATTTTTCCGATGTGCTGCACCACGCGCTCGAACTGCTGCGCCGGATGGACGAGTTCTCGCAAAGCCGTTTCCGCCTCGAGTCGCGCTACCACCACGTGCTCGTCGACGAGTTCCAGGACACGAGCCGCGCGCAGTGGGAGCTCGTGTCGCTCCTGATTCAGTCGTGGGGACAAGGTCTGGGCCTCGCGACACAGCCGTCGATCTTCATCGTCGGCGATCGCAAACAGTCGATCTACCGCTTCCGCGACGCCGAAGTGGCGGTGCTTCAGGACGCTGCGCGATATATCGAGGCGCTGCGCCCAGCCGGCACGCCGCGACGGTCGATCAGCCGCAGCTTCCGCGCCCGTCCCGAGCTGCTCGCGTTCCTCAACGACGTCTTCTCGGAGATCTCTCAGAGCGGCGACCGGCCGCACGAGTTCTCCTATCGCGACGGCGATCGCTTTCCTATCGATCCGTCGCCGGACACCGCGCGTGGCCCGGTGCTTGGCGTTGCCGTCGGAAACGCTCCTGAGACTTGTGCCGCTGCAGTCGCGACAGAGATCGAGCGCATTCTTCGCGAGGAGACGGTCCGTGACCGGCAGACCGGTGTGGCGCGCGGTGCCAGACCAGGAGACATCGCAATCCTGTTCCGATCCCGCGCCAGCCACCGCGAGTTCGAGCACGCGCTCGAGATGCGCGGTATTCCGAGCTACGTCTACAAAGGCCTCGGGTTCTTCGACGCGGACGAGATCAAGGATGCCGCGGCGTTGCTGCGGTACCTGGCGGATCCGGGTTCCGATCTGCGGGCGGCAGCATTGTTGCGGTCGCGGTTCGTGCGGTTGTCGGACGGCGCGCTGTCTGCGCTCGGACCCAGACTGGCGGCGGCGATCGCCGATCCTGCGCCGCCGCAGGCGATGCAGGCGCTCGACGAGGAAGATCGCCGCGTGCTCCAGTTCCTTCGGTCGCACGTCGGGGAGTGGATCGACCTGGTGGACCGCATTCCGCCGGCGGACCTGATAGAGGAGCTGCTGCCGGCGACCGCGTATGCGTTCGAGCTGCGCGGACCGCGGCGTCAGCAAGCCTGGGAGAACCTGAAGAAGCTGCGCGGACTGGTGCGCCGCATTCAGAATCGCGGTTATGCCACGCTCTCGCGCATCGCCGACCACATCGATTCGCTCACCGCCGGAGACGAATCGAACGCGGTGATCGAGGCCCTGGACGCGGTCAATCTCATGACCGTCCACGCGGCGAAGGGCCTCGAGTTTCCGATCGTGTTCGTCGTGAACATCGCGAAAGGCGCCACCGGACCTCCCCGCCCGGTGCGCGTCGTCGTCGACGGCGAGGCGGGGCAGCCCTCGGTGTCGATCGGGCCGTTCGTCTCTGACTCGGACGAGGCCGAGCGCGAACGGGAAAAGCACGAGACCCGCCGGCTTCTCTATGTGGCGCTGACGCGGGCGCGCGATCGCCTGTATCTTTCGTCGGTTTTGAAGGACGGATTGCTGCAGCCCGGTCGTGGCAGTCTCGCCGAGGTACTGCCCGAATCGTTGAAGCAGCTCTTTCCAGCGGCCGCGACGGCCTTCGAAGAAGTGGACATGATCGGATGGGAAGGAGGTTCCGGTCGGTCGTTCGACTGGCGCATATGCCGCCCGGCGGAACTCTTACCAAAACCGCAGGAGTCAGCTGCGGCGGCCGCAGGCTCGAGCCTGGACCTTCTCGGTCCGCTCGAAGATGGCCACCCGGTCACGCGCGCGACTGTCACCGAGTGGCTTGCGCGCGACGGCGCGTCGGAGCAGCCCGGGCGCGGGGACCCGCAGGACAGTGCCGCCGGAATTCTCGTGCACCGGCTGTTTCAAGCGGGCCACGCGCTTGACGGGCTCGAACCCGAAGCGGTCCGCTCGTACGCGCGGGACCTGCTTCGTCCCGAAGAAAGAACTGCGATTCGCAGTGTGGACGATATCGTCGTCGTGGCGCTCGCTGCCTGGAACCGAATCCGTTCGCGCGCGGACGTTTCAGGCCTGCTCGGCAGCGGCGCCTGCCTCCACGAAGTGCCGTTTTCCATGCGCCGCGACGCCGGCGGCCGCCGGCTGATCCTTCGGGGAACCATCGACTGCCTTGTGCAGAGGGACGACGGTTCCATTGCGGTCCTGGAGTTCAAGACCGGAAAGCGTCGTGCCTCCCACGATGAGCAGCTCGCGTTGTACGTCGATGCCGTGCGCACGTTGTTCCCAGGCACGGTGATCGAGGGGCACTTGATTTACCCCGGTCCCTAAGACCCTGGTTGGGAACGAACGCCACTTTTGTAATCGATGTGCACCGTGTGGAGACGCGGCCGCGCGTGGCGGCAAAACGCCGCCGTTCTGGAGAGCGTCGCCTAACCCTCATGAGCTGAGCGAGTTCGGCGATTGCACAAACACGGAGTCAGTCCGGCGGCCCGTTTGTCGCCCACGGGTGTCACTTCGACGCGGCGCACAGTGCGATCCGGCCGCCTCGCGTAAGTCGCTCATTTTCAGCATTTTCAGCCGCCAAGGGAACCAGAGGGGGACGCACACGGTCTAACTACCTAGCTGGCGCCAAGATTGCAATGGAGGCCGGCGACGGGAGGTGCGGTATGCCGGTTCCTGCGGGTGGTCTGAACTACGTAAGACCCACGACGACCGTGTTCGAGCTCGAAGCGCTCGAAGGGCTGCCGTGCGGGTGCGTGGCGGCCGCCTATCGTGCGCGTCCCTGGGACGTCGCAGTCGTTTCGCTCGAAGCGAAGGGTCCGCACTGCATCCTGGCGGGGCATGCCAGCGGGCAGATTCTCCGCCTTGGTGATCCCGAAGAATTCGACGACGAACAGGAGTCCGACGAATAGAAGGGCAGCCGCTCACCCGGCTGCCTGAGATTCCCCCCACTGCCGCGCCCGCTCTTCCGCTTCCTCACGCGTTTTCCCGACCAGCACAACAGACCCGGAAGGCTTTCCGTTCGAATCTGGGATCCAAGCGACCCAGTGCGGTCCGTGCGCCTCGCTGCGGACCTCGGGAGATGAATTCGATGCGCCCATAAGCGCCATCGTACACTTCTTTTTTTCCGCGCAAGATCTTGATTGCGTACCGGAAAGCCGTTCTCGTACAATTCGAAGGTTTGGCAACGGCCGTTGAGACGGCCGGGAGGAGTTCAACGTAGATGGCCCTGACCTGTCCGAGCTGCGGGAATGATCAGAATTTCCTGGTCAAGACCCTGCAGATGCACATCGTGCAGTTACGTGATTCGCGGGTGGAAGCGAACGAGGAAGGACGCCCCGCGGTGATCGAGGTGCTGTGCGACGAGTGCGAGACCGCGCTCAATTTCGCGGACTTCGAGGAAGAAATTCGTAACGAGGTGCTGCTGACGCTCGGCGCCCGCTAAACCCCGCTAACCTTCCGCCGTTTCAGCCTCTTCGAAATAATCGCATTCGGGGCAGATCCATTCCCGGACCTGCCGGGTGCTGCCGTCCGCGTCCTGGACGTCCCGGACGCTGAGCCGCATTTTCTCGCCACAGAGCGGGCATTCGCGCATCGCCGCTCCCATTCTAGCGAAACTCTTTCCCGGCGACGATTTGCGGGAACCCCTGAAAAAAACCCTCCGTTTTCCCCGGTACTCCGTGGTTCAATTACCCCGTCCACCCTGGACTCTCGGTTAACTCGGCACTGTTTCTGCAGCACCGGCTCAACAGGGGTAATGCGCGACTATTACGACGTTCTCGGCGTTTCGCCCAGCGCGGGTGCTGACGAGATCAAGCGCGCTTACCGGCAGCTTGCCCGGCGCTATCACCCCGACATTTCCGGGGACGATCGAGGAAGCGCCTTCCTCGAAGTGGCCCGCGCCTACGAAGTGCTGCGCAATCCTGACCGGCGCCGCTCGTACGACGCGAGCCTGATCGCTCGCGGGCGCGGCGATTGGCTCGCCGATGAAATCGCGATTGACTTCCCCTCGGTATCGAGCGTGCTCGATCGCATGCGCGAGTCGTTCTTTGCGGGCGCCCGGAGTGTCAGCCTGTCCGCGGAGCTCGTCCTCACACCGCAGGAGGCGTTCTGGGGTGCCCTCGTACCGCTCGATGTGCCGCTGCGCAGGACCTGTCTGCGCTGCGGCGGCCGCGGCGAGGTCTGGGACGAGTGGTGCCCGGCGTGCGGCGGCCTCGGAGAAGTCGCCGTCATCCAGGAGATGAGGCTGCGCGTGCCCGCAGGCGTCCGCGAAGGCACGCGCTTCCGCTTGAGTGTGGCGCCGGCCGGCGCACCACACACGTCGGTCGAGGTACGCATTACAATCCGGTGAGGGCACACCTCCACCTGCTGGGGATCCTGCAGCTCGTGTGGGGCGGCATCGGCCTGCTCCTCGGCATCTCAACCCTGCTGCTTGCCCTAGGGGCCATCGCGATCGGGGCCAGTGCCGGCAGCGACCGCCTGGCTGCCGGCGTGACGGCGGTCGGATTCGTGGTGTTCGCGGTCGCGTTGCTTGCCGGCGGGGGCGCGAACGCGTGGGCCGGTCGAGAGTTGCGGCGCGAACATGCGCGCGGGCGGGTCGCGACGCTGTGGCTCGGCGTGCTCAACTTGTTCGTGCTGCCCTTCGGGACGGCGCTCGGCATCTACGCGTTCTGGGTCCTGATGCACAACGAAACTCGCAGGGTGTTCAGCCCGCGATGAACACCCACCGCGCTGATTTCGACTTTTGATTGCAGTCTTTCATGGCTGAACAGAAAACGTCGAGCGGCTTCGACGAGAACGTCGCGGCGGCACTCTCCTACGGCGTGGGCTGGGTCACGGGTCTGCTGTTCTTCGCGACCGAGCCGCAGAACACGTTCGTGCGGTTTCACGCCATGCAGTCGATGCTCGTATTCGGCACCGCGTGCGTTGCTTTCGTCGTCTGCCTCTCGATCCCGTTTCTCGGATGGATTCTGTCGATTTTCGTGTTCTACGGATCCGCGGCGCTGTGGCTCGTCCTCATGTTCAAGGCGTACCAGGGGGAACGATTCAAGGTGCCGATTGCGGGGGAGATTGCGGAGAGACGCACGACGAATCCCTAATCCCTAATCCGGGAATCCCTAATCCGGAATCCCTAATCCGGAATCCCTAATCCCTGAATCCCTGAATCCCTGAATCGCGAGCCGCGAGGCGCGAACCGCAAATAACGCATCCCGCATCCCGGATCCCGGATCCCGGGTACAATTCAGTAAGAACCATGTCCGAAATATCCGAAGCTGCAGTTCTCCAGGCGCTGAGCGCCGTAAAAGATCCGGATCTGAACCGCGACATCGTGTCGTTGAAGTTCGTCAAGAACATCCGCATCGAAGGAGGGCGCGTCGCGTTCACGATCGAGCTGACGACGCCAGCGTGTCCGGTCAAGGACCAGATGCGCGAGCTGGCGCGGCAAACGGTCGCCGCGCTGCCGGGCGTCACCGACGTCGACATCGAGATGACGGCACAGGTGCGCGCAACGGCGAATCTCGACATGGGAAAGGCGCCTGTACCGGGCGTGAAGAACATCATCGCGGTCGGGGCGGGCAAGGGGGGCGTGGGCAAGACGACGGTCGCTGTGAACCTCGCCGTTGCGCTGAGCCAGATGGGCACGCGCGTCGCGATCATCGACGGCGACATCTACGGCCCGAACGTGCCGCTGATGCTCGGGATCAGCACGCAGCTGACCGGCGATGAGCACGGCAAGATCATCCCCGCCCAGCAGTACGGCATCCAGCTCGTGTCGATGGCGTTTCTCACGAGCGACGATGCGCCGGTGATCTGGCGAGGGCCGATGCTGCACAGTGTCATCCAGCAGTTTTTCCGAGAGGTGCGCTGGGACAACATCGATTACCTGATCGTCGACATGCCGCCGGGCACCGGCGACGTCGCGCTCAGCCTCAGCCAGGCGGTGCCGGTCGCCGGTAGCGTCGTCGTCACGACGCCGCAGACCGTGTCGGTGGCCGACACGCGCCGCGCGGTGCGCATGTATCAAAAGCTGAATGTTCCGACGCTCGGACTGGTCGAGAACATGAGTCACTTTGTCTGTCCCGAATGCCGTCACGAGAGCGACATCTTCGGCAAAGGCGGGGGCGAGGCGCTCGCGACGGAGCTGACGGTGCCGTTCCTGGGACGCATTCCGATCTACGAACCGATCCGCATCGGCGGCGACACCGGCGTGCCGATCACGATCGCGGAGAAGGAATCACCGGCCGCCGAGGCATTCCGTGCGGCCGCGCGTCAGCTCGCGGCGCAGCTGTCGATCGCCAGCTACAAGAAGGGGGCGATCCCGCTGATGCCGATTAGGGCTTAGGGCTCAAGGCTTCAGCGCTTCAAGGCTCAGGGTTCCCGGCGCAAACGCTGCATCACCACCGCGCCGGCGACCGGGCCCGGGACCAGCGCCAGGAACGTCCAGCGCCATCCGATCGACGTCGCGATCAGCGGCAGCAGCCTGATACTCACCATCGTCAGGAGGAAGCCGGCGCAGGTCTGAAGCGTCAGCGCGGTGCCGACGTGGGTGCGCTCGCTGTGTTCCGCGACCAGCGCCGAAAACTGCGCGGAGTCGGCGACGACCGAGAATCCCCACACGACGGCGAGCAGAAGCAACAGCGGCAGCGCCGCGCCGTAGACGACGCCGGCGGCGACGGCACAGGTCGCGCTCGTCGCCATCGCGAGACCGGCGACGCGCGCCTTTCCCCAGACATCGGCCCATCGGCCGGCCATGACGCAGCCGACCGCGCCGCTGGCGATCGCAACGAATGCGACCAGCGAGCCGGTGCGCGGCGCCGCGATGCCTCGCGCGGCGATCGACGCGGTCGCGAACGTCGCAATCCACGTCCACATCGCGTAGAGCTCCCACATGTGACCGAGGTATCCGAGCGTCGCCAGCCGCACGCCACGCGTGCGGATCACCTGGAGGATCGCCGCCGGATCGAACGGAGCGGACGCGCTCACGTACGGGCCGTCCTCGACGCGCAGCCAGATCACCGCGGCCCCAGCGAGCGCCAGCGACGATGACGACCACATCAGCGCCCGCCAGCTGATCGCGGCTCCGGCCCACGCGAGCAGATGCGGAAACGCGGATCCAATCGTGAGCGCACCCACGACGACGCCGAGCGCCGTACCGCGCCGGTCGAGAAACCATCCCGCAGCGATCTTCATCCCCGGAGGATAGACGCAGGCGAGCGCCACACCCGTGGCACAACGAAGCGCGATGACCGCCGTGCTGCCGTGGGCGAACGGAATCAGCGCGTTTGCGGCAGCTCCCGCGACGCACCCAAGCGCGAAGAGACGCCGCGCGTTGAGAACATCCGCAAGATTCAGCAGCCCGCTGACCAGCGTCCCGAAGACGAAGCCGGCCTGGACGGCCATCGTGAGCCACGCGGTGGCGCCGTGCGACAGCGACAGTTCCGCCGCCATCGCCGGTGCCGCCGCCGTCGCCGAGAACCACAACGTCAGCCCCAGGAACTGCGCCGTCGCCACAAGCAGCAGCATCCGCTTCGCTGTTCGGTTAACATCAAGAACAAAAGGTTCGCCGAGGTTCATCGCATCCGGAGTGTAGCGTGTAGATCGCCGAACCCAGTAGAACCTGGCCGAACCCTGTAGAACCCTGATGAACATTCCGTATACGCGTCACACGCTCGACAACGGGCTGGATGTGTTGATTCACGAGGACCACGACTGCCCGATCGTCGCGGTGAACGTCTGGTATCACGTCGGATCGAAGAATGAACACCCCGGGCGCACCGGATTCGCACACTTATTCGAACACCTGATGTTCGAAGGATCCGAGCACCATGACCAGGGCTACTTCCAGCCGCTGCAGGAAGCCGGCGCGCAGCTGAACGGGTCGACAAACGCGGACCGCACGAACTACTGGGAAGTCGTGCCGCGCAACGCCTTGGAGCTCGCGCTCTGGATGGAGTCGGATCGGATGGGGTACCTGCTGCCGGCGCTGAGCGCGGAGAAGTTCGAGAACCAGCGTGAAGTCGTTCTGAACGAGCGGCGGCAGAACTACGAGAACCGTCCCTACGGATTCGCGGGCATGGCGATGATGGCGGCGCTGTACCCACCCGACCATCCGTATCATTGGATGACGATCGGCGCCGCTGAGGACATCCGCGCCGCGCGCCTGGATGACGTCCGCGCGTTTTTTCGGACCTATTACCGGCCGCGCAACGCCTCGCTCGCACTCGCCGGCGATGTCGACACAGATAAGGCGCTGGAGCTCGCGACCGACTATTTCGGAGGACTCGAGGCGGGCGCTGATCCACCTGCCGTGGAGCTCAGCGCGATCCCGTCACCCGCTGCGGAGCACCGGCTCTTACTCGAGGATCGCGTCGAGCTGCCGCGTCTGTATCTCGCCTGGCACTCGCCGGCGCTTTTCTCCGAAGACGATGCGGAGCTCGACCTGGTGGCGGAGGTGCTCGCCAGCGGCAAGACGTCGCGGCTGTACCGCGCGCTCGTGTACGATGAACGGATTGCGACGGAAGTGGCCGTGTCGCAGAACTCGCGCGAGGCCGGCGGGTATTTTCAGATTATCGCAACCGCGGCGCCCGGTCGCACGTTGCAGGAAGTCGATCGCGGAATCGCGCGCGTGATCGATACCCTGATCGCGGAAGGGCCTACCGCGCCCGAAATGGAGCGATGCCAGGCACAGGCGGAAGCGAACTTCATGTATCGCCTGCAGACCGTCGGCGGCTTCGGCGGCAAGTCCGATCAATTGAACGCCTATAACATTTTCGTCGGGGATCCGGGTTTCTTCGAACGTGATCTCGAACGATACCAGCGCGTGACGCCGGAGGCGATGCAGAGCGCCGCGCACCGCATTCTTCGGCCCGGCGCCCGGGTCGCGCTCAGCGTGGTACCGAGAACCCGGGTTCCGCTCGCGCTGCCCGGTTCGCAGCCGGTGTCCGTTTCCTAGACATGCCAGTCAATCGCGCGCAGCTCCCACCACTCGGCCCCGATCCCCCGTTCAGATTCCCCGAAATCCGGCGTCGTTCGCTCTCGAACGGCGTCCGTGTCTGGACTGTCGAGCACCACGCCGTCCCGCTGGTCAGCTTCCTGGCGCTGCTTCCGCTCGGCGCCGCCGCCGATCCATCGGATCGTCCCGGCCTCGCGGCGCTGACGAGCGACATGCTCGACGAAGGCTGCGGCGATCTGGATGCCCTCGAGCTGCACGACACGCTCGGGCGCATCGGCGGCCACCTGGATTCGGAAATCGGATCGGACGCGACCCTCCTTACTCTTTCGAGCCTCGCGCGCTTCGCCGATCGCGCGGCCGCGCTGCTGGCCGATATGATTCGCCGGCCGCGGCTGGAACCGCGCGACTTCGATCGGGTTCGCGATCTGCGTCTCAACCGCCTGGTGCAGATGCGCGACCTGGCTCCGGCGCTCGCGGATCGCGCCTACACGCAGCTGCTCTACGGCGACCACCCCTACGGGCACCTGCCGATCGGATCGGAGACATCGCTGCGATCGATGCTGCTGCGCGACGTCACCGCGTTTCACGCGCAGATGTTCTCGCCGTCGCGCCTGACGGTGATCGCCTCAGGCGACGCGCCGCACGAGCAGCTCGCGGATCTGGTGGAAACCGCGTTCGGCGGATGGGTCGAGGCAACCGGGAAGAGCGGCGGCGTGGTCGATCCCTTCGCGCTGCCACCGCCGCGGCTCCCCGATGGTCGCGTGGCGCTCGTCCATCGTCCTGACGCGGCGCAATCGGAGCTGCGCATCGGGCACGTGGCGGCCGCGCGCAGCACGCCGGACTACCACGCCTTGCTCGTGCTGAACATGATTCTCGGCGGGCAGTTCGTCAGCCGGATCAACATGAACCTGCGCGAGGACAAGGGCTATACCTACGGCGCGAGGACGTCGTTCGATTTTCGCCGCGGCCCGGGCCCGTTCACCCTGCACGCCAGCGTGCAATCCGATGCGACCGCCGACGCTGTGGTTGAGGCGCTGGCCGAGATCGAGGCAATCCGCGGCGCCCGGCCGCCGACCCCGCAGGAACTGGAAACCGGGCGTGCGGCGCTCACCCGGGGTCACCCGCGGAACTTCGAAACAGCGGAACAGATCAGCCGCGCTGCGGCACAGCTCGCGCTGTACAGCCTTCCCGACGACTACTTCTCGACGTTCGTGCCGAAAGTGCTGGCGATCGGCGCGGACGACGTCACGCGGGTCGCGCGGGCGCATATCGATCCGTCCCGCCTCCTGACCGTGATCGTGGGTGATCGTGATAAGGTGGGGCCGTCGCTGCCAAGGCTCAACCTCGGCGCGGTCACCGAGGTAACGACCGCGTAACAAGTTCCCGTCCGCCGGCTCGCGACCGGCCCAGGGCAGGTGAACCGGGCGCAGCGCAGTTCCGTCCAACTCTCAGGTATGCGGGGTCGTTGTACACTGTACCGATTCCTATGAGCTTCGCTCAGCGTACCCTCAGCGTCGCAGGCATCATCGGAATCCTGACGGCGGCCTTCGCCGGCGGGTTGATCTATCTCCTCGTCACGCAGCCGGTGAGTACTGCTGAGAACATCGCGAACGGCGAGGTGTCGCCGCTCGTGCGCGCGGTCGCCGGCGTCCTCTTCGACGCGCTTCGCGGCATCCTGAAATACTTGTAATCCGCCGGCCCATAAAGGGCCGGCCTACATCGCCGGCCCACATCGCCGGCCCATAAAGGGCCGGCCTACACACGACCACGTAGGGCGGGGCTTTACGCCCCGCCTCATTACAGTTGGCGATTCAGGAATCGGCAGAGAATGAAGCCGTCGATCCACTTGAACGGGGACACGCCGGTGCTGTAGTGACCGCAAGGCAACACAGCGACTTCCGGGTTGATGCCGCGGCTCTTGAACTCTGCGACCAGCATTTTCGAGAGCGTCAGCGGAAACGTCAGATCGTATCGCGCGTAAACGAGCAGGACCTTCTTGCCGCGGACGCGGTCGATGTACGGGAACGGCGAGATTGGCATCCAGATGCGCCGCAGGGCGTCGAGCTCGATCTTGCCAGTCAGCCCCTGGCGCACGTGTTCCGTGGACAGCCCTTCCCAGATCACATCGGCGAAGTACGGCGA
>JBKPLP010000165.1:0-18093 GCA_046731735.1 Acidobacteriota bacterium
CACTGGCAGCAGGAATTCGAGGACGCGTTCGAGTGGGATCTCACCACCGACCAGGTGAGCGCGATCGCGGACATCAAAGGGGACATGGAGTCTCCCACCACGATGGATCGCCTGCTGTGCGGCGACGTCGGCTACGGCAAGACCGAAGTCGCGATGCGGGCGGCGTTCAAAGCCGTGATGGACGGGAAGCAGGTCGCGTTCCTCGCGCCGACGACGGTGCTCGCGTTCCAGCATCTGAAGACGCTGAAGGATCGATTTGCGGCGTTCCCGGTGCGCATCGACATGGTCAGCCGCTTCCGCTCCAAAGCGGAGCAGAAGCAGACGCTCGAGGATCTCAAGCAGGGCAAGGTCGAAATCATCGTCGGCACGCATCGGCTGCTGTCGAAGGATGTGGAGTTCCGCGACCTCGGCCTGCTGGTGGTCGACGAGGAGCAGCGTTTCGGGGTGGCGCACAAGGAACGCATCAAGCAGATGCGCAAGCGGGTCGACGTCCTGACCATGACGGCGACACCCATCCCGCGCACGCTGAACATGTCGCTCGCCGGTATTCGCGACATGTCGATCATCGAGACGCCGCCCAAGGATCGCCTGTCGATCCAGACCAACGTCGTCAAGTTCGACCAGGAAGTGATCCGGCGCGCGATCCGGACCGAACTGGAACGCGGCGGGCAGGTCTACATCGTCCACAACCGTGTGGAGTCCATCTACTCGCTCGGCAACCTGATTACGCGCCTCGTGCCCGAGGCGCGCATCGTCATCGGCCACGGCCAGATGAGTGAGGAAGCGCTCGAGCGCGCGATGGTCGACTTCGTCGCCCACAAGTACGATGTCTTGCTCGCCACCACGATCATCGAGAACGGCCTCGACATTCCCAACGCGAACACGATGATCATCAACCGCGCCGATCGCTACGGCCTGGCGCAGTTGTACCAGCTCCGGGGACGGGTCGGCCGCTCCGATCGTCGCGCCTACGCGTACCTGATGATTCCTCCGGAGGAAGCGCTGTCGCCGATCGCGAAGAAACGCCTGGCGGCAATCCGCGAGTTCAGCGATCTCGGCAGCGGGTTTCGCGTCGCGGCGCTGGATCTGGAGATCCGCGGTGCGGGCAATCTTCTCGGCGGCGAACAGAGCGGCCACATCGAGGCGGTCGGCTTCGACATGTATATGAAGCTCCTGGAACAGACCATCAAGGAGCTGAAGGGCGAGGAAATCGAAGACGAGGTCCGGGCCAACGTGAACCTTCGGGTCGACCTGCGCATCGACGAGCAATACATCATCGACATGAACCAGCGGCTGACGGTGTACCGCCGGATGGCTGCTGTGAGAAGCGGCGAGGAACTGGAGCGGCTCGTCCACGAGGTCCGCGACCGTTACGGCAGTCCGCCGGAATCGGTATTGAACTTGGCCGAATACGCCTCGATCCGGCTCCTCGCCGACCGCATCGGTCTGGAGTCGCTCGACCGCGAGGGCTCGGTTGTCGTCCTAAAGTTCAGACCGGAAGCGAAGCTCGATCCCGCGTGGTTGTTTCGCGTCGTTCAGCAGCGGGGGGACGTGACACTGGTTCCGCCGGCAACGCTCAAGCTGGACCTCAAGAAGCCCGTCGCGCCTCGGGCGGCGGCCCCCGCACCGAAACCGGCTGCGCCGACCCCATTCGCGAAGAAAGGGAAAGACCCGGTGGCGAGCGGCTCGTGGTGGGCCGCGCGCGCGCAGGCGGGCGAGGTCGCTCCCGGCTTCACGAAGGACGAAATCATGCGGCCCGCCAAGGAGGATCCGCGGGCGGAGGACGGCGTGTTCACCCGCGTCTCGGGGCTGCTGCGCGAGTTGAGCGGCGGCCGGTCAATCGGGTAAAATATTGGTTTACAGGAACTTAGGGAAATTCTATGAACTGGACTAGAACCGGCCTCGCCGCGCTGGGGCTCTCGGTCGTCGCCGCTACGGCGCAGGCGCAGGTCATCGAGCGCGTCCTGGTGAAGGTGAACGGCGACATCCTGACCCAGACCGAGCTGGAAGAACGGCAGACCGCCGCGATCCGCGCGCGGCTGGGGCGCGATCTGAAGCCCGAAGCCGTCAAGAACGATCAGGAGTTGAAGAAAGCGCTCGACGAGGTCACGCCGCAGCTGCTGGTCGACGCGATCGACGAGCTGCTGCTCCTGCAGCTGGGCAAGGAGAAGGGCTATCACCTCACTGACGAGCAGTTCAAGGCGTGGCTCGACAACCTGCGGAAGGAACAGAACCTCACCGACGACAAGCGGTTCCAGGACGCCTTGAAGCAGGAAGGCATGACCGTCGAGGATCTGCGCAAGAACGTCGAGAAGAACTTCATGGTCAGCCAGGTGCAGCGCGACGAGGTTGGATCGAAGCTTTCGATCACCGAGGAGGAAGCGCGCCAGTACTACGCCCTGCACAAGGAGGAATTCGCCGAGCCGGCGAGCGTCACGCTGCGCGAAATCCTGCTCGAGGTGCCGGCGACGAACCAGGGGGGACAGCCTTCGATCAGCGTGGCGAAGCAGAATGACGCGGAGCAGCAGGCGGAAGCGCTCCGCACGCGCCTGCTTGCCGGCGAGGACTTCGCGAAGGTCGCCGCTGAAGCCTCGGCGTCGCCGTCGAAGGCGAACGGCGGTCTCATCGGTCCGATCAACCTCGCCGAGGTTTCCGTATCGCTGCAGGAATTGATTGGCAAGATGAAACCGGGCGACATCACGAAGCCGATCCGTACCCCTCGCGGCGTGCAGATCCTGAAGCTGGAGACCATCAAGCCGGCGTCGATTCAACCGTTCGAATCGGTTCGCGACCTCGTCGCCGACAAGGTGCACGACGCGCGGCAGCAGACTGAAGTGCGCAAATTCCTCGCGCGTATGCGCGGCCAGGCGCTCATCGAGTGGAAGAACGAAGAGCTCAAGAAGCTGTACGAGCGGCAGGTCGCGGCCGAAGGCGGGCACTGAGACAACTCTCGACATGGTGAACGAGCCGCTCGCGGCCTGGTACGCGATCTGGACGCGTTCACGCCATGAACAGGTGGTGCGCGAGCAGCTCGAGCGCAAGGGCGTCGAGGCATTTCTTCCCACGATCACGAAGTGGAGCCGTTGGAAGGATCGGAAGAAGAAGGTCGACTGGCCGCTCTTTCCAGGCTACTGCTTCGCGCGCTTCGACTCGCGCGACCGGCTCCCCGTCGTCAAGTGCACCGGCGTCGTCAATATCGTCGCGTTCGATGGTGAGATCGTGCCGATTCCCGACTTCGAGATCGAGGGCATCCGCCGTCTCGTCGAGAGCGACCTGCAGTTCGATCCGTGCCCGTTCATCCGTGAAGGCACGATGGTCGAAGTTGTTCACGGACCGCTGCGGGGCGTGGTCGGGCGACTGCTGCGCAAGGGGGCACACGCGCGGCTCGTGCTGGCGGTCGATTTGATCGGCCAGGCGGTCAGCGTCGAAGTGGACGCCGCCGACGTGCGGGCTTACTGATGAAAATCGCATCCATCGATCTCGCCCCTCCCTTTGCGCTCGCCCCGATGGCGGGCATGACGGACACTGCGTTTCGCCGGCTGGTGAAACGCCGCGGCGGCTGCGGCCTTGTCGTCAGCGAGATGGTCAGCTCGGAAGGCCTCGTGCGTGGCATCGATCGCACGCTGGAGTACGCCGAGTACACCGAGGAAGAGCGTCCGGTTTCGATTCAGATCTTCGGCGGCGATCCCGAGAAGATGGCGGCTGCGGCGCAGATCGTCGAAGGGATGGGGGCCGATATCGTCGACGTCAACATGGGATGCCCGGTCCCGAAAATCGCCAAGCACAACGCGGGCTGCAGCCTGATGCGGGAACCCGAACACGCGGCGGAGGTCGTGCGCGCGATGGCGCGCGCGGTGACGATCCCGGTGACGGTGAAGATGCGCGCCGGTTGGGATGCGCACGAGATCACGGCACCGGAGCTCGCACGGCGGCTGGAGGATGCGGGAGCCGCAGCGCTCGCGGTGCACGGGCGCACCGCCGCGCAGTCCTACTCCGGGTTCTCCGACTGGGATCTCATTGCCCGGGTCGCGTCAGGCGTGTCGATTCCGGTCTTCGGCAGCGGCGACTGTGTGGAGCCGCAGCAAATCGTGGAACGGATGCGGAGCGGACATATTCGTGGCGTGCTCGTCGGGCGCGGCGCGTTGCGCAATCCGTGGATCTTTCAGCAGGCGGCTGAGATCGCCGCCGGGCGGCAAGCGAACGACGTGTCTGCAGAGGAACGCGGAGTCTTCCTGCTGGACTACATCGATCTCCTGATGACCGAGCGGGTCGGCGAGGCGGCAGGCTTTCGGCACGTGGCGCCCGGTGAGCGGTCGGGCGCCGCGATCAGCCCGCCGGCACGCGGCCGCGAGCGCTGGGTGATCAACAAGATTCGCGCGCTGAACTCGTGGTACACGAAGGGACTCGACAATGGCTCGCACCTGCGCGTCGCGATCAATGCCGCTGAATCCATTCCGCAGTTGCGGGCGATAATCGAGGACTTCTTCTTTCAGCCCACCAGATCGCCGGCCGCCGCGGCATCCACGATCGCGTAATCGTAGGCGATCGCCTTCGACGCAGACGAGGTGAAATGCCGCCCGATCGTGGCATGCGACGGGTGTGCAAGGTACAGTTTGAGCGCCTCGATGTCGTCGAACTCCACGATGGCGGCGAATTCGTAGTCGTCACGCATCAATTGCTCGTACCCCGGCATCCAGTGCTTGACCCGCTTGCCAACGCGAAAGCGCTTGATCGACGGGATCTCCCCGGCTGCCGCGACGAGCGCTTCAATGATCGCGCGACGGTCGGCTTCGGGGAGGTCAGGCTTTGGACTGAAGAGGACGACGTGGGCAATCATCGGTTGCGTCCTCCGCCGCCCGCGCTTCCACCGCCTCTGTTCCCGCCGCCCCTGTTTCCGCCGCCTCTGTTTCCGCCGCCTCTATTTCCTCCGCCGGGTTTCCGTACACCTGGCGGCCGGCCACCATGAGGGCGCGCGCCCGGAGGCCGCGGACCTGAAGGTCGCGCGCCTGAAGGAGGCCGACCGACGGGTGGACGTCCGGTCGGAGGACGTCCGCTCGGGGGACGCCCGGTCGGGAGTCGACGTGCCGTGGGCCGGCTCGATGGCGGCCGGCCCGGCGGCCGGCCCTCTTCGCGCGGCGGACGCGCACCACGATCCTCGCGATCCTTCAGCGGCCAGTCGCGATCGCGCCGCATCTTTTCGGCGAACCGCCGCCTCTTCTCGTCGCGCGGGATTTGGAAGCGATCGCGCGGATCCGCGTGTTCGCCACCAGGACGCCAATCTCGCGGCCGCTGCTCGCGCGGCGCACGCCGCCGCGCCGCCGCCTGCGCGCGCTCTTCCTCCTGCGATTCCCAGAGCCGACCGCGCGCGAACCATTTCATCACGGCATCGGGATGCCGCGCCTGCAGCTGACGCAGCGTCGGCACGAGCTCGTCGTGCGTATGGGCGCGAAACGCTGTCGGTTTACCTTCGAGGATGATCGTCCAGTAATGGTGCCGGGGAGGCATACGCCTCGATTATGGCAGCTTTGCCGCCCTGTCGTTGGGCTCGAGGCGCTTGAGCTTCTCGATGAGCGTGGTGCGTTTGAGGTTCAGCAGCTTTGCGGCCTGGCGCTTGTTGCCCTGCGTCCGCTCCAGGGATCGGCGGATCAGCGAGAGCTCCACCGCCTCGATGTAGGTGTCGAAGTCCACCCCGTCTTCGGGGAACCATACCTGTGAGGAATCGGTTGGCGCGGGCTGGCTCTGGATCTCGGGCGACAGATCCTGCACATCGATCTGGGATCGCCCGTTGCTGAAGGCGAGCGCGCGCTCGACGACGTTTTCGAGCTGGCGGACGTTGCCGGGCCAATGAAACGCCATGAGCCGCCGCAGCGCTTCCTGTGAAATCGTGATCGGACCGCGTCCCGATTCGCCGGCGACTTTCTGGAGGAAGTGCTGCGCGAGAAGCGGAACGTCTTCGCGGCGCTCCCGCAGCGGCGGCAGCTGCACCGGAATCACGTTCAGACGGTAGAACAGGTCCTCGCGGAACAGTCCATCCGCGACCATCTTCTTCAGGTCCGAATGCGTGGCGGCAATCACTCGCACATCGATCTTGATCGTGTGCGAATCGCCGACGCGTTCGAACTCGCGCTCCTGAAGGACGCGGAGCAGCTTCGCCTGCAGCGCGGGACTCATCGTCCCCACTTCGTCGAGGAACAGCGTGCCCCGGTGTGCCTGCTCGAAACGGCCCTGTCGTGTTCCGACCGCGCCGGTGAACGCCCCGCGCACGTGGCCGAAGAGCTCCGCCTCCAGCAGCGTCTCGGGGATCGCGCTGCAGTTGATCGCCACGAAGCGGTTGGCGCGCCGTGGGCTGTTGTGGTGAATCGCCCGCGCCGCGAGCTCTTTCCCGGTGCCGGTTTCGCCGGTGATCAGCACCGTGCTCGAGGTCGCCGCGACGGTTTCCAGCAGGTGAAAGAGCGAGCGCATGGCGGGACTGTGCCCGACCAGTCCGTCGATGCGATAACGATCCTCGAGTTGCGATCGCAGGTACGCGTTCTCGGATTTCAGACGCCGCTGCTCGAGCGCGGAGCGGAGCACATGCAGCAGTGCGTCGAATTGAAACGGCTTCGTGATGAAATCGGCGGCCCCCTGCTTGATGGCTTCGACGGCGTCCTTGACGGTGCCGTAGCCCGTGATCACGATGGGGATGATATCGGGGTAGCGCTCGAGCGCCGCCTCAATCACCTTTCGCCCGTCGATGCCGGGAAGCCGCAGGTCGGTGATCAGAATGTCGAACGCAAAGTCGGCGAGACGTTCGAGCGCCTGTTCGCCGCTCCCCGCCTGCTCGACGACGAATCCGTGGTCCGCGAGCCGCTCGGCGATCGCCTCGCGCAAGGCGCTCTCGTCGTCGACGATGAGCAGATGTTTCTGGCCTTCAGACATTTAGTGAGTGGGCGGTATTTTGACACCCCTCCGATTGGCGGTCAATTGGCGTGTGCGGAAAGTTCACTAAGAGGGTGCCCCCTTCCGTGCTCTTCGTGGCCTGCTAGTTACCCTATAGCGCCCCGGCGCCTGTTCCGATAACTGTCAACGAACAGGGAGTGCGGAACGCAATGATGACCGACCGCAAGACCATTTCGATCATGAAGGCGTGCGAGCTGGTAGGCGTCAGCCGGCGCACGATCTACAACTGGATCGCGAGCGGGAAAGTCGAATATGTCCGCACGGCCGGCGGTTCGGTGCGGATCTTCGTCGACACGCTCTGGCGCGACCCGGACGGCCGCACGCACGAACTCACCACCAAAGAAGCATCATGACTCCGGCGGCAGACCCGGGACGCTTGAGGAGGCCCGTGAACGACGCGCCAGACCTCGGGTTGCTGTTTCATCGGCTGAACAACCAGCTCGGAATCATCCTCGCGAACGCCGAACTCATCGAGTCGAAGGCGACCGATGACATGACGCGCAACCGCGCCGCCCAGGTCGTCTCGAGCGTACTCGACGCGATGGCGACCGCACGTGAGATCCGCCTGCAGTTCAAGCAGTCCTGAGCAGCCGACAATTTGACACTACAGCCTTCCAGTCGTCAGTATTTTGACCACGTTAGTCAGTTCCACCCGGAAGTTCACGCCCCTTCACATCCCAGCAATAAGGACGTAAGTCTCTGAAAAACGGGGAGTTGGGAACCAATTTTTCGGCTGGACCCAGCTTCGTGTTCTGATCGCTTTTCCGGTGGTATCGGCGTTGCGGTAGAGGTCGCCCGTAGCCTTTTGGTGGCTGCCACTTTCGAGGAGACCCGGACCCATGCAGCGTCAGCCACTCGCCGCCCGTCATCGTGATCGGATCGCCGCCGGCCTGCCGTTCGTCGAATCCCTCGCGCGCCGTGTCGCCTCGTCCATGCCGCACTCGATCGAGCTGGGCGACCTGGTCCAGGACGGCATGATCGGGCTGATCGACGCCGCGTGCCGGTTCGACGAGGCGCGCGGCATCAAGTTCGAGACGTTCGCGGAACGCCGCGTCCGCGGCGCGATGATCGATGCGCTGCGCCGTGACGCCTGGCCACGCGGGGTCCGCCGTCAGCGGCGTGAGCTCGAGGCCGCCCGGGAGGAACTGCGGCGCGAGCTCGGCGCAGAGCCGTCGCTGGCCGATCTCGCGGCACGCATTGGATCGGATGAGGCGCGCCTGGGCCGGACGATCGTGCGCATCAACACGATCGAATCGACCTCACCGCTGTCCGCCGGGGAAAACGTCGACGGCGCGACCCTGCCGCCGGCGCTCGTGCCGTCCGAGCCGGTCGCGCCCGACCGCGCGTACGAGGAACGCGAGGTCCGCGACCGCATTCGTGCCGCGATTGCGTCGCTCCCGCCGCGCGAGCGCAAGGTGATCGGCCTCTACTACTACGGCGAAGCGACGATGAAGCAGATCGGCGCCGAGATCGGCGTCAACGAGTCGCGCGTATCGCAGCTGCACGCCCGCGCGGTGCAGCGGCTGCGGAAAGCGCTCGGCGCCGACTGCGATGCCGGCGCGATCAGCGCCGCCGTGCTGTCGTTCCAGAACACGATGCGCAAAATGCGCATGGCAAAAGCGGACGTCAGGGCGTCATCGCAGCCCGGGGTCGTTCTTCAGTACCGTCAGCCGGAGCGCGCCGAACCGCGGCGACGGATTGCGCGCCGCGATCGTGCCGTGGCGGCTGCTCGTTGAATTCGGAAAGGTAGAAAGTAAAAGGTAAAAGGTAAAAGGTAAAAGGTAGAAGAACCTACTGCAGCATTTCGCGCGAGACGCGCAGCAGGTCTTTGAGCCGGAACGGTTTCGCGAGCCAGCGGCACCCCGTTTCCTCGAGGAACCGCTCCGCATCGGTGCCGGCGACGTCGCCGGTGACGAACAGTATCCGGTGCGCCATCGCGGCATCGATGGCTTCGAGTTCGCGATAGAAGGCGGTTCCGTCGAGTCGCGGCATCTTCAGGTCACAGATGATCAGGTCGTAAGGGCGGTCGCGCAGCCGCTCGAGCGCTTCGACCCCGTCGTTGGCGTGATCGACCGAAAAGCCGGCGTCGCGCAGCGCTTCGGCAACTGCCGCGCCGAGCGCGGCTTCGTCCTCCACCACCAGCACCGCGGCGCCCGCGCCGATGTCGGCGGCAGACGAGCGCTCCGGCGGCCGCGGCAGCACCGGCTTCAACGGACCGGCGCCGACGGGCAGCTCCACATAGAACGACGCGCCGCACCCGGGCGCGGATTTCACGCTGATACGGCCGCCGTGCTCCTGGACGATCGCATAGGCGACCGTGAGGCCCAGGCCGGTCCCCTTCCCCACCTCCTTCGTCGTGAAGAAGGGATCGAAGATCCGCGGCTGCACGTCTTCCGGCACGCCCGGCCCGTCGTCATTCACCTCGAGGACCACGGCGTCGCGGTCCGCGTCGTGCCAGGTGCGGACAATGAGCGTGCCGCGGCCGTGCGAGCCAATCATCGCCTGTTCGGCGTTGATGATCAGATTGAGCAGGACCTGCTGGATCTGGTGCGGATCGGAAAAGACCTGCGGCAGGCCCGAGGGCAGCGCCTCGAGAATGGTGATGTTGCTGATCCGCTGTTCGTACGATCGGAGCGCCAGCGTCTCGCGCACGACCTGGTTGAGATCGACCATCGCGCGCGTCGTGTGCCGCTTTCGCGCGAAGGTCAGCAGGTTCCGGACGATTTTCGCGGCCCGTTCCGACTCGCTGAGAATTGTTTCCAGGCCACGCTTGGTCTGATCGTCGGCCGGACGCTGCGCCAGCCGCTCCGCCCACGTCAGGATCGTGGCCAGCGGGTTGTTCAGCTCGTGGGCCACCCCTGAAATCGTTTGTCCGAGCGCCGCGAGTTTTTCCGCCTGCAGCAGCTGGTGATACAGATCGCGCGCCTGGTCCTCCAGGCGCTTGCGCTCGCTGACGTCGCGCATCAGCGCCTCGACGCGGATGCCGTCGCCGCAGGGTTCTGCGTGCGCCGTCACTTCGACCCAGATCGGCGTGCGATCAGCGCGCCGCAGCCGCAGCAGGTAGTCGGTGACCGCGGCATCGCGCTGCAGGCGCTCGACGAATCCCTCGCGTGCCTGAGGATCCAGAAAGCGCTCGATCTCGAACGGACGCACATCCTCCTGCGGTGTCTCCGCCGCGTAGCCGAACATCAGTTTGAGATAGGGGTTGGCGGAGAGCGTCAGCGCGGCGGAGGGCGACACCGTGCCGATGTAGACACCCTCGTGCACCGACTCGAACAGGCGCGCAAACGCTTCCGCCGGAGGAGCCGCAGCCGGCGTGGTATCGGCCACGGGAGGATTATACAGATTGGCTCAAGCCTTCAGGGTCTCGAGGCTGCTCTGGGGTAAGATCGATGAATGGTCGCGAGGTTCCTTCCGCTGCTCGTTGTCATCGCGTGTGCCACCCCGACCGCGGCGTGCCGCTCCGATACGATCGCCGCTTCGTCCAATGCGGCTCCGGCGGAACAGCGGGTCGTGCCGCAAGCCACCCCTCGGGCGTCAACTCCCGCGGATCCGGTCGTGCAATTCACGCCGCCGCCGCCGGCCTACAACGGACCGTTGCCGCCGCTGCCGCAGGTTTCGTACCCCTTGCCCCGCTCTCCGGAAATCGTGCGGTCGGTGTTTGCATTCGCGGCGCGACATCCCGAGGTGCTCCACTACGTGCCGTGCTTCTGCGGCTGCCAGCGTTCCGGGCACAAGGGCAACGACGATTGCTTCATCAAGAGCCGCGATGCGAAGGGCGTCCCCGAGTGGGAATCCCATGGCATGGGTTGAGGGGTGTGTCTCGACGTCGCGCGTGACGCGATGGAAATGCACAACGCCGGGAAGTCGGTTCGGGAGATTCGAGCGGTCATCGAAGCGACTTACCGCCCACAGTTCGGCACGATGACGCCGACACCGCAGCCGCCCGTGAAACGACCGCGCTGAGCCGTGAGCCTTGAGCCCTGAGCCCTGAGCCTTTACTCTGTCGGAATGTTCAGCTCAACGCTGCTCAAAGATCAAGTTGCGATCGTGACCGGCGGCGGCACCGGCCTGGGCCTCGCCATCGCAAAGCGGCTCGGCGAGCTCGGCGCGCACCTCGCCGTCGGCAGCCGTAACGCCGCGAACCTCGAACGCAGCAACGCAGAGCTCCGCCACGCGGGCCTCGATCCGCTCGCGGTACAGCTCGACGTCCGCAATCCCGAACAGGTCGACGAAATGGTCGGCCGCGTCGTCAAGCACTTCGGCCGCATCGATATCCTCGTGAACAACGCGGCGGGCAACTTCGTCTGCCGCGCCGAAGACCTTTCGCCGAATGGATGGAACGCGGTCGTCGGAATCGTATTGAATGGCAGCTTCTACTGCTCGCGCGCCGTTGGCCGGCACATGATCGCGCGCGGGGCCGGCGGGTCAATCGTGTCGATCCTGGCCAACTATGTGTGGACGGGAAGCCCCGGCACCATCCATTCGGCCGCCGCGAAGGCGGGAGTCATGTCGATGACGCAAACGCTGGCGGTCGAATGGGCGCGCTACGACATCCGCGTCAACGCCGTTGCTCCAGGGCCGATAGATACGCCGGGTGCGGCGAAACAGCTGTGGAGCACACCTGAAGCCGTCCAGCGCATCACGGATTCAGTGCCGCTGAAGCGATGGGGACAGCCCGGGGATGTTGCGGACGCCGTCGCGTTTCTTCTGTCAGAGCATGCCCGGTTCATCACCGGCGAGGTGCTGACGGTCGACGGGGGAGCCCGGCTCGGGCGGGGACTGTATGGATTCATCTGAATGATCACGACGACGCCGCGGCAGCGCCGCGCCGCCTATTTCGCGTGGGTCACCGTTTGTCTCGTCTGGGGCACCACCTATCTCGGGATTCGCATCTGCCTCGAAACGATGCCGCCGATGTTGATGGGCGGTCTCCGCTGGATCATCGCGGGGCTGCTTTTGGTGGTGTATGTGGGGGCGAGTGGGCAGAAGCTGCCCCCGCTCGAGCGATGGCCGGGAATCGTGCTGCTCGGCTTCCTGATGCTCGTCCTCGGCAACGGTGGAGTGGTCATCGCAGAGCAGTGGGTCCCCAGCGGGCTGGCGGCCGTCATCATCGCGTGCAACCCGTTCTGGATGGCGGCGGTCGAAGCGGCGTTGCCGGGTGGCGAGAAGCTGACCGGAAAAATCGTCGCCGGACTGCTCGTCGGCTTCACCGGGATCCTCGTGCTGGTCTGGCCGGATCTCGCGATCGGCGGCAGCAGCCATCGCGCGTTTCTCGCGGGCGTCCTCGCCTTGCAGATTGCGTCGATAGGGTGGTCCCTGGGATCCGCATATTCGCGACGGAATGGGCGAACCGACAACGTCCTCGGTACGACGGCGCTTCAGATGCTGGCCGGCGGCGCGATGATGATTGCGATCGGCGCGCTGCGGGGCGAGCTGCCGCATCTGTACTTCACGCCGCGGACGGCGATGGCGCTGCTGTATCTCTCCACGTTCGGAGCGATCGGCGGGTTCGTGGCGTACACGTACGCACTGCGGCACTTGGAAGTGTCGTTTGTGTCGCTGTACGCCTACATCAATCCGGTGATCGCCGTGGCGCTGGGGGTCAGCCTGCTCGGGGAACCGTTCGACTCGCGGATGACCGCCGCGGCAGGACTGGTGTTCGCTGGTGTCGCGATCGTGAAATGGACCAATATTGAGCCGCGCGCACGGGCGGCCTAGAATTCACGGCCGACGCGTGCGCGCCGGCCGGGTGCCGAGTCGACGGCGATCCTGTGTGCCCACCGGCCAAGGTCAGCGCTGCGACCTCGGCGCGGATTCAGTCTTAGTGATTAGACTCGTCGTCCACTGATCAGGCGCACCAGGAACAACACGATGGCAATCACCAGCAGGACGTAGATGAAATTGCCCATGGTGTAGCCGCTCACCATTCCCAGCAGCCACAGCACGATCAGAATGATCGCGATAGTCTCAAGCATGCTCGTTCTCCTCCGCGCCGCCTGGCGTGCGACGCCGTATGCAACAGCGCACGAGAAGAGCAACTGCTGTGCCGTGCGCCGAAAGGCTCGGCTTTCACCTACCGTCCAGCTGGTAATTCTTTGTCTGCTAGCAGTTACAAGCTCTGCCGTAGTGGCAGCGGCACAGGAGACTGACCCCGCACCGCCGGACGACCCTCCATCAAAACTAGAGCAGGCTGCATTGTTCGTGGCCGGGGGCGCCACAGGGCTGGCACTCCACGAGTCGGCGCATCTCATCGCGAACGCCGCGTTCGGCCAGCAACCGCACCTCAAGAAGGTGAACTTTCACGGCATTCCATTCTTCGCGATCACGCACGCGAGCGGACTGCCGCGCCGGCAGGAGTTCACGATTTCTTCAGCCGGCTTCTGGTTGCAGCACGCGGAGAACGAATGGCTGTTGTCGCGCGGTCGCCCGCTGCGCGAGCGCGGTCCATTTCCCAAAGGGATTTTCACGTTCAACGTCGCGACGTCCGCGGCGTATGCCGGTGCCGCGTTCGCGAAGACCGGACCCGTCGAACGCGACACCCGCGGAATAGCGCAGTCGGCCCGCGTCGACGAGCGGTGGATCGGAGCGCTCCTGCTCGCGCCCGCAGTACTCGACGCGTGGCGCTATTTCCACCCCGATTCGAAGTGGGCGGCCTGGTCGTCGCGCGGAGTGAAGATCGGGATGGCGGTGCTGATCGTGCGCTAGACCGGCGATCCTTCGTTGCGTCCGCCGAGCGCAAATGTCATCGTGCCGTCGACGACCACCTTACCGTCAACCCGCGCGATGCCGCGCAGCTGTCCCGTGCGGCTGCGCAGCCGGCGCACGATGGCCTCGATCACCACCTGGTCTCCGGGGTGGACCGGCAGCCTGTAGCGCACGCGCTCGATTCCCATGAACTTGATGAGCTTTTCGCGATTCTCCGGCTTGGCCAGGATCATGATCGCGCCCACCTGCGCGACCGCCTCGGTCAGGATCGTGGGCGGCAGCACCGGCCGCTCGCCAACTCGCTGCGTCAGGTACCGTTCGTTCAACGTCACATTCTTGATGCCGACGATGCGCTTGTCCGGCTCGAACTCGATGATGCGATCGACGAGCAGAAACGGGTAGCGATGGGGAAGGATGCGTTCGATCGCCGCGTAGTCGAGCGGCAGCGAGATGTCCATCATGGCGTACCCTGCGAAGTATAATCGGTATTCCGCTTGCCGCCAGACGAAGTCTCTCCCGATCGTGTGTCAGCTGACCAGGCCGGCCGGTTCGAGGATGAACTCGTTACGACGCTGTTCGATCTCGGGCGGCAGGTCACGTCTGTTCTCGACTTCGACGATCTGCTCGTCCAGATTGCGCGGCTGATCAAGCGATTGATCTCGTTCGAAGCGTTTGCCGTTTACCTGCTCGACGAACGGCGCGGCGAGCTGCACGCCGCGTATCGGGTGGGATACCCCGACAGCGACACGCCAGTACGGCTGAAACTCGGGGTCGGACTCGTCGGCGCGGCGGTTCTCGCCGAGCAGCCGCTCCTCGCCAACGATCTATCCGCCGACAGCCGCTACATCGAGTTCGTGCCCGGAATGAATTCGGAGATCGTCGTCCCGTTGCTGCACCAGTCGCGGCCGATCGGCGCGCTGAACATCCTGAGCCGGAACCGCAACCAGTTCACGCTTCGCGACGTGGCGATCGTGCGGCAGTTCGGCGCCCACGTGGCGATTGCGCTGGTGAACGCGCGGCTGTTCGATCGCAGCCGGCGCGACGCCGAAGCATTCGAGACGCTCGCGGAGATCGGCCGCGACGTCGCATCCATCCTGGATCTCGACGAACTCTTCACCCGCCTCGCGCAGCTGGCCAAGCGCGTGATCGAATACCGCACGCTCGGGATCCTGCTGCTCAACGAGTCCACCGGCGAGCTCGAGATGCAGCTCGCGGTGAAGTACGGCGAGAAGGTGGAGATTCCGCGCGTGCGGCTCGGCGAAGGGCTGGTCGGCTACGCCGCGCTGCACCGCGAGGCGGTGCTGGTGCCGGACGTCTCGCAGGATCCTCGATACATCAATCTCGTCGCCGACGTGCGGTCGGAGCTCGCGATCCCGATGCTCGTGAAAGACCGCTGCATCGGCGTCGTCGACCTGGAGAGCCCCGAGCTCGACGCGTTCAGCAAACGTGACGTCGAGATCCTCACCCTGCTGGCCAGCCAGGCGGCCGTGGCGATCGAGAATGCCCGCCTGTACGAAGAGGTCCGCGCGAATGAGGAGCGGCTCGAGAAGGAGCTGCGATTCGCGCAGCGCGTGCAGACGGCACTCCTGCCCGCCGGACCGCCAAAGCGGTTGAAAGGGATCGAGGTTGCCGCCGCCTTCGCGCCGGCTCGAGAGGTGGGCGGCGACTTCCATGACTATCTCTTGCCGGAGTCGCAAACGCTCGTCGTCGCGGTCGGTGACGTGTCCGGCAAAGGAGTTCCTGCGGCGCTCTACAGCGCGTTCGCCGCCGAGCTGGTGCGAGGACGCACGTTCCGCCGCCGCTATCTGCCGGATCGCTCCAGCCCTGCTGGCGTGCTGTCGTCGATTAATACCATCCTCCACCAGCGGCAGCTCGAGGAGTATTACTGCACGCTGTGCTACACCGTCTTCGACTTGAAGCGGCGGGTGCTGACCGTGGCGAACTCCGGGCTCCCGTACCCGATCCGCTGTTCAAGAGGAGAGTGCGCGCAAATCGAGCTCGCCGGCGTCCCGCTGGGCTCTTTTCAAGGGACGGCCTATGACGAGGTGACCTTCGCGCTGCACCAAGGCGATCTGTTCGTGCTGTGCACCGACGGGGTGTTCGAGGCGATGAACGGGCAGGGACAGGAATTCACGGCGGCGCGGCTGATCGAGGTCGTGTCGACAGTGCGCGATCAGCCGCCCGCCAAAGTGGTGGAGGAGATTTTTGCGGCCGTCGAGTCATGGCGTGGCGACACGGCGCCGAACGATGACATGACGGCCGTGGCCGTGCGGATTACTACTTGAACTTCAGTCCGGTCTCTTCGATGTGCAAACCGACAGCCCGGCCCCCGAAGGTCGCCACGTCGTTGACGCGTCCTTTGACCCGCACGCGCGCACCCTTGCTAACCGTCCGGCCGTGCTGTGAAACCACGGTTATCTCGCCTGTACCGTCGTCAATCTTGTAGAGCTTGTAGGGCACGAGCGGGACGTCCCAAGAGCTCGTGACCACGCCGTCCATCGACACCGTTTTGTTCTGATAACGCCCCGGGTTGTATTTGAGCTCAGCGACGCTGGGGTGGTGCAGCGCACACCCAGCGAGCATCACGACCAGTCCGAGCGGAGCGATCAATCGAACCAGCGATTTGTTCATGTCAAACTCCCGATTCTGAAATGCCGCGCGGAATCGGCCTGACTTGCGACGGGATGCGGCGATGCCAGCGCCTGCCTGAGTTACGCACCCCGTTGACTCCGCGCGACGCACAGGCCTAGATCAAACGGCGTACCTGAGCTGTCCAGTGGGATTCCTAGCAAAACGCGCACCCTTGCCGCTCGACCGTCACTTCGGGTGGACGCAGATGACCTGAGAGTGGGTCAGGAGAAAAGTGTGATCGCTAGAAGCGGTAGACCAACCCGGCGCGGGCGCGGTGAACGCTGACGCCGCCGGGACGGGACTGATAGTCGTACCCTCCCTCGACGCCCGCAAACGGCGTGAAATCAAACCCGACGCGAAATGCGACCGTGTCCGACTCGAACGCCACGCGATCGATGGTGAGCCAGTCCAGTCGATCGATGCCATGGGTGTAACTCACGCCGGCGCGGGACCGTCGTGTGAGGCGCCCCTGGAGCCCGATCGCCACACTGTCGGTGGTGAACGGATCGACGGCGAACGGCGTCGTGAGGCTGCCGTGGTAGTAGCGAAGAGACACTTCACCGTTTCGTGGCAGCGTCACCGCAACGGCTGGCCCCGCAATCCAGAGATTCTCGTCGTCTTCGAACTCTGCTCCCTGCACGTCGAAGCTCCAGCGCGCCCGGCCGTTCACGATCGACACGTTGAAGAACCCGTCGATGTCGGGCAGCAAGACTGTGTCGATCCCTTTCAGCACACCGGCGCGAATCGCGGCGCGTCGCGTCGCCGCCCACTCGATGCCGCCCCCGACGCGCTGATCGTCGAAGCCGAACGCCGACTCCGCCTGCACGCGCGCGAACACGCGCAGCGGATCGCTGACGCGAACATTGACACCAAACGTGCCCACGTGTGCGTCGTCGTGGGCAACGAAATCGGACGAGTCCGTCACACGTTGAAAGTCGTAATCGATCTCGAGCCGGTGCGCACGCAGCGCGCGGAGCGCGTCAGCGGCCTGTCGCGCATCCGCATTCGACGGATCGAGCGCGATGGCCCGGAGATAGTAGGCAAGCGCCAGACTGGTTCTGTTTGCCGCCTGATGCAGCCGGCCCTGCGCGTCGAGCACGGCCGGCCGATCCGCCGCGATTGCCTCGGCGCGGCTCAGCGCGTCACCCGCCTCCCGCAACCGTCCCAGCGCAACGAGGGAGTTGCCCAGGCCGACGAGCGCATCCAGGTTCTGCGGCTGCGCCGCGAGAATCGATCGGTAGACGTCGGCCGCGTGCTCGTGTCGTCCGAGCTTCGCGTGCATCCTGCCGATCCAGAGCCGCGCCTCGATGTCGTCGGGATTTGCCGCCGCGATTGCCTGAAATGCGGTTAACGCGGCCGCGTACGCCCCCGAGTTGGCGAGCCGCTCGGCTTCGGCCCGTCGCTCCGAGACGGGGGTCTGGGCCGAGGCGGTCAGCGCGAGGGTGAGACACAGGGCCGCCAGCAAGCCGATTACGGCCGGTTCCAGAGGGACAACCTTTTCAGACAGAGGCACGTCTCACTTTTCGACCGGAACAGCTGATTTCTACAGGGGAATCACAGCCTTGGAGGATTTCGATATGAATGCATGGAAAACCGCTGCCGTAGTCGCGGCAGTTGTCACCGCGGCTGGTATCGGCGCTGCGGTGGTCCACGGCCAGGCGTCGACGCGCGTCGCCCCGCGGGCTGTCGACGTGTTCAGCGGGCACGGCAGTCAAGTCGGTGTATCGATTCGAGATCTGCGCGACGATGACAAGTCGGCGCAGGCGGGCGTGGTGGTCGAAGAGGTTTCGCCGGACAGCCCCGCGGAGAAGGGGG
>JBKPLP010000166.1:0-20463 GCA_046731735.1 Acidobacteriota bacterium
CCTCTATAGCGGCCGGATCCCGCGCGCAGAGTCCGCCGCATGACTCGACCGATCTGGTTCCGGCCAGTGACGACGGTTACGACGATTCGTCTTCCGGCGTCCACTCCAGAAGATCGCCGGGCTGGCATTTGAGCTCACGGCAGAGCGCGTCGAGCGTCGAGAAGCGCATCGCCCGGGCCTTGTTGGTCTTCAGCACGGAGAGGTTCGCAATCGTGATGCCGATCCGCTCCGCGAGCCCGGTCAGCGTGACGCGACGATCGAGCAGCACATGATCGAGCTTGACGCGAATCGCCATCCTTCCCCCGTCCTCAAATCGTCAGCGATTGATCTTCGTCGAGGCGGGTTCCGGCCCTGAACACTTCGGCAAGCGCGAGAATGATCAGGCCGTGCATGATCGCGAAGACGCTGAGGTCCGGCCGTGCCGTGAATTGCAAACCTTGAGCAGCGAAGTGGGTCATCGCGTAGCGGTTCTCGAAGTAGACCACCGAGACACGAACGATCTCGCCGATGATAAAGGCCCAGCCGATCAAGCGGACCCGGTTGGCGTTAGCGGCGACGAACGGACGGCCGGCGCGCAGCGCGCCGATCAGCGAGCGCAACAGTCCGAGTACCCAGAGCGCGAGACCGAGCGAACAGATCGCGAGCACGAGGTTGGCGACGAAGAACGCGCCCCAGCGCGGCGGGAACCGCAACGTTCCTCGGAGATCGTCGAGTTGCGCCTGGTCGATACCGAGAACGGGCGCCGATACTCGGAGCGCGCGATCGTCGACGCGAACCGACACCGGGATGGACATCGTGACGTGAGGATGCGCGGCGTCGATGTTGAGCGCACCGTCGGGGCCGATCTGCACCGCAACGCTCGCGCCCGCGAGGGTCAGCAGCACCGTCAGCACGAGGACGATGGCAATCAAGTACCAGGCGGCGTTCACGACCGCGAACAACAATGGCGGTACGGGCGATCTTTTGATGCTTTTCACGGACTTGACCTCCGGGCGGCTTAGGCTCCGCGGGCCTCCAGTTTTATCGTTATACGATAAATCGGTATCGATGTTCAATAAATAATCGTCGTTCAAGCTCGGCGAGGGCTCACATGGTTGCCGAGGCCAAGCGGAGGCGCGGTCCCGCTCCCGGCGACGACGACGGTCGAGGAAGCCATTGAACAAATGCCGCCGCGCTGACGTCTTGGTGTTGACAGCCGACACCAACATCTTTGGTGTCGAATGACGACACCATGCCACGACCAACGATCCCGGACCTGCTTCCCGGCACGCTCGACCTGTTGATCCTGCGGACGCTGCAGACCGACCCGATGCACGGCTGGGCGATCTCGGAGCGTATTCAGCAGATCTCTCAGGACGTGCTGCAAATCAACCAGGGCTCCCTCTATCCGGCGCTGCACCGGCTCGAGCATCAGGGATGGATCGAGGCCCAGTGGCGGACGTCCGAGCTGGGACGTCGCGCCAAGTATTACCGGCTGACCGCGGCCGGCCGCCGGCAGCTGGCGGTCGAAGCCGGAGAGTGGGAACGGATGTCAGCCGCCATCAACCGCGTCATCAAGTTCGCCTAGCCTAGCCATGACCTTTCGCGATTTCCGGCTGCGTCTGCGTGCCCTGTTGTGGCCGCTGAAAGTGGAGCGGGAGCTCGACGACGAGCTGGCGTTTCACATCGAGTGTGAGACGCGAAAACTCATGGCCGGCGGGCTCAGCGACACCGACGCGCGCCAGCGCGCACGCGCACGCTTCGGCCCCGTGGCGCTCGCCGCCGATCAGTGCCGCGACCAACGCGGCATCTCGTTCTTCGAGACGCTCGCACGCGACGTCAGCTTCGCGCTGCGCACGCTCCGCCGCACGCCACTGGTGGCGCTCACGGTCGTCGCGACGATCGCGCTCGGCCTCGGCGTCGTCACCGTCGCCTTCACGTTCTTCAATGCGTTCTTCTTCCAGGTCGACGCGGTACGGAATCCAAACGAGCTCTTCGCCGTCGAGCGGCTGGAGCGTCCCGGCTCCCGCAGCGAGGTTCCGTTCTCGCGGTCGGAGTACGAGACCATTCGCCGGGACACGGACGTGTTCACGGACGTCGCGGCGGCGCGCCCAAGCTTTCCCACGCGCATCGATGGGCGCGCAGCCGTGGGCATGTTCGTGTCCGGCAACTTCTTCGACGTGCTTGGCGTCACCGCTCGGCGCGGCCGGACGCTGACGGAGGCCGACAACGAGGACGGCGGCCGCGCGGTTGTCGTGCTGAGCCATGAGGGATGGGAGCAATTGTTCGCCGCCGATCCCGCGGTCATCGGACGGCAGCTCGTCCTGAATGGTCACCCGTACGCGGTCGCCGGCGTCATGCCGGAAGGCTTCCGGGGCCTCCGCCAGCAGCCGCCGCACTACTGGGCTCCGCTCGCGCTCCTCGACCAGTTCCGCCCGGCGGAAACGCGGAACGAGGGCTGGGTGGACGTCATCGGACGGTTGAAGCCGGGCACATCACCTGCCGCGGCGGCCGCCGCGATCAGCGCGTGGGCCTCTGCGCAACCGGGCATCCGCAAGCCAGACGACGGCATCGTTCACATCAATTTGCGCGAGAGCCGGGGTGTGATCTCGAAGGATCGCGGTGAGGCGATGGTCGTGTTCGCGCCGATCCTGTTCGCCTTCGGCCTGATTCTGATGATTGGATGCGCCAACGTGGCGAACCTGCTCCTGGCGCGCGGCTTGTCTCGTCACCGCGAGATCGGCGTCCGTCTCTCACTGGGGGCGACGCGCTGGCGGATCGTGCGCCAGCTGCTGACGGAAAACGTCCTGCTCGCGCTCGTCGCGGCGGTGCTGGGGTTTCTCGTGTCGCGCGCGCTGCTGGCCGGCAGCATTCACATGCTGGTGAGCATTCTCCCGCCGGAATTCACGGAACCGACGGACTCGGCGGGGCTGACGGTCCCGCCCGGCGACTGGCGCGTGTGGGCGTTCCTTCTCGGCGGCGCCTTCGTGTCGACCGTCATGTTCGGTCTCCTTCCGGCGCTGCACTCGACGCGCCTCGAGCTGGTGCGGGCGATCCGCGGCGAAGTGACGAAGGACGCCCGGCCGAGCCGGGTTCGCCAGGTGCTGATCGGCAGTCAGGTCACGGCGTCGGCGCTCCTTCTCGTGTGTGCGGCCGTGTTTCTTCGCAGCACGTATTCCTCGGCAACAGCGGAGGTCGGCCTCCGGACCGACGACACCCTGGTCGTCCGACGGATCAGCGAGTCGGCGCGCCCCGCCATGATTCGCGCCATCAAGGACCATCCGTCGGTTGCATCCGTCGCCGCCTCGTGGCCGGATCCAATGCACGGCGGCGCGTCCATGGACGCCGCCATGGGTGACACGACACTGCGTGTCGGGTGCAAGTTCGTCTCGCCGGAGTACTTCGACCTGCTCGGCATCAACCTACTCAGAGGACGCCTCTTTGCACCCGAGGAGCGCAGCGCCGCCGCGGGCGTGGCCGTCGTCTCGGATGGCGTTGCGCATCGCTTCTGGCCGGACGGCGACGCGCTTGGCCAGATGATTCGGCTCGCCGGAGCATCCGGCGAGGCGACAGAAGTAGAGGGAGACCCGAAGATTCGCGCCCAGGTCTACACCGTCATCGGCGTTGTCCGGGACGTGCACAGCGCGCTCAAGATGTTCGACTTCGCGTACTCGGGCGTCTACCTGCCGACTGCGCCGGAGCAGGCGCACACGTCGTTCGTCGTGCGCGTGCACGGCGATCCCGATGCGGCGCGGCGCACTTTGCTGGACGCGCTGATGAAGGTCGATCCCGCCCTCGGCGAGATCGCGTCGATGAGAATGCTGGTGGGCCTGGAGGGCGCCGTCCTCGAGGTGTTCTTCTGGATCGCGGTCATCCTGAGCGGTCTCGCCCTGGCGTTGACGATCTCCGGACTGTTCAGCGTGCTGTCCTACCTCGTCGAGCAGCGCCGGCGCGAGATCGGCGTGCGGATGGCGCTCGGGGCGACGCCGCGCGACATCGCGCGGCTCGTGGTGTCGCAGTCGATGCGGCCAATCGCGGTCGGCGTTCTCGTCGGCGGCGGACTCGCGGCGGTCACGGCCACCGTGCTCCTGGCGACGCCGCTCGCCGAGATGATCGGCACGCTGGTGCGCCCGTTCGATCCGCTCGCATACGCAGTCAGCCTGAGCGTCATCATCGCGACGTGTCTGGTTGCCGCGCTCCTCCCGGCGCGGCGCGCCGCACACATCAATCCGATCGCGACGCTGCGCGCCGAGTGAGCGCGCGCTCTCGATTGACGAGCGTCAGAAACTCAGATGCAGACCCAGCTGGATCGTCCTGTTGTTCAGCGCCGTCCGCGTGATGCGTCCAAACGCGGAGTTCCCCGGATCGGACACCGGCTCCGCGAACTGCGGATGATTCAGCAGGTTGAAGAAGTCGGCGCGGAGCTGCAGCCGCGTCTGATCCGAAGCGGGCAGCTTCACGTCCTTCTGGAGTGAAAAGTCCAGATTGTTGACGCCGGGGTTGCGGATATTCGCAAAATACCGCGGCGCGTTACCGAAGGCCTTCTTCGTGTCCGACGGACCGGTCGGCGCGCGAAGCCCTGACGCTGCGCACGTGCCCGAGAAGTCGAATGCACCCGTGTCGAACCAATGCGCGATGGTCTGGTCGAATCCTGACGGCAGGGGATCGCCAATCATCATCGGTCGGTTCGACAGCGTGTGTGCCGCGTTGCAGTATCCGTACGAATTGTCGGTAATCCCGAACGGCGAGCCGCTGCTCAGGGTATAGATCGCGCTCACCCGCCAGCCATCCAGCACGTGGCTCATCGCACCCTCCTGCAGCCAGCGACGTCCGGCGCCGAACGGCAGCTCCACGATTGGCGCGATGGTCAGGCGACGCGGGATATCGCCGGCGCTCACCGATCGTTCCGCCGCCCGGTTGTAGAAATCCTGGCCGAGCACATCCAGCGACCAGAACCCGCCCCAGTCGGACGACGAATCATCTTTGAGCGAGCTCCACGTGAAGTTCGCCAGCACGGAGAACCCTTTCGTGAACCGCCGCTCGAACTTTGCCTGCAGCGCGTGGTAATCGGAGCTGGAGAGTCCCCAATATCCAGGTGTGACCACGAGATCGAACAGGTTGCCGCCGGCGGCAATCACTTTCGCTGCGGCGTTCGGACAATGAGGACTTGTCGTCGCATTCCAGCCGAACTGCGCGGTGCTCTCCGGCGTCTGCTGGCAGATGTTGTAGGCGTAGTTGATTGGAAGATGACTGCCGTGGTTGCCGACATAGGCGATCTGCGCCGCCATCGTAGGGGACAACTGCTTTTCGACCGTCACGTTCCAGAGCTGGTAGTACGCCGGTGTCTGTTCTCTCGGTGCCCACGAGGAGAACGACACTCGCCCATCGACCGGAATGGGCGCGGTGATCGCCGAAGGATCCGGATTGGTCACGCGCGGAAGATTCGCCCAGTTCGTGCCGGCGGGGATGTTGGTTCGCGCGAGCAGATTGGGGCCCGGTTGCCCGTCTCCAGCCCTGCCGTGGCCGACGACGCTGGGATACGTGATGCCGTAGCCGCCGCGGACGACGAGGCTTTGCACGGGATTCCAGGCGAGGCCAAGACGCGGGGCAAACTGCTTCTTGGAGGGATCGAACGTCGTGTCCGGCGCGTTGACGCCGAACTGCTGCCACTGGGCGGCGTACGGATCGAAGAACGCGAGCCCGTTGTGCAGTTCGTGGAACGACTGGTCGTACTGCCATCTCACGCCGAGGTTGAGCGTCAATTCCGGCGACAGTCTGAAGTCGTCTTGCACGAACACGGCATAACTCCACGCGCGCGTGGAGACCATCGCGTTCTGCACTTCAACGCTGCCGTTGTTGATCGTGCCGAACAGAAAATCGGCGAGCGCGTTGCCGCTCTGTGAACCGGTAAAGGCGAAACTGCCAGCGGCTCCGTTGGGCTGGTAGTTGTCGAGCGCGTAACGTCGCGCTTCCCCTCCGGCCTTGATGCCATGGCGGCCGATCAATCTCGTGACCGTGTCGCCCACCTGAATCGTCGTCGCAGGCTCGTACAGGATGGCGCCGGTGTTGAACTGCTGGAAGCCGGTGACGCTCACTCCCGGAGTCCCGCATTTGGTTCCGCCGGATGTATCCGGCACGGCCGACAAACAATTCGGAATGCCGGCGATGCCGAAGTCGGACGCCGACGCGACGCCTTGTCCGGTGTTCGTGCGGTGGCCAATCCGGTGCATGTATCCAAACTTGAAATTGTTCAGCAGGCTCGCCCCCAATATGTGGTTCCAGCCCGCGGTCAAGGCGTAATCGTTCGCCCGTTGAATCTGCTGCCCTTCAGGCGCGATCAGATCGCCGGGATACGAGATGTTGTGGCCGACCTGGCGATGGAAGACCCCGTAGATTTGATCCGACGCCGCCAATTGGTGGTCGAGCCGCGCGTTGAATCGGTTCGTCGTGTTGTCGAACGGATTCGGAAAGCTCGCTTCCATCGTCCCCGCGGTTGCGCCCGGGACTTGGCCGGCCGGCCACAACGACATGAACTTCTGAGAGATCGCGCTGATCTGGGC
This sequence comes from Acidobacteriota bacterium, assembly GCA_046731735.1. Taxonomy (GTDB): domain Bacteria; phylum Acidobacteriota; class Vicinamibacteria; order Vicinamibacterales; family 2-12-FULL-66-21; genus JALZOC01. Next base: position 6,540 of record JBKPLP010000166.1, read on the forward strand.
GCCAGGAATCCTGTTGAAGGGCACGGGCGTGCTCGTGCCGGGGAAATGGATTTGCTGACCGGCATTGAGGCAGCTTCCAGCGGCGTCGAACCCCGCGAGGCACAGGGCGAACAAATCTCCGCTCCTGAACGCACTATTCGGAACGGTGATACCGGTAACCGGCCGGCTTCCATTCGCGCGAATCCCCTGATAGTCCCCGAAGAAGAACAGCTTGTTCTTCACCACCGGCCCGCCGGCCGTCGCGCCGAATTCATTCAGATCGAACGGGTTCTTTGGCTGGGTTGAATCTTCGAAGTAATTACGGGCGTTCAGCTTCTCGTTGCGGTTGTACAAGTACGCCGAACCGCGCAGCGCGTTGGTGCCGGTTTTCGTGACCGCAATGAGGATACCTCCGCCGGCCTTGCCGTACTCCGCCGACATGCTGTTGGTCTCGATTCTGAATTCCTGAATGGAATCGATTGCCGGGTTGATCGCTTGTCCGCCGAACACAGGCGCGGTGATCGTCGTTCCATCCAGGATGTAGTCCTGGTTCCGCGGCCGATCGCCGTTGATCCGCAGATTGCCGTTGTTCCCGCAGCCGTCGCAGGCGGCTTGCTGCGAGACGCCCGCCGCCAGCGGGATGAGGCTGAAGAGGCTTCGACCCGTTGGCAGTTGCTCGATCTGCGTCTGGCTCACGGTTTGTCCCAGGTTCGTCTGCTGCGTCTGCAGCAGCGGCGCCTCGGCGATCACGTTCACCGCTTCGGACGCTTCCCCCACTTGCAGCACGAGATCGACCTTCTGGTTGGCGTTGAGCTGCAGCACGATCGCGTCGGCAATCGCGGTTTTGAAACCCGAAAGCGACCCCTGAACCCGGTAAGTCCCTGGAATGAGGTTGGACGCGGTGTAGACACCGGCCTCGTTCGTGGCGAGCGTCGTCGTGACGCGCGTATCGATGTTCGTGACGGTGACGGTTGCACGCGGGAGCACGGCTCCGCTCGGATCCATCACCGTACCGCTGATCGCTCCGAAAACGCCTTGGGCAGCCACCGGCACCTTCGATATGCCGACCAGTGCCAGGGCAATGCAGACAACCGTCGTTGCTCGTCGCATGGTTCCTCCCGGCAGCGACGATATCCGCGCCGCCGCAGGAGGACACCCTCCAGATGGAGGGGGTGTTCTCAATTCCCAATCCCTAATCCCTAATCCCCAATCCCTAATCCGCGAATCGCGAGCCGCCGAAGCGCGAGCCGCGAATCGCGAATCGCGAACCGCGAACCGCGAGTGATTAGTGAAGAATCCCGCGATCGAGTGCGGTGGTGACGGCGGCGGTGCGGTCGCCGACGCCGAGTTTTTCCATGATGTTCTTGACGAACCACTTCACGGTGGAGCCGCTGAGGTGCAGATCGCTGGCGATCTCGTTGTTGCTGAGACCGCGCGCGAGGAGCTGGAGCACTTCGAGCTCGCGGGGTGTCAGTTGCGCGCCCGCGGGGTACTCGGCCAGCCGCCGTGCCGCATCGGCGGACAAGCGCCGCAGCCCTGAATGCACAGCGCGAACCGCCTCGATCAGCTCGACGCTCGATGCCGTTTTGAGGAGATAGCCGCGCGCGCCCGCCGCGAGCGCGCGATGGACGTCTTCATCGCCGGAATGAACGGTGAGCATCAGGCAGCGGCTGCCGGGGAACTCCGTGCAGATGGCCCGCAACGCCGCGACCCCGTCCATCCCCGGCATCGTCAGATCCAGGAGCGTGACGTCGGGACGGAACTGCCGGAACAGCCGGATGGCGTCCGCGCCGCTGCCGGCTTCCGCGACGATCTCGATGCAGGCCTCACGGGCGAGGACGGCGGTTATCCCCGCACGCACGACCTCATGATCGTCCACGACCATCACGCGAATCCGGCCCGGAGCCATCGCAGCCTTCCCGCGCCGGAATTCTACCCCGGGCGTATACTTACGTCACACATCGGCCAGGTCTCCCGGCGTTGCGGCTCGTGGCCTGTTCACGCTGAACGAGGACCAGATCGCGGAGCGCGGCGCCCGGCCGGCAAGGCGCGACGACCGAGAATACCGAGAGTATTTGAGGGAGGAGCAACGTGGCCAGCCGGGATGCCCCGCCCGCGAGGTGGTCCTTGATCAGCGTGGACAGGCCACTGGCCCGCGAAACGCCGCTGATTCCGGGATGAAATGCTTCCTCCGCCCGGTCCTGCGCGTCCCCGGCTGGGTGCTCGGCGGACTTCTTGCCCTGCAACCATCCGCCGCAGCAGCCCTGGATCCGTCCCGGCTCATCACCCAGTATGGCCACGACGTCTGGCTCACACGCGACGGCTTGCCGCAGAACTCGGTCAAGGCCATCGTCCAGACCCGCGACGGCTACCTCTGGCTTGGCACTTGGGGCGGGCTCGCGCGATTCGATGGCGTCCGGTTCACCATTTTCAATCGCTCCAACACGCCTGCTCTGCGCGACAGCCGAATCACCGCTCTGGCTGAAGGCGACGATGGCAGCCTCTGGATCGGCACGGCCGCGGGAGGATTGATTCGTCTGAAGGACGGGGCGTTTGAACCCTATCGATCCGAGGGTGACACCTCGTACGAGGAGCGATCGCGGTGGCAGATTCGATCGATTACGCGCAGTGGCGACGGCGCTTTATGGATTGGCACGGCCGGCGGTGGATTCCGCCGGTTCAAGGACGGCCAGTTCAGTCCGTTGCTGATGGATCGTCTCGTCGTCCGGGGGATTCTTGAAGACAACGCTCACCATCTGTGGGTCGCGACGTCGGACGGCGCCCTCCAGCTGTCGTGGAAGACGGACGGGTTTGTCGTCGATCGCCACCTGCTGCCCGAACGTCTCGTCAACGGCCTCTACCAGGATCGGTCGGGTGCGATCTGGATTGCCGCCCGTGGCGGATTAACGCGTGTCAACGGCGACCGCGTCACGACGTTCGAGCAGGCCGCGGGCTTCCCGGCGAACGCCGCCGTGTCGATCTGCGGCGATCGCGACGGCAATTTGTGGATTGGGACCGACGGAGACGGGCTCGTCCGCATGCATGGTGAACAATTTGCCCTGTTGACCGTTCGCGACGGGCTGTCGAATGGTTCGATCGCGGCGTTGTACGAGGATCGCGAAGGCAGTCTGTGGGTCGGCTCCAACGACGGCCTGAATCGCCTGAGGCAGACGCGCTTCACGGCGTACTCGATTCGACAGGGGCTCTCGGCCGACGCGGTCAACTCGATCGTCGCAGCGCCTGATGGCGCGGTGTGGATCGGGACGGACGGAGGCGGCCTGAACCGTCTCGAACGCGACGCGGTGACGTCTTACTCCACGCGAAACGGCCTGGCGACCAACTACATCGGCGCGCTCTTCGGGGCAAGTGACGGCACGCTGTGGGCGAGCGGCGACAGCGTCGTCATGCACAGGCAGCCGTCAGGGGAATTCCGGATCTACACCACGGCGGACGGAGTGCCGAAAGGGTTCGTGTCGGCGATCGGCGAAGACCGGCACGGGCGAATCGTCATCAGCGGTGAGGGTCCGATTCGCGCGCTGAAAGACGAACGATTCGAGGTCTATCCGAATCAACCTGACCGCATCGAGTACTGCTATTCCATTTTTAGGGACGCACGAAACGATCTGTGGTTCGCAACCACGGGCGGCCTTGTGCATGTCACAGAACGCGGGCACCGCACCTATACCACCCGCGATGGACTCCCGGATGAAGGGGTTCATTCGGTTCACGAAGATCGCGACGGGACGATGTGGATTGCAACCGTCAGCGGTCTTGCCTCGCTCAGAAACGGCGCGGTCACCAGCTACTCGAAGGCGGGAGCGCTCGGCGAGATTGTCTTCGAAGTTGTCGAGGACGCGACCGGCAACCTGTGGCTGAACGGACGGCAGGGCATCATCAGAGCGAGCAAGCGCGATCTCGAGGACTATTCGGCGAAGAAACGATCCGACGTGCCGGTGCGGGTGTATGGACTGGCCGATGGGTTGAAGAGCACCGAGTACACCGTCGCGTACATCCAGCGTCCGGCGTGCCGGACATCCGACGGGCGGTTGTGGTTCGCGACCACCGCAGGGGTCGCCGCGATCGATCCCGCGGTCAATCAGATCAACGCGGTGCCGCCACCGGTGGTCATTGAGGCGTTCGTCGGAGACAGCACCCACGACGCGCGCGGCCCTGTGCAGGTCAATCCAGGTACCGCCGCATTCGAGGTCCGCTACACGGCGCTGAGTTTTCTGGCGCCATCGCAGGTGCGTTTCGCTTATCAGCTGGAGGGCCTCGACGATCGATGGATCGACGCGGGCCCGCGGCGCGTCGCGGCATACAGCCGCGTTCCACCGGGCGACTATCGGTTCCGCGTCCGGGCCGCCAACAACGACGGCGTCTGGAACGAAGCTGGCGTCGCGCTCGCGATCCGCGTGCCGCCTCGTTTCTATCAGACGCGCTGGTTTCAAGGCTCTGTGGTGGTGCTGCTCATTGCGATGGCGGTTGCCCTGCATCAATTGCGTGTGCGGCGCGTCGAAGCCCAGTTCTCCATCGTCATCAAGGAGCGAAATCGGATCGCGCGCGAGATTCACGACACCCTCGCGCAAGGACTCGCCGCCATCGGTCTGCACGTGTCCGCGATTGAAACCAGCGGCCTGGACACGACAACCGCGCGGCATCTGCGGAAAGCGCGCGAGCTCGTCGACGTGAATCTGGCTGAGGCACGGCGCTCGGTATGGGACTTACATCCGCAGTATCTCGATCAAACCGATCTTGTATCCGGTATCCGGCGCATGGCCGCGGATCTCATGGAGAACGCGGACGTTCGCATCCTGATATCGACGGCGGGTTCACCCTATCCTTTGGGCGCGGCGACGGAACGGAATCTGTTCCGGATCGTTCAGGAGGCGGTCGCCAACGCGATCCGCCACGCGACGGCGCGGCAGATCAACGTCGACGTCCGTTTCTCTCCCGACACCGTGCGAATCATGGTGAGCGACGATGGCCGCGGGTTCGACACCCTGGCGGCCAGCGGCGGCTTTGGCTTGACCAGCATGCGTGAACGGGCCGGGGAAATCGGCGCGTCGTTCGACATCGTGAGCCGGACCGACTCGGGCACGTCGGTGACGGTGACCGTACTGGCCGCACGTGGCATCGGGCGGGGGTCAGACCGGGGTCAGACCACGGTCTGACCGTGCTGCTCCCCCGGACCCTTCATTCATCGTTCACTCGACGGCGGCACGATGTTCTTCAGCCGCATATAGGTGACGAGGTTCCCGTAGTGCTCCCACATGTGGCTGTTGGTGAACGCGAGCATACCCAGCCGCGTCTGCTTTTGCCCGAAGAAATCCACCGGCGCCGTCGCGTTCGCGTCCGTAGTGCCCGCGAACACTTTGTCGCACGCGGCGAATGACGCCTTCAGCGCCGCGACGAGGTCCGCGCGCGTCGTTTTCTTCTCGTTCGCCTGATTTGGCGCCGGCTTGTCGCCGTTGGCCATGCTGCAGAGCAGGTTGTTGCCGTCGGCGATGTGGCCCAGGACACCGCCGAGGCTTCGCACCTCGGGTGTCGGTTTGAACGAGTAGACGTCTTCGGAGACTTTCTCCGCGGTCCGCAAGACCAGCGCACGGACCGTGTCCGCTTGTGTCTTGAGTATCGCGACGTGGGGCGAAACCCCGCCGCCGGATTGCGCGGCCAACGTGGTCGTGGTCGTCGCGATTCCCATCACCAGCATCATCATTCTGCTCTTCATCAGTCACTCCTGTTGACGTCGCCGTCGCTGCCAGCGACCGGACATTATCGAAACGGCCGGGGTTGGTCAACGGCCGCTGGAGCCATGGCTGCTCCGTGTTCACTCAAGACCACCGCGCGGCGGGTAGATTCGGGTAGAGTTCGTGGCGGAGGTCGTGATGAACGCAGGGCGGAAAGGCGTCCCGGAGGGCGCGTCAGCCGTCATCCCGAGACTCTTCTGTCGAAATCCCGCGGATGAAGTCGACTTCTGTGTGGCGACGTTTCAGGCCGAAGAACGTGTCCGGCGGCCTGGTCCGGACGGAAAGCTTGCACACGCTCTCATCACGATCGGCGACGCCATGGTAATGATCGAGGGCGAATGGCCGGAGGCGCCCAATCGTGCACCGGCTTCCGACGGCAGCACTTCGGTTGCGCTGTACGTGTACGTCGAACACGTCGACCAAACGGTGGAACGGGCTGTCTCTCGTGGTGCGAAGGTCCTCATGGCGGCGGCGAATCAACCGTGGGGCGATCGAATCGCCTGGTTCATTGACCCTGCTGGACACGTGTGGACGGTTGCGACGCGTGTCGAAGAGACAACGCAACAGCAGCGGGACGAGCGCCTGGGAACCCTGATGACCGATTCGACGTCGCCAGGCAAATAGGATGGGCAGGCCGGCGGTGTTTCTCGTCTTACTGACCATTACCACCCTGACGGGCGCGGTCTTCGGTGATTTCGACGCGACGCTCGCTGCACGCGACCAAGCCGTCGGCAACGGCACGCGCAGCAGCGCTTGCCAGGCGTCAATCCTCGCCTACCATCGCTTCGGCACGGCCGCCAACGACTCCATGACGGTGCGAACCGCCACCTTTCGTTCTCAACTCGAGTATCTGGCGCAGCATCACCATTCGGTCGTTCCGCTCCGGTCGCTCATCTCGTACCTGCAAACGGGTTCTCCCCGTCCGCCCAAGGGCGCCGTCGTGATCACGGTTGACGACGGGCATCGGTCGGTCATTCAGGACATGCTGCCGCTCGTTCGCGAGTTCAACGTGCCGGTCACGCTCTTCATCTATCCGTCGGCAATCTCGAACGCGTCGTACGCGATGACGTGGGAAAACCTGCAGACACTTCGCCAGACGGGTCTGTTCGACGTCCAGTCGCACACTTACTGGCATCCGAATTTCCGCACCGAGAAACGACGACTGGCGCCGGCGCAGTATCACGCCTTCGCGACGAAACAGCTCGGGCAGTCGAAGGCGGTCCTGCAGCGCAAGCTCGGGGTCGCCACGGACCTGGTGGCATGGCCGTTCGGCATTTATGACGACGAGGTCATCGCGATCGCCCACGAGGCTGGCTATGTCGGCGGACTGGCGCTGGGCGAACGCTGCATCGTGGGCGGGGAAAACATCATGGCATTGCCACGTTTCCTGCTCACGGAGGCGGTGCGACAGAGCTTCCGGTCGATGCTGCCCGGAGAAGGGCGATGACCCGCCCACCGAATATCCCACTCGTCATCGCGATCCTGCTCGGGTGGTTCGCCAGGCGCGGAACGTGGCCCGGCCGATGGCGACGATCGACACATCCGCTCAGGACGATCGCAGTTATCCGGCAGCGAAGGGAATCGCGTCACGAATGCGCCGTTCCTGAGCTGGAGCCTCCGGCTGCGGCGGCAACGCCAGCACCAGTCGGTGCGCCAGGCACAACACGCGATAGGTAACCGATCCCATACGTGGGCCGAGGAGGGGCGACGAGTGCAGCCCCATGACGATCAGTCCTACGGCACGGTCCTCGGCCACTTTGGCGATCTCCTCCGCGGGCTCGCCGTAGACAATGAGCGACTCCCAGCTGGCGCCTTCAGCGAGACCGCTCGTCAACCGCTCGAGTTCTGACTCGGCGCGATAACGCCGCTCCGTCTCGACCGTCGGTAACACTGGATGGTTCGAGAGGGGCCGCACCGGCTCGAGGACATGCGCGAGCAGCAGCGGCACGTTGAGTGATTCGGAGATTTGCCGCGCGCTCGCCAGCTGGTGCGACATAGCCGCGCTCAGATCGACCGGCACGAGGACCCGTCGAACGGTCTTCCGCAGTTCGTCGAAATCCGCTGGACCGGCGTCGTTTCCCGGCGTGACGAGCGTCGGCACCGTTGTTTCGCGGAGCACACGTTCGGTCGTCGATCCGAAGAAGAGCTTCCTGAAACCGGATGACCCGTGCGACGCCATCACGATCAAGCCGATCCCGCGCTCGCGCGACACGCGAAGGATTTCGGGCGCCGGTTTGCCGCTGGCCGCTTCGAATTCGACGTTACCCCTTGCCTGCGTGCCGAGCGTCTGCTTGACGAACCGCTGCATCTCCCGGATGGTGTCCTCGGCGAGCCGCGATGCCCCCGCGACGAGATGCGACGCCTCCTGCAGCACCGGATCGTTGACCACCAGGAGCGTGAGACGACCGCCGACGCGCCCCGCAATCGCGTTCGCGTACCTCAAGGCACCTCGCGAACTATCGGAGAAATCGATCGGGCAGAGCGCGCGAAGGATGGAGTCCATGATTACGATGCGAGTACGCAAACTGATTGCCAGCGGCATTCGGACAGAAAACGCGAGGTTTCAGCGCCGTGTGAGGTCGCAACTAGATATTGGATCGCGCGAGAAGGGAGCCCCCGCGGGACGGATGGTCAGGACATGTGCGAAATACTTCGCAGCGGTGCGAATTAGTCCGCAAGTCGGCGGCCGCTAATCTTTGACGGCGGGCATTCGGCGGTGCCCGTATGCGGATCGCTCGATGTGTCAAGATGTCCGACGTGCAGACTGATGAGTCCATCCGGCGGCTCGAAGAGATTCGCTACGCCCTCGATCAAGCGGCGATTGTCGCGATCACCGACCATCGCGGGGTCATCACCTACGTCAACGACAAGTTCTGCGAGATCTCGAAATACAACCGCGATGAACTGCTGGGCCAGGACCACCGGATCATCAACTCGGGATATCACTCGAAGGAATTCATCCGTGAGCTCTGGCGAACCATTGCCCACGGCCGCATCTGGCGCGGCGAACTGCGCAACCGCGCCAAGGACGGATCGATCTATTGGGTCGATACGACCATTGTTCCGCTCTTGAACGAAGCGGGAAAGCCCCGCGAATATCTCGCAATTCGCAGCGATATCACCTCGCGGAAGGCCATGGAACAGCAACTCGCGGCTCAGGCCGCACTGACCCAGTTGGGTCAGCTCGCCGCAATCGTCGCGCACGAAGTGCGGAATCCGCTCGCCGGGGTCAAAGGGTCGCTCCAGGTGCTGCGCGCGCGTGTCGCGATGAGCCCCGGGGATGTCAAGGTCGTGGACGCGATGATCGCGCGGCTGAATACGTTGAACAACAAGGTCGACGACATCCTGCGATTCGCACGGCCACGATCGCCGGTCCTCGAACCCGTGGAGCTGGCACCGGCGATTCTCGACGCGACCGCGAGCACTGAGGCCGCCGCAGAGGGCACTTGTCCCGGCATCCGGATTCCCGAGACGAAGGCGGTCGTTCGCGCCGATCGCGAGATGCTGCGTGCGGTGCTGCTGAATCTGCTGCTGAATGCCTGCCAGTCGGGCTCGCGCGAGCCAGTCGACGTCACCGTCGTCGATCACCACGGCACGTGCCAGATTGACATCGCGGATCGCGGTGTCGGCTTCGGCGACTCAGATCCAGAGCAACTCTTCCAGGCCTTCCACACGACGAAACCCGCCGGCACAGGGCTCGGCCTCCCGATCGTGCGGCGACTCGTGTCGCTGCAAGAAGGATCCGTCACGTTACAGTCGCGCGAGGGGGGCGGCGCGGTCGCGCGTCTGGTGCTTCCTCTCGCGATGCGAGATCGGGAAGCGTGAATTCACCATCCAGACCGCCGTGCGCCTGTCAGCCGGTGCGCTCGGCGCTCAAACCGGCTTTTCGAGCTTGAACTTCTCGATACGATAGCGAATCTGATCGCGATTGAGGCCCAGCAGCGCCGCCGAACGTGTCTGGTTCCAGCCGCTGCGCTGCAATGCCTGCACCACGAGTGATCGTTCGAGCTGCTCGAGATCGATGCCGCTCGCCGGCAATTCGATCGATTCATTGAGTTCGCCGGCGCGTTTTTCGACCACCGGGAAATGATCGACGGCGAGCTCGTCCCCTTCGGCCAACAGCATGGCGCGCTCGACGGCGTTTCGCAGCTCCCGAACGTTGCCCGGCCAGGGATACGCCTTGAGACGCTCCATCGCTGACGGCGTCACGCGGCGGATCCGCTTGCGGAATTCGGTGTTGTACGTGTCGACGTAGTAGGCGATCAACCGAGGAATGTCATCCGGCCGATGACGCAGGGCCGGCATGACGATGGGCATCACGTTGAGACGATAATAAAGATCCTCGCGGAAACGCCCGTGCTTCACTTCGTCTTCGAGGTTGCGATTCGTCGCCGCTATCACTCGGACCTGGACGCGAATATCGGTCGCGCCGCCGACCCGCTTGAAGGCGCGTTCCTCGAGAAAGCGGAGCAGCTTCGCCTGGAGCATCGGCATCATCTCGCCGATTTCATCGAGGAATACCGTGCCGCCATCCGCCGCTTCCAGCAGGCCGCGCTTCTGGCGGTCCGCGCCGGTGAACGCGCCACGCTCATGACCGAACAATTCACTTTCCAGGAGCGCTTCGGGGAGCGCGGAACACGTGATGTTCATGAACGGACGCGCTGCGCGATCGCTGGCGTAGTGAATCACCTTCGCCGCGAGATCCTTGCCCGTCCCGCTCTCGCCCGTCAGCAGCACCGTTGACGCCGGACTGATCGCGACCTTGCGCAGCATCGCGCGCACGTCGGCCATCGCTGCGCTGTCTCCAACCAGGCGCTCGATGCTGTACGGCTGCGCCTGCGTGGCGCGCAGGACGCGCACCTCGCGGCGAAGACTCGTCGTCTCCAGGGCCTTCTCGACGAGCAGCACAATCTCGTCCAGGTTGAACGGCTTGTTCGCGTAATGATACGCGCCCCGTTTCATGGCTTCGACCGCCATGTCGACCGACGAATGAGCGGTCAGCATGATGACCAACGTATCAGGGTCAGCGTCCTTGATTCGTTTCAACACCGAGAGGCCGTCGTCATCGGGAAGCCGGTAATCGAGCAGCACGAGGTCCACACCTTCAGCGTGGCGCTCGAGCGCCTCGGCGGCCGTGGCGGCTTCGAGGACTCGGTACCCTTCGTCAGTCAGCCGCGACGCGAGCGACCATCGAATGAGCTGCTCGTCGTCGACAATCAGGATTGTCGCAGAGCGCATGCGAGATGATTCAGTATAGGCCAGCGCGCAACGGGTGAGTTAATGAGCAGCGGCGTGAGCGTGGATGACGAGCGTGGTGACGTCGTTCATGTCGAGTGGCTTTGCGACGACGCGAAAGACACCGAGGTCGAGCGCGCCCTGCACGACTTCCGGCGTGGCGTGCGCCGTCATGAGGATGATTTGTGTCGACGGTGACAGTCGCCGGACCAGGGACAGGAGTGTCAGATCGTTCGAGTCAGGCAGCCGAAGATCGAGCAGTGCGACGTCGAATGGCACCGGCGCCCCCGAGACGGCGCGAATCGCATCCGCGCCGTCCATGGCCTCGACCGTTTCGTGCCCGGAGTCACTCAGGGTCTGAACGAGCGACCACCGAATGAGTGCCTCGTCGTCAACAACGAGAATCCGAAGAAGTGGGGAATTTTTCGCCACGTCAGAAAAATTCCACGGTTGGCTGACGGTATCCACGCCCGTTACCTCGGTTCTTTCGTTCGGTAAACGTCACCATGATCCGTGGCATCAAGAACCGCGCCACGCGTTACGAGGCGAGCGGAACGACGGCCGGCTCAGTATGTTCGGCGAGCGTTTTGAGGCGCAGCATCATCTTCCGCTCCATGATGAAATGCGCGGGTTCGAACACCGCCACCCAGAACAGCCGGCCCAGGAACGTCGGTGCTTCCGGTCCGCGGGAGCGGACCACCAGGCGTGTCGTCCGCGCGTCGATCGGAACGAGGATGAAGGCCCAGGTTCCGCCATGGCTCGTCTGCCGGCGAAGGATTCGACCCCAATCGGATGGGGACGCGAGCGTCAGTACGTGCCCGCGGATGATTTGGACGACCTTCTGGCGTGCTTCTCCGTGATAGCGATCGCGGCGGGCCAGCCACACCGTATCGCCGACAGTTCGCTCCTGCCATTCCGGTACGATCCGATCGACTCGCGGCATCGCACACCGAAACAGGTTTTCCAACCATGTGTAGCTGTAGAAACCCGCGCGATCCTGTCCGATCTGAACCAGCCATGCCCATACGGTGCCGATGGGCGCGCTGATCGTGACGGCGCGCGTGGAAATTTCCGCAGCCTGCGGTGATAATTCGTCACCCGGCCATGCGCGCCTGAGTTCCGTGGGCGTGGCACCCCACACGAGCGCCCACCGCCTCAATTCCCACAGGGCCACGATCGCGGCGGCGCCAAGGAGACCGAAGAACAAATCCGTCGTCCACATAATGTCCGCCTTTCCTGGCGGAGCGATCGCATGATGTGGGCCAACATCGAAATCGGGGAATTACGGGCCGGAGTGCCGTCGGATTCACAGCGCCGCCGCCGAATTCCCGTCTTCAGCCGCGATCGCGTGCGCCGCGCCGGCCAGTGACGCTCTCGATGTGAATGCGATAGACGACGATCGCCTGGAGCTCGCGATCGCCCACTCTCGCGCCGCCTGGCAGCCACCACTCGGCTCGCTGCTGGAAGAGGTGAAGAGCGCGATGCCGAATCTCGCGGTGCTCGGGCGAGTCGTCGATCTCATGGTAGCGGCCGAATACCACCACGGTCGTCCAGTGGAACCGATCCTCCACGTCTTCGATCTCGAGACAGACCCGGGGATTCTCACGCATCCACTGGATCTTTTGCCCGACCGCCGCGAAGCTGAAGAGAGAATCCGTGCCTCGGTCGTAAGTGAACGAAACCGGCACGACGTACGGCTGGTCGGCGCGGGAACACGCCAGTCGCGCGAGCTGGGTACGCGAGAGGATGTCGCGGCATTGTTCTGAGGTGAGTTCGTGAACCAGCATCACCGGCGGAAGGAGTATAGCAGCGTCACCATTTGTCACCGGCTCGCCACCGGGGCGTCACAAACCGAGCGTCTACCTCAGTACCATGAAGGGCAAGACCGTGACGCTCGTCGCGCTGGTCCTGATGGCAAGCATCACCGTGGGTGCCTTCCATTCACGACACCGCAGCCACATTCCCGCCCCAGTCACAGCATCGGTCAGCCGTGGCGATATTGTCAGTGCCGTCGCGGCGACAGGGACGCTCAACGCCGTCACAACGGTTCAAGTCGGCAGCGAAGTCACCGGAACGATCGAGTCGCTCGGCGCCGACTTCAATGAAATCGTCCGCAAAGGACAGATCCTCGCGAAACTGGATCAGTCGATCTTTCAGACGACGCTCGAACAAGCGAGAGCCGCGCTGGCGGGCGCGCAGGCGGATGCTCAGCGGTATCGCGTCGCACAAACCGCCGCGGCCAGCGCGTTAATCCGGGCCCGCGAGCTGCACGACCAGCAACTCTTGACCGACGAGGACTTTCAGGCGGCGGAAACCGACAGCCGGTCGGCCGCCGCGCAAGTGGCGAGCGGCGACGCGATAATCCACCAGGCGCAGGCGGCCGTCCAGACCGCCGAGGTGAATCTGGCGAAGACCATCATCCGCTCTCCGATCGATGGCGTCGTCATCGCACGGAGCGTGGAAGTTGGGCAGACGGTGTCGGCCAGCCTGTCCGCACCAACCCTGTTCGTTCTCGCGGCGGATCTGTCGAAGATGGAGGTCGACGCGAGCATCGACGAATCCGATGTCGGGCGCGTCGCGACGGGGCAGCCGGTCACGTTTCATGTGGACGCGTTCATGGATGAGACGTTTACCGGCACCGTGCTGCAAGTACGCCTCGATCCGACGGTGGACTCCAACGTGGTCAGCTACACCGCGGTCATTGATGCCCCCAATGTCGACCTGAAGCTGAAGCCGGGCATGACCGCCACGCTGTCGGTCGTGGTCGGGCGCCGCGACAACGTGCTGCGCGTTCCGGCATCGGCGTTGACGTTCAGACCGGGCGCGGAGGTCCTCGCACACTATGGCGCGAAGGACGCGACCGTGCCGCCGGCCACGGCCACTACGGTGTGGATCTCCAACGGCACCACCATCGCTCCGGTAGCGGTGACGATCGGCGCTTCAGACGGTATCTATACGGAGAT
>JBKPLP010000167.1:0-3598 GCA_046731735.1 Acidobacteriota bacterium
GGCGCAACCGTGAATTCGCCGAGTACTCATCGGCCAGCCTGATGACCAAGGGGTTGCATCAATGGCGATACGGCCGATTCGAGATGCGCGGACGCATCGATACGCGGCCGGGTCTGTGGCCCGCCTTCTGGACGCTCGGAATCACCGGCCCATGGCCGCACGGCGGCGAGATCGACATCATGGAGTATTACCGCGGCACGCTGCTCGCCAATGTGGCGTGGGGCGGCGCAAAGCCGTTTCAGCCGATCTGGGCTGACACCCGGAAACCGCTGGAGAGCTTCAACGATCCCAAATGGTCTGCTGCCTTTCACGTCTGGCGAATGGACTGGGACGAGCGGGCGATCGTACTCTCGGTCGATGGCACGCCGTTGAACGAAGTGGAGCTCGCGCGGACGGTCAATCAGGACGGCAGCCGCCGGAATCCGTTCCATGAGCCTCACTACCTGCTGCTCAATCTCGCCATCGGCGGCTCGTCCGGCGGCGATCCCTCGGCCACGTCATTTCCTGCGACGTTCGAGGTCGATTCCGTGCGCGTCTATCAGCGCTAAAATACGCCCAATGATCGCGGTCCAGTCCTGCAGCGCGGTGGCGCTGGCGATCGCTGTCTTCACCACTCTCGGGATCGCCGAGGAAGCGAGGACGCCGTCTGCGGCGACGAGCCGCGTCGATTTCACCCGCCAGATTCGCCCCCTCCTCTCCGATCGCTGCTTCCGCTGCCATGGACCCGACGCGTCCAGGCGAAAGGCGAAGCTGCGTCTCGACCTGCGCGAGGGCGCCTTCAAGAAGCTGGACAGGGGCTGGGCGGTTGTGAAGCCGGGCGATCCGTCGAAGAGCGAGCTGGTGCGCCGGATTACGACCGGCGACACCGACGACATGATGCCGCCGCCGGAGTCGAAGCTGTCGCTCACCGACGATGAGAAGGCGCTGCTGACGCGATGGGTGGCGGAGGGCGCCGAGTACAGGCCGCACTGGTCGCTGGCGCCGGTTGCGGCGATGACGGTTCCGCTGCGTGCGGGCACGTCCGCTCCCTCCAATCCCATTGACGCGTTCGTGCGAGCGCGGCTCGAACAGGAAGGACTGTCCCCCTCGCCCCGCGCTTCACCCGAGGCGCTGGTGCGGCGACTCGCCTTCGATCTGACCGGACTGCCGCCGAGCCTCGAGGACATCGAGGCGTTCGCCGCCGATCCGTCGGAAGCCGCCTACGACGCGCTGGTGGATCGCTACCTCGCGTCGCCTGCCTACGGCGAGCGCATGGCGACGGACTGGCTGGACCTGGCGCGGTATGCGGACACGTACGGCTACCAGGCAGATGTCGAGAGAGACATGTCGCCGTATCGCGACTGGGTGATCTCCGCGTTCAATCGCAATCTCCCGTACGATCAGTTCCTGACCTGGCAGCTGGCCGGCGACCTGCTGCCCAACGCCAGCCGCGAGCAGCGAATCGCCACCGCGTTCAACCGCCTGCACCGTCAGACCAACGAGGGCGGCAGCATCGAGGAAGAATTCCGCACTGAGTACGTCGTCGATCGGGTAAACACGTTCGGGACGTCGATGCTCGGGCTGACGATCGAATGTGCCCGCTGCCACGACCACCGCTTCGACCCGATCACCCAGCGCGACTACTACTCGCTCTTCGCCTTCTTCAACAACATCGACGAATCCGGCCTCTACTCGCATTTCACGAATGCGACGCCAAGCCCGTCGCTGCTGCTGTGGACACCGCCACGAGAAGAGGAACACCGGCGCCTGGTTGCGGAGATGCGCGCCATCGAGGCCGGCTTGGAACGGATGCGACGGTCCGCGAGGGCGGCGTTCGACGCCGAGCCGAAGCCGCAGGCGGTGACGCTCCCGAACCCGATCGTCCACCTGGCTTTCGACACGGTTGATGGGGACAAGACGCCGGACTCGGCAACGGGAACGCCCGCGGAATTGAAAGACGCGCCGGTACTGACTGACGCGAACGCCCTGCGCTTCAGCGGCGACAACTCGGTGGTGCATCCCGGCGCTCCGATTCTCGGCCGCACCGATTCGTTCTCCCTGGCGCTGCGCCTGCAGCGCACCGAGCCGCAGGACCGCGCCGTCGTGGTCCACCAGTCACGGGCATGGACGGACGCCGGCAGCCGCGGATTCGAGCTGACCCTCGACCATGGCCGCGTGACCTTCGGCCTGATTCATTTCTGGCCGGGGAATGCGGTCGCGGTCCGCTCGCGACAACCGCTGCCGCTCGGGGTGTGGTCGAGCGTGGCGATCACCTATGACGGTTCGAGCCGCGCCTCAGGCATCAGGCTGTACGTGAACGGCAGCGCCATCGAGACCGAGGTCGTCCGCGATCATCTCTACAAGGACATCACCTACGACCGTGCCGCGGGGGACAACGTCAGCGAGCAGCCGCGGCTGACAATCGGCGCGCGCTTCCGGGACAGCGGCTTCAAGAACGGACTGGTCGGCGACCTGCAGATCTTCGACATCGACTTGACCGCCGCCGAAGTCGCCGAACTTTCTGGGACACGCGCGCCGGCCAGCGCCGCGTTCGATCACTTTCTGGCACGGCGGCATCAGCCGTCCGTCGCCGCGCGCGCTGAGCTGAAGCAGCGGCGCGTCGAGGAAAACGCGCTGATCGCCCGCGTGCCGGAAATCATGGTGATGGAGGAGATGCGGACGCCGCGGCCGGCGCATCGACTCCAGCGCGGCGCCTACGACGCGCCACGGGAAGTCGTGCCCCCCAACACCCCGGCGAGCCTGCCGCCGTTCCCGTCGGATCAACCCCGCAACCGCCTCGGGCTTGCGCGCTGGCTGACCGACCCGAAGAACCCGCTCGCGTCGCGGGTCGTGGTCAATCGCATCTGGCGGATGCACTTCGGGCAAGGCATCGTCGCGACGCAGGAAGACTTCGGCAGCCAGGGACGCCTGCCGACGCACCCGGAGCTGCTCGACTACCTGGCCGCGCGCTTCATGGCTGAGGGATGGGATGTGAAGGCGCTCCATCGCCTGATCGTCACGTCGCAGACGTTCCGTCAGTCATCGTCGGCGGCGCCGGCGCTGGTGGCGCGAGATCCGGACAATCAGCTGCTCGCGCGCGGGCCGAAGCGGCGGCTCGCCGCCGAATCAATCCGCGACAGCGCGCTGGCGGCGAGCGGACTCCTCAACGCGACCATCGGCGGCCGAAGCGTGAAGCCGTATCAGCCGGCCGGGCTCTGGGAACAGTCGGGCACCGGCAAAACCTACCAGCAGGACTCGGGCGGTGATCTTTACCGGCGCAGCCTGTATACGTTCTGGCGGCGCACATCACCGCCCCCATCGATGGTCACCTTCGGCGCGATGTCGCGCGAAGTCTGCACGGCTAAGCGCGACGTCACGACCACGCCGCTGCAATCGCTGGTGCTGCTGAACGATCCGCAATTCGTGGAAGCGGCGCGCGTCCTGGCCGAGCACGCGTGGCAGCGATTTCCCGCCGACGGGGCGGCGCGGAACCGTTTGGCTTTCCGCGCGCTTGTCGGTCGGTCGCCGGACACGTCCGAGGCTGCGATTCTCGAACGACTGTTCCGGGAAGAGGACGCGGAATTCAGCCGCCATCCCGATGCGGCGGCGAAGCTGCTCG
>JBKPLP010000168.1:0-67667 GCA_046731735.1 Acidobacteriota bacterium
GTGATCGATTCGGGCATCGCGCCGAGCGCTGATTTCGACACGCGCATTGTCGGGATGTACAACTTCATCAATGGCGCTCCCGGAATCCCGACGGCGCCGTTCGACGACTACGGGCACGGCACGCACGTCGCCGGATTGATCGGTTCGAACGGTTCGTCGTCGTCCGGTAAGTACGCAGGCGTCGCGCCCGGTGTGAAGTTCGTGGCGCTGAAGGTCCTGGACAAGAAAGGCACTGGCCGGACGAGTGACGTGATCAATGCGCTCGAATTCGTCGCCGCCAACAAGTCAGCGTTCGGGATCAAAGTGGTAAACCTTTCGCTCGGTCACCCGATTTACGAATCGGCGAAGACCGACCCGCTCGTCATCGCGGTGGAAAACGCCGTGCGGTCCGGCCTCGTGGTCGTGGTCGCCGCGGGGAATTACGGAACGAATCCCAAGACGGGGCTCTCCGGTTATGCGGGCATCGCGTCCCCCGGCAACGCGCCGTCGGCAATCACTGTGGGTGCGGCAAACACGAACAGCACGGTCGATCGCAGCGACGATCGTGTGGCGCCTTACAGCTCGAACGGGCGCACAGAAGCGCTGGCAGGACTACCAGAACACTTTGAAACGTTCCCAGCGCACCGCATTCGTGGCGCCGCCGCCGCTTACCAGCAATGCCGTCAAAGCGATGCTGCAGTTCACCGCGACACCCCTTCATGACGCATACGGCGTCTCATACGGCCCGCTGCAGCAGGGCACGGGGATGGCGAACGGCCTCGGCCTCATCTACTTCGCCTACTACAGCGATACGACCAAGACACCCGCCGAGTACTGGATGACGCTCACGGGGTATCCGTACTCCAGCTACTACGGCACGACCGACATGCCGTGGTCGCAAAACATCATCTGGGGGACGCGAATTCTCACGGGCACGAGTGTCGTCGAGCTGAACCAATACGGCTGGGCGTTGAACGTCGTGTGGGGCACCGGCGAAGACGGCAACGTGGTCTGGGGCACCGCCGATGAAGACGGCAACGTCGTCTGGGGTACTGGTGCCGACGACGAAGGCAATGTGGTCTGGGGGACAACAGTACCAATCACCCTCGATCTCACGTGGTCGGGCAACGCGACGTGGGCGAACAACGTCGTGTGGGGCACCGCCGCCGAAGATTGGGACGCCAACGTCGTCTGGGGCACCAACCTCGTGGGATATTTCAACGGTTTCAACGTGGTGTGGGGTACGAACGACGGCGACGAGGGCAACGTCGTCTGGGGCACGGCCGAAGATGGCGACGTCGTTTGGGGAACTTCGAATGGGAAGGTGGCCGCGCTCGGGTTCGCAGTCGGAGGTGCGCTGTGATCACGACACAGGCCCTGCCGGCCACGACCACCAGGGTAACGTCGCCGGCCATTACGAGCGACTGGCGGACGGCTCTTCCCGTGCTGCATGCGAGTCGCGTCACGTTGCGCGAGCTGCGGCTGTCCGATGCGCCGTCGCTGCTCGCGTTCCTGCACGCCAGGGAAGTGAGCCGGTTCATTTCTCCTCCGCCGACGACCGTCGATGGATTCGAGCGGTTCATCGAGTGGACGCACCGCGAGCGCGCTGCAGGCACCTACGTCTGCTTCGGCGTCGTCCCTGACGGCTGCGAACATGCCGTCGGCCTGTTTCAGGTGCGGCAGTTGAACGGGTCGTTCGACATCGCCGAATGGGGATTCGCGATCGGATCGGAATTCTGGGGCAGCGGCGTGTTCATCGAAGGCGCCCGTGCGGTGCTGGCGTTCACGTTCGACACGATCGGCGCAATTCGCCTCGAGGCGCGGGCGTGTGTGGCGAACGGACGCGGTAACGGCGCGCTGCAGAAGCTCGGCGCGACGCGTGAGGGACTCCTCAGACGGTCGTTCTTGCGCGACGGGGAATATCACGACCAGGTCCTCTGGTCCGTAATTGCCTCCGACTGGCGCGAGTCGAATACCGCGCGGAGCGTCCTCCGCCACTGAGCCGGCGCGCGCGGCGGATGTACAATCTCATCGCTGATGACGATTCCGCCGCGCCGCGTGGCGGCCTTGGCGGCCGTCGCGGGTGTTCCTGCGCTCATCCTCCTCGCCTTTCTCATTCTTCCGATCAACCCAACCAGTAACGGCATCGCGCGTGCGCCGCTCGAATTCGGCCCTCCGGGCCGGACGCACGGCTGGATCGACTTCAGCGGTTTCTATCCGGCGGAGGTCGATGGCGGGCGCCCATTCAACTGGATGTCGAGTGCAGGACGCATCAGGCTGCCCCGGCTCGATCGCCGCAGCCCGCTGACGCTGTCTCTCTGGGTGCAGCCGGCCGTCACGAGCCGTCCGATCGATCTGACCATCGCGGTCGACGGGATCGCGCTGCCGCCGCGGCGTCTCACCGCGGCCTCGCAGCAGGTGGACGTCGCGCTGCCGGCATCCGGCAGCACGCGCGCGGTGATCAATGCTACGGTTTCGGATTCGCTGGTACCGGGCGGGAGCGATGTGCGCTCGCTCGGCATGCGCGTCGACGGCATCGCGCTGGCGCCCGTCACCGGCCGCCTGCACATTCCTGCGGCCTCACTGCGCGAGGCCGCGATCGCCGGCCTCGCGATCGGCATCGTCGCGACGTTGATGCTGGGCGCGCGACCACTCGCGCTCGTGGCCGGCGCAGGAACCGCCGCGTGGTTCGGATTTCTGCTGGCGTACGACGGCGCAGCGCTCGGTTCCTATCCGGACCGCGTGCGGCTGATCGGCGTCGCGTCCGCCGTCGCTGCCGTGCTGCTGACGGCGGCCACGCGAGACGGAGGCGAGCGTTGGGGCTTCCGTGCGGCGGTGTGCATCGCGATCCTGCTGACCGGCTGCAAGCTCGCACTGTTCTTCCATCCGATGGCGCCGGTCGGCGACTCGATCTTCCACGTGCATCGCGCGAACGTCGTGCAGGGCGGCGAGTACTTTTTCACATCCATCACGCCTCGTCCGTTCTACGAGTTCCCCTATCCACCCGGGTTGTACGTCGTCGCTGGCCCGCTGTGGCAGACGTTTCGGGGCGAGATGGAACATATGTGGCTCCTTCGCACCATCGCACTGGCGGCGGAGGCGCTGCTCGCGCTCGCGCTGTACGGAACCGTCTTCCTGAACTGGCGCAATCGGCTCGCGGCGTTTCTGGCGACCGGCGTGATGCTGCTCCTGCCGGTCGGTTTCTATACGATCTGCACGTCAAATCTGACCAACTCGTTCGGTCAATCGGTTTTCGGTGCCGGGATCGCGGCCCTCCTGTGCACGCACTTGTGGCCGGCGAAGCGATGGTGCCTCGCGGCAGGGACCGTCCTCGTGTGTAGTGGATTCCTGTCGCACTTCAGCACGTTCTCGGTCGGGATCCCGCTGCTCTTCGCGTGCGCGGCGGCAGTCTTTGCGGGCGGCGCGGGAGCGCCGCGCCGCGTCGCCATCTCGATCGTTCTTGCGCTGGCGATCGCGTCGACCACCTCGATTGCGCTCTACTATGCGCACTTCATGCCCGTCTACAAACGGACCGCAGAGCGCATCCTGCACCACGAAGACGCCGCGCAGACCAGGTCGATGGTAGCGCCCCCGAGCATGAAGGCGCAGCGCTTCGCAGCGACGATCGGAGCGGAGTTCGGCGCCGGCGTGCTGATTGCCGCGGTCGCCGCCGGGTTCCTCCTTTTCCGGAGCCGTGCGCGCGATCCGCTGACGCTGGCGTTGGCCGGGTGGGCAGCCGTGGTCGTGGGCTTCTGGCTGTTGGGAATCGTGACCGCCATCGAAATGCGCGCGAGCCTGGCGGCGCAGCCGCTCGCCGCGATCGCCGCCGCCTATGCGCTGGCACGCGGCCCCGAGCACGGGGTGTGGTATCGCATCGCAGCGGGCGCCGCGACGGCGTCACTCCTGCTCCTCGCGGTCAGCGGCTGGCTCACCTGCCTGGGGCTCGAAAGCTTCTGGAGGATCTGACAAGCTGAATCCCTAATCCCTAATCGCGAATCCCTCATCCTCGAATCCAGGAATCGCTGAATCCGTGTCGCTAAATCCGCGAATCCCTGAATCCGCGAATCGCGAGCCGCGAATCGCGAGCCGCGAAGATTTACGGATTGGGGATTTTCTTTTCCGGCATGAGCACCACCTTTACGTATCGCGTCATGTCGAGATAGGTCTGCGCCGCCTGCTGCACCGCGTCGCCGCTCAACCCCTGGATTTGTTCCGGCACGTTCAGCACCGCCGGCAGATCGGATCCGTCGCCGTCCTCGTAGGCCTGTGAAATCTGGTTGAGGAGGTAGCGGTTGTCTTGGCTGTTCGCCTCGTACTCACGCCGCAGCGTTTCGCGAACGCGGCCCATCTGGGCCGTCCCGATGCGCGTCGATTTCACGAAATCGATCTCCTGGAACACCCGCTGCACCAGCGCGTCGACGCGCGTGGGATCGCACGTCCATTCGATCCGCACGCGGTATTCGGGACGCGGAAATCGGATGGCGTCAGGCGCGGCCGTGATGCTGTAGGTGCCGCCGAGCTCCTGGCGGATCGTGTCGAACAGACGCGACTCGAGCAGCATCGTCATGGTGCGGAGCGCGAGCAGGTGCGCGGGATCGTAGGCGAACGGGCCATGAAAGACGATCGCAACGGAGCTTCTCGGCGCGATGCCCTTCTCGATCGTTTTGTCGATGACCGTCGCCGGCGGCAGGATACCGAGGTCTCTCCGGTTCTCGTGCGCGTGTGTCGCCGGCAGGCTCGCGATGTAGGTCTCGACGAGCGGCCTGATCGCGTCCAGGGTGAAGCTGCCCACGAACACGAAGGTGAAATTGCTGGCGTCGGCGAAGCGGGCCTTGTAGAACGCCAGGGATTTCTCGAGGTTCCACCGGTCCACCGTCGTCGCCGTCTCGGGCTGCCGGCGGGGATGATCGCCGCTGAGCGCAGCGTTGATGGTCCGGGCAAACACCACGTCCGGGCTGGCGGTCTGGTTTGCGACGAACGCTCGCGCCTGCGCCGTGGTGGCGGCGAACGCCGCCGCATCGGCCCGCGGCTGCGTGAAGCGCAGGTAGAGCAGTTGAAACATCGTTTCGAGATCCTGCGGCGTGCTCCCGCCGGCCATGCCCTCTTCGAGCTCGTCGACGTATGGCACCACCGCAAGCGCTTTCCCCGACAGCAGTCTGTCGAGCATCACGCTGCTGAGCGAGCCGACGCCTCCCGCCGGGACGACAGCATCCGCGACGCGCGCCGGAATGAAGTCGGCGTCGCTCGCGAGCGATGTCCCGCCCGGCGCCTCCGCACGGAACAGAATCTGGTCTTCCTTGAGCGTCGTCGGCTTGAGCACGACCGTCGCCCCATTCGAGAGCGACCACTGCGTCACGCCCGTGTTCGCGGGACTGGTCGTCTTGACAATCGTTCCGCGCGGCGGCGGGGACGCGAGCAGCGCCTGGCCGGCGGCGGCATCCACGTACGGCTGAAGACGCCTGGCCGCCGCGGTCTTCACGACGTCGGCCAGCTGTGATTCGGTCGGAAGCGCCACGCCTTCGGCCTCGGGAGCGGAGACGATGACCAGACGGTTGCTTTCCGGAAACCAGTCGGCCGTGAGCGCGTTGATCTCCGCGAGGGTGATTTCCGGAAGGAACCGCCGGTGGAACGCGAGCTCCTGCCAGATCGTCGGAAGCGCCTCTCCCTGAAGGAAATTCCGCGTGTACTCGTCGGCGCGGCTGGACGACTCGCGATCGGGGCTCTCGGTGACGACGCGTTCGTAGTCGAGCATCATCGCCTGCTTGGCGCGGGCGAGCTCGGTTGCGGTGAACCCGAACCGCGCGACCCGCTGCAGCTCGGTCACCAGCGCGTCAAGCCCGCGCGGCGCGCCGCCGTTCGCTACGAGCGCTTGGAGCGCCGCCTCATCCTTCGTCCTGGGCGCCGGGAACAGCCCGCGATTCGCCGCCGCGCGCAGAAATGGCGCATTCGCGCTCTGCGCCAGCTCGTCGAGGCGAGCGTCGAACATCGCGGCGAATAGCTGATCGCGAATGAGATCGCGGTAGCCGCCGACGGTCGCCTGGTTGCGCGCCGGCCGCAAGTCCGAGAGCTCGACCACCGTCGCCGTGGTTTCCTTGTCGGTGACGAGCGCGTAGCGCATCCCGGGGTGTTCCGGCACGTCGAACACCGGCCGCGGCCTCGCCGGCGTCGGCGACGTCAGCGACGAGAAGTGATCGCGAATCAGCCTGACCGCCGCCTCGCGGTCGACGTCGCCCACGACGATTACCGCCATCAGATCCGGGCGATACCAATCGCGGTAGAAACGGACCAACGTGTCGCGCTGCGCGCGCTCGATGACCGACGGATCGCCGATCGGACGCCGCTCTGCATAACGAGACCCGTTGAGCTGCACCCGGCGGATCTTCTCCTGCGTCCGCTCGCCCGCCCCCAGGTTCATCCGCCATTCGGAGAGGACGATGCCGCGCTCGCGCTCGATGGCAGCCTGATCGAACGTGGCGCCCTGCGCCCAGTCCTCGAGAATCAGAAGCGCACGATCGAGCACCCCTGGAACGTCGGTCGGCACGCGCAGGGTGTACTGCGTGTCGTCGTAACTGGTGGCCGCGTTCGCATCGGGCCCGATCCCGAGCCCCAGAGACGAGAGCAGGTCAGGGATACTTTGGCCGGGGAAATGCCGCGTCCCCTCGAACTCCATGTGCTCGACGAAATGCGCCAGCCCGCGCTGGTCGTCGTCCTCCACAACGGACCCCGCCTTGACCACGAGACGAAGCTCCGCACGATGCGCCGGTTTCGCGTTGGGGCGGACGTAGTAGCGCAATCCGTTCGGGAGGGTCCCGACGACCGCCTCTGGGTCGAAGGGCATCGGCTGCGACAGCGCGTACGCGGCGACCGATTCGGCGGATGTCTCGCGCCCCTGCGCCTGCGCCTGCTGCGCAACGGCAAAATGCGCGGTCGTGGAGAAGCTGACGAGCGCGGCGAGAACGAGCTTGCGGGCACGCGAAAGGGTCATGCACCGATCCTACAGGATCAGTGCTTCGAGGGTTCGCCGTGGAAGACGCGGCCGAAGTCGAGCCCGAACTTCGGCTCCGTCCTGCTGCCGCGGATTCTGATGGGGACCACGGCGCCGGCGCCGTCCTTTCGGAACAGTGGATCGATGGCCTTCAACAGCACACCCTTCATGCCGCCCGCCGCTTCCGACACGCTGGCGCGCATGCGGACGTTGCCATCGAACTCGAGCGTCTCGTTGGCCAGCCCGTAGGTCCCTGCGACCTGGACCTGCGCCCCGGGGATGGCGAACGCCGTGTCGCGCAGGGTAATCGTGTCGCGCGCGAGCGTGAAGTCACCGTGAAGGGTCGACGAGACGTTCTCCGAATGCTCGGCAGGATCGAGCCCGCGCGCACGCTCGCTCATGTCGGAGATGCGCGCCTGCACCTCCGGGCTCGTGAATTTCACGCCGGCGATATTGAACTGCCCTCGGAGATGCATGCGATCCATGACGTCGGCTGGACCCGCCGGCAGATCGAGATCGGCGTGCAGGGCGAGCGCGCCGGTCATCGCGGGCGCATTTCCCTTGACCGCCAGCCGCAGCACGTCTTCGATGCGTCCGTCGTCGATCTTCACATGGACCTTGACCGTGCGTCCCTTCACGCCTTCAGCACCCACGACCGCGCCGCGCGCGGTCAGCGCGGTCTTGAGGAACGACGCGGAAACCGCATTCAGATACGTGTCGCCATCGGTGCCGTCGACGACCGCCTCGAACCTGGTGTGAAGCGGCACGCGCGTGCCGCTCACGTCGAGACGGAAATCCGGCGTGTCCGTTTCGCCCTGTACGCCGATGCGATCGAGCTGTCCCTCGAAGGTTCCCTTCGAGCTCAACGTGCCCGCGATCCCCTTGATGGGCGTGAGATCAGCGTCATCGAACGTGTAGCGCCCGGTCAGCGGAGTCCGGCCCGGGTCCTCACGGCTCCACGGACCGAACGTGCCGCTCGCTTTCACCAGCCCTTTCGGGATCGGGTTGGTAATCGACGCGTCGAACGTCATGGTCTGCGCCCGTCCCAGCGGCTTCATCCTGAGCCGATGGACGGCAAACACCTTCGGCTCCTTGCCCTGGCGTTTCGGGATGAGCGTCAGGGCGGCGTCCTCCGCTTCGAGGACGTCCACCACGATCGCGGCCGGGCTGCCATCGTCCGAAGGGGTGGAATCGCTGGTCTTCGGACCGCGGCCGAGACCGCCGGGTGGAATGTTGACCTTCAGCCCCTTGAGAGAAACCGTGCGAAAGTGGCGCGGCCGGCTGAACAGCCCGATGAGGCCGCCGTCCATCACGAACGCGTCGACGGCGACCAGCGGCGGAACGTCGCGTCTTCCTTTATGACGGATCGTCAGGCCTGTGCCGGTGATGTGTACGGTAGGAAACGTGTCGACGCTGAACGATTGAAGCTCCACTTCGCTGTCCAGGCGGTCGGCCAGCGTCGAGGTGAGGAGCTGCCGAAGCTTGTCGGTACGAGATCCCGCGCCTGCAACGATGGCCAGGAGCACCAGGGTTCCGCCGACGATCGCGATCAGCCATCGCGTTGCACGCAGTGTCACCAAGACTCTGCTATTCAAGGCGCGTTCCATCGCCAGCTCTTGTATACTGCCGCGCTACCTTCTACCTTCTACCTTCTACCTTCTACCTTCTACCTTCGTCTCCTACGTCCTACCTCCTATCTCCTACCTCCTGATCTCTGGCAGCGCCTTCCTCGGCAGCTTCTCGTCCCGCATCGCCGCGTTGTAGGCGAACACCGCGATGACCGTCGCCTGCTGAATCATGTCGTCGCGCTGGACGCGATCGTAGAAGTCCATGTTCGAGTGGTGCGTCCGCGAGTTGTATTCCAGTCGATCCACCATGAACTGGAATCCGGGCAGGCCGACCTCATCGAACGACACGTGATCCGTGGAAGACACCGATCGCGGGCCCACGGCAATGACGCCGAGATCCGCAAGTGGCTTCGTCCACTGTTCGAAGATCGGCCTGACGGCGAGATTTCCCTGCAGCCAGACCCCCCGCACGCGTCCGGTGCCATTGTCGGAATTGAAGTACGCCGCGAGCTTGGCATGATCCGGCTTGAGCGCCATCGTCGCCGCGTCCGCGAAATGTTCGCGAACATACGCGCGCGATCCGAGAAGCCCCTGCTCTTCTCCGCCCCACAACGCGATGCGGATCGTGCGCCTCGGCTTGGCGCCGATGACCTTGAGAATGCGCATCGCCTCCATCATCGCGGCCGATCCAGCCGCGTTATCCGTCGCACCCGTCGCGGCCGCCACGGAGTCGAAATGGGCGCCGAGGATGACGACTTCGTCCTTCAGCCTGGCATCCGTTCCGGGAAGCTCGGCGATCGTGTTGAATCCGTTGGGTGTCGCCTCGTCATGGAACTTCGTCTCGACGTTCAGCTCCACCTTGACGGGAATCCCTTTCGCGAGCACGCGCACCATGCGGTTGTAGTGCTCGACGGCGAGCGTGATCGTCGGCAGCCCCGTGCCCGCGTCGGTTCCGCGCGAGCCGTTGCCGGTAGGAAACACGGTCCCGCCGTCGGTGTGCTGCTGCTGCGGCGACAGGTCGCTGCCGATCGACGCGTAGACGGTGTCGCTGCCGCGATTGAAAATCGCGATTGCACCCTCGGCCTTGAAGAACTGCCTGACGCGCGCGGCGAACGTCTGCGCGCCGCGGCCGCGCCCTCTCTCCTCGTCGTCGGGATCCGTGCTGCCGGGTCCACCGCTCCGGCGGCCGCGGCCGCCAGGCGGGGGAACCGGCGTCGTCGCTGCCTCGGCAAGATCCTTTTCCCCCATGCGATGCACGATCAGGCCGTCGAGCATCGGCACTGCACGCTCCATCTGCGAAAGCACGATCTTCCCCGCGAGCCTGCCGCGGTATTTGTCGAAATCCGCATCGCTGTCGATCTGAACGCGCACGACGTCAGCCGTGACGGTCCCGTTCGTGCCCGGCGTCCAGGAGGCGGGGAATCCGATGAGCGGCTGAACCTGCGGCTCGACCATCTGCGCACTGAACCGCACGAGCGACCACCCTTTGCCGAACGGCCAGGTCTCGCGATGCACGTTCACGAGCCCCCATTCTTTGAACTTCCGCATGGCCCAGTCGCTCGCTTGGAGAATCGCCGGGCCGCCGGTCAGCCGCGGGCCATACACGTCGCTCAGCCAGCTGATGTGATCCATCACCTGAGAGCGGTTCAGGCCTTCGTCCCGAATCCGCGCGATCGTCGGGTAGTCGAGCGCTTCGGTGGGCGCCTGCGCGGGAACAGAGGCAGCAGCGACCGCCAGCAAGGCAGCGGAGGAAATGAGGAGTCGCATTCGGGAATTCTATCCGCGCCTACGCCGCGAAGCGGCTTCGGCGAGGCTCGCGGTAGCCGGCGCTCGCACTCACGCCGGCGTAGGCGGGCGGATCCCGGATCCCGCATCCCGGATCCCGCATCCCGGGTCCCCCGCCTGCGCCGCAAAGCGGCTACGGCGCGGCCTCGCCGTAGCCGGCGCTCACACTCACGCCGGCGTAGGCGGGCGGATCCCGGTATGATCCCCTGATGCAGTATCGAACGTTCGGGCGAACGGGTTGGAGTGTGTCGGAAGTCGGCTACGGCATGTGGGGGATGGCGGGGTGGACCGGGAGCGATGACGACGAATCCATCGCGTCGCTCGATCGCGCCGTCACGCTGGGCTGTAACTTCTTCGACACCGCGTGGGCCTACGGTGACGGACACAGCGAGGAGTTGCTCGGCCGCCTTCTCAAGCGTCACCCGGATGCGCGCCTCTACAGCGCGACCAAGATTCCTCCCAAGAACCGCAGATGGCCAGCGCGGCCGGAGTACACGCTCGACGAAGTGTATCCGCCCGACTACATCCGTGAATACACGGAGAAGAGCCTCTCGAACATCGGCGTCTCGACGCTCGATCTGCAGCAATTCCACGTGTGGAGCGACACCTGGACGGAAGACGACCGCTGGCAAAAGGCGGCGTCCAGGCTGAAGGAGGAGGGGCTCGTCCGCGCTATCGGGATCAGCATCAATCGCTGGCAGCCGACCAACGTTCTCCGCGCGCTCGCGACGGGATTGATCGACGCAGTACAGGTCGTCTACAACCTGCTCGACTCGAATCCGGAGGACGAACTGTTCCCGTACTGCCGCGAGAACAACATCGCGGTCATCGCCCGGGTGCCGTTCGACGAAGGAAGCCTGACGGGGACGTTGACGGCGCGCTCCACCTGGCCGGCGGGCGATTTCCGGAACATCTATTTCCGAGGGGAGAATCTCGTCCCTACTCTCGAGCGTATCGAACGCCTAAAGCCGGTCGTGCCCGCTGGGATGACCATGCCGGAGCTGGCGCTGCGGCACATCCTGCAGAGCCCGGACGTGAGCACGGTCATTCCCGGGATGCGGAAGCTGGAACACGTGGAGCGGAACATCGCGGTCAGCGACGGCAAGCGCCTGCCCGATTCGCTGATGTCCGAGCTCAAGCGTCACCGGTGGGACCGGACGGTCGATTACATCGAGTGAATAAATGACTCGGGGCCACGGAGAATGGGAGCGAAGCGTAAGCCCATCAGTGACAAGCACTTACGACCGTGGTATACTATCGTTTTGCCCAAAGCCCCAAGGAGCTGCTGTGAAGGAAGGGATTCACCCCAAGTATTTCGACATCGAGGCGCGGTGCGCGTGCGGCGCCACGTGGAAGACACGTTCGACGAAGCCCGAACTGCACCTCGAAATCTGCAACAACTGCCATCCGTTCTTCACGGGCCGTCAGAAGCTCGTTGACACCGAAGGCCGTGTCGAGCGCTTCACGAAGCGGTTTGGCGTGCAGACGTCGGAGAGCCGCAAACAGGCCGCGAAGACCGCGCGGACGAAGAAGCAGACCGCCGGCGCCGCGAAATAGCGCCTCGTCCGCGACTCGACCCGAAGCCACCGGCTGGTCGCCGGTGGCTTTCGTTTTTCAGCGGCAGAGCTGGTCGAGAAGCGGCACCGCCCGAGTCGAGATCTTGCGTTCCAACCGCGCCAGCCGATGCCGGGTCGCGTCCGCTTTGGGGCGGAGATTGGCCTGGGCCGATTCTTCGAGAAGCATCAGCGCGAGCTCCCTGGCACCTGCGTAGTCGCGCTCGCGATGTTCGTGATGGACCGCAAGCGCCTCGGCGGCAACCTGGCGGAGCGGCCCCAGCAGCTCGCTGCGCCGGCCAAAACGCGGCTGCCGCAAGTCGAGAATCGTCCGCCACACCGCCGCGGCCTCCGCGAACCGCCGATCGCGCCGAAGCCGCCGCGCCTTGAGATACAGCGCTTCCGCCCTGACGTCGATGTGTGCTCCGGGGTCAGCCGCTGCGTGCTCGAAGCACCCGGCCGCACGATCGGCACATCCGGCTCGTTCGTAAATCTTCCCCAGGGCGAGCGCTTCCGCCGCGTCGCGGCAGCGCGGCGTGCCCTCGTGCACGAGCCGCGACGCATGCGCGGTCAGCGCCGCCAGCGAGACGAGATCGATCCGGTTGTGCTCGAGCACGGGTTCGAGGGGACAGGGATCGCCGGAACGCACGAACCGAAAGAAGCGCGACGGGATCTCCAGTCCGGGAACGTCGCCGATCCGGCGCACGTCGAAGAGCGCACGCTCGAGCGTCGACAGGCGGCAGCCATTTTCGTCGTCCCGCCATAGCCGGCGTGCCGGATGCAGCATGTCGAAATGCGGCACCCGCTCGAGCGACGGCTCCATCCGGTGAAACAGCCAGCGCGTCTCCATCACCGGCACGTCGAACGTTTTCCCGTTGTAGGTGACGATCAGATCCGCGTCCTCGAAGAAATCCGCGCAGGCGGCGAGGAGCGCGCGCTCCTTCGAATGGCTGGTGAGCAGAAACTGCCGCACCTGAAACGCGCCGACGTCGAAATATCCACACCCCACCAGGAACGCGACCATTCCGGCGCCGCCGCTCAGTCCCGTCGTCTCCAGATCGATGAAGATCGTCCGCGGCACCTGACCGCAACGGGCGGCTGGCCAGCCCGCGGTCACCGCCGCAAGCGAAGGGTCGAGAACGGCCAGCGCGGCAACATCTGCCAACTCGCAATCGCCGATGCGGATACCGCCGTGCCACCGATCCGACTCGTACCGCCGATCGACGACGAGGCACTCGCCGAACTCGGTATCGATGCGCCGCCCACCGAGCGCGCTGGCCACCCGGTCCAGATCCAGCGCCGCCGCATTCCGATACCCGTCATCGGGCTCGTAGGTGAGCTCGCGCGTCGGTGTCGGTGGACCGCTTTTGACGATGGCGCGCAGCCGCGAGGAGAGATCCATCAGACCGTCTGGACCTCGAGCAGGCGATCGAGAATGCGCGATGCCACCGTCTTCGCATGCGGTCCCGTGTTCCCTTCAGGGCCGACGCACGAGGGACAGCCCGACGCACACGGACATCCGACGATCAGCTCGCGCGTACGCTCGAGCAGCAGATCGTGCATGTCATAAAGGGGACGGCTGAAGCCGATCCCGCCGGGATAGTTGTCGTAGACAAAGATGTTCGGTTCGCTCGCCAGGGCGTCTGGCACCCCGCCCATCCCGCCGGTCCGCGTCGTCCGATCGAGCGACCCGCCGTCTACCGACAGTCCGATGTCGTGCCCGTCGCACATCAGCAGCAGCTGCGCGATGTTCTTCATCGCGAACGCCAGCCCGATGACGCCGTCGCGTCGATCGTCGCCGGCAAATGGCAGCGACGCGATGACGTCGCCCGGAATCGTCAGCCAGTACGCCGACGTGTGCATCTGCTGCTCCGGCAGATCGAGCTCGCCGGACCCGACATTCTCGTTGGTGTAGAACTTGATCTTCTTGAAGCCGACGACGCGCGACACGACATGGACCTCGCCGTGGGACTTCGCCGCGTCCGGGATCCGGGATCCGGGATCCGGGATCCGATCGGATCCCGCATCACGCATCCCGCACCCCGATGCGAAGGTATCGAGAATCGTCACCTTGGTGTAGGTGATCGCGTTCGTGTAGTAGTCGCAGTCGACATGACGGAGGTACGCTTTCCGCCCGTCGAAATCCAGGCGCTCGACCTGGAACAGCTGCCCCTCCAGGATGTAGATCGCCTTTTCGTGGAGTATCGCCGGCGCGCTGGTGAAATCGGTCTCGCCGATCACGCGTTCGCCGTTCGTCGTGTCGATGACCACGAAGTTGTCCGACGACACGGATCGCAGGCTGACGGCGTCGGCGGGGTACGATTCGTTTGTCCAGTTCCACTGCCCGTCCGCCTGGTGCACGAAGCCTTCTTCCGACAGCACCGCCAGCACCGCCTGCACGTCGACGTCTCCGGCGCGTCCGTCGGCGCCGAACTGCTCGTCGTTCGTGAACGGCAGCTCGAAGGCGGCGCATTTGACGTGATCGAGCAGGATGTGCAGGTTGTCGGGATTGATGAGCGCATGCTCGGGCGACGCGCCGAAGAAGTACGACGGGTTGCGCACGATGAACTGATCGATCGGCGCGCTGCTCGCCACCAGCACCGCCGCCGACCTGGTCGTCCGGCGGCCGGCCCGCCCGGCGCGCTGCCACGTGGCCGCGATCGTACCCGGGTAGCCGGCGAGTACCGCGACGTCGAGCGCGCCGATGTCGATCCCGAGCTCGAGCGCGTTCGTCGACACCACCGCGCGCACCTGTCCCTCGCGCAAGCCACGCTCGATCTCGCGCCGCCGGTTCGGCAGGTAGCCGCCGCGATAGCCGCGAATCACGTCGGCGGCGCCGGGGGGACCATGAAACGCGTCCTTGAGATACGTCGTCAGGATCTCGACCGCGAGGCGGCTCTGGCCGAACACGATCAGCTGGAGGTTGTGCTTGAGGAACTCGAGCGCGACCCGGCGGGTTTCCGCGAGGTACGACCGCCGGATGCCCAGCTGCGCGTTCACGACCGGCGGGTTCACGAAGAGAAAGAACTTTTCCCCGCGCGGCGCGCCGTTCTTCTCCACCAGCTCGAACCGACGCCCGATCAGCCCTTCGGCGAGCTCGCGCGGGTTCGCGATCGTCGCCGACGAGCAGATGAAGATCGGATCCGATCCGTAGTGACGGCAGATCCGCTGCAGGCGCCGCATGATGTTCGCGAGGTGACTGCCGAACACGCCACGGTATGCGTGCAGCTCGTCGACCACGACGAAGCGAAGGTTCTCGAAGAGTTTCCCCCAGCGCGGATGGTGCGGCAGGATCCCGGAGTGCACCATGTCGGGGTTGCTGAGGACCACGTGCGCTTTGCCGCGGATCGCGCGCCGCGCGTCGGCCGGCGTGTCGCCGTCGTAGGTGAAGACCCCGATCTCGAGCTCCGTGCCTCGCGCGACGATTTCCGACAGCGTGTGGAGCTCCGCCAGCTGGTCCTGCGCGAGCGCCTTCGTCGGAAAGAGATACAACGCGCGTGTCGCCGGATCCTGCAGAATCGCGTTCATTACCGGCGCGTTGTAGCAAAGCGTCTTTCCCGACGCGGTGGGCGTGATGGTCACGACGTTCCGGCGCGCGAGGACGTGGTCGAACGCCTCCGCCTGGTGCGTGTAGAGCTGCTCGATGCCGCGGGTACGAAGCGCCGAAACGAGCCGTTCGTCGGTCCCGTCCGGATACGGCGCGAACGCCGCGGGGATCGCCGGCAGACGGTGCGCCGCCGTGACGATCGGCTCCTCCTCGGGACCAAGCGGCCCGCGCGAGGACGTCAGCCGGCTCAACACCTCCTGCAGCAGCCGATCTTTGTCTCCGGTAACGACGGGCAGGGTCTGGTTCGGCATGGAAACTATTGACCGCACAGGAATTGCGGGGCCCATCGTAGCAGGCCACGGGGAGGCGATCAAGTGGCGAAGGTGCGGGGGGATCGATTGACGATTGCAGACTGCCGATTGCCGATTTCATAGATTGACGGTTGCAGATTGAGATTGGCGAGTGCTGAGTGCCAGTGTCGACTGCTGAGTGCCGAACGCCGAATCCGAATGAAAATGTGATTAATCAGAATGGCAATCGAGATCAGGAGTCGCAATCGACAATCGGCAATCCCATTCGGCAATCGGCAATGCAATCGACAACCGGCAATCCCAATCGACAATCAACAAATCTCAATCGACAATCGGCAATCGCAAAATCGGCACTCGGCAATCGTCAATCGGCATTGCGACTGCGCGCCACCCTCGCGGCCATCCCGCTCAGGCCGACGACGCCGATCAGGTTCGGGAAGATTTGCAGCGCGTTCATCAGATCACCCCAGGCCCATACGAGATCCACCTTGGCGATCGCGCCGAACGGAATCAGCAGGCAATAGATCCACCGATAGGGCGTGACCACGCGCGGGCCCAGCCAGTACTCGAGGAACTGCTCGCCGTAGTAGGCCCAGCCGATCAGCGTGCCATAGCCGAACAGGAACACACAGAACGCAACCAGATAGCCACCCACACCCGGCATGACTGAATTGAACGCGAGCCCCACCGCCGCAGTACTCGTTGCCCGCTGCGCGGCGGGCACGCTCCAGTCGACGACGCCGGAGAGCATGACGGTCAGAGCGGTCAACGTGCAGGTGCCGAATGACACGATGAAGGTTTCCATGACCGCATTGAGCCCTTGCTGGGCCGGCCGCGCGCTCTGCGCCGTGCCGTAGGCCACCGCGGACGTGCCGTACCCCGCCTCGTTCGCGTAGAGTCCGCGGGCGAGGCCATAACGGATGGCGGTGAAGACCCCGAAGCCCATCGCCGATCGCGTGGTAAACGCTTCACGAAAAACCATCGTGAGGACGTCCGGTAAACGCGACGCGAACGACACGATGACGATGAGACTGCCCACGAGATAGATGCCGATTTTCGCGGGCGCGAGCTTCTCGAATGCGCGGCCGATCGATTTGATCCCGCCGATGATGACCAGCCACGTGAGCAGGGCAACTGCGCCGCCGGTGATCCATCGCGGCACGCCGACCTGAGTATTCATGACGAGAGCAATCGAATTGGTTTGGGTAAACGGGGTGGTCGTCAGTGCGGCGATGCCGGCGACGACGGCGTAGGTCATCGCGAGCGCCGGCGAACGCAGCCCGTCGCGCAGGTAGTACATCGGCCCCGAGCGCACGTCCTCGCGGCCGATCGCGGCCCGGAAGCTCAAACCGAGCACCGCTTCGCTGAACTTGATCGCGGTGGCGAAGAAGCCATAGCACCAGACCCAGAACAGCATGCCGGGACCGCCGGAGACAACGCCCGCGGCAACACCGGCGATGTTCCCCGTGCCGATCGTCGTGCCGAGCGCAGTCATGAACGCCTGAAAGGGCGTGAGCACGCCCGCGGCGCCGGCGACGCGACCGCCGAAGAACGCGCGCAGCGCCTCGCCGAACCGTCTGATCTGTACGACACGGAGCCGGAGCGTCAGAAAAATACCTGCCCCGAACAGCACGGCGACGAGGACGGGGACGAACAGCCAGTCTGCGGTGGACTGAATCAGGGCCGCAAAACGGCTCGAAATCATCCGGCGATGATACGTGAAAAGACCGTCAGATATTCGAGCGGCTCTGGCAGCCGTCGACGGGGATGCAGGCGCCGCTGATCCACGATGCGCGCGACGAGGAAAGAAACACCACGGCGGATGCGACTTCGTCGGAGCGCCCGAAGCGCCCGAACGGCAGATCGCGTTTGATGAAGTCGGCGATCCCTTGCGGATCCGCCTGCTGGCGCTTGTGCCACGAGCCGCCGGGAAACAGAATCGACCCCGGCGCGACGCTGTTCACGCGGATGTTCAGCGGCGCCAGCTGCTGCGCGAGCGACTTCGCGAGGCTGATCTCCGCGGCTTTGACGGCATTGTAGGTCATGCGGCCGCCCGACTCGCGTCCCCAGATCGACGCGATCATGACAATCGAGCCGCCGCCGCGCTGCTTCATCTGCGGCACCGCCAGGCGCGAGGCGCGGACTGCCGGGAACAGCGTTTCGTCGAACGCGGCCTGCCATTCCGCGTCCGACGTGCCGAGGATGTCGCCGCCCGCGGCACGGCCGACGTTGTTGACGAGAATGTCGACCCCGCCGAAGCTCTCCACCGTGCGCTCGATGACCAGACGCGTGCCGTCCGCCGTCGACACATCCGCCTGCACCGCGATGATCATGTTGGGCCGCTTGGCAGACGCCTCGACCTCGACCGCCGCCGCCGCGAGCTGCTCCGATCCGCGTGCACAGATGCACACGCGGCAGCCTTCGGCGACGAGCGCGCGCGCACTCGCCAGCCCCAGGCCGCGGCTCGACCCGGTGATGACGGCGACCTTGTCGGTGAGTCCCAGATCCATCGAGATAGCGGCGGCGCGCCCTACTGCGGCCGGCCGCCGGTGAGATCGTTCAGGCGCCAGTCGAACGGCTGGAAGGTGACCCGGAATTCGTTCTTCTGCACGAACTCCTTCTCGAGCGGCAGCAGGCGCGGCGTGACGAACGCGATGATCGCGCGTTCGACCGGCGAGCGTTGCGCGAACGTACCGGACGCGCCGGCGTCGTACGCCTGGACGAATTCCGCCTCGTGCCAGCTGATGATCGGCGTCACCGCAATCTGCCCCGCGGCCCGATCGACCTTGATCATCGAGCCGTCGTTCACGAACTCCTTGTGGATGTCGTCGAGCTGCTTCTCGAGTCGGTCGCCGCTGTACGCCTCGCTGCGCAGGCGTCCGCTGCCGAGCGCGCCGCGCCCGAGCGCGAGGTACAACCGCGGGTCCTTGAATTGCGGCAGGATCGTCTTTTCGATCTCGTCGAGCGTCACGCTTTTCCCGGCGACGCGATATTTCGCCTGTTCGAAGGCGCCAGGAATCTGCCTGATGCTGTTGGCCGGATAGCTCTTGCTCGCGCCTTGAATTGGATAGTGATTGACCACCGTCTGCAGGACGATCGCGTTGTACGCGTTCAGCCAGA
The DNA here is from genome assembly GCA_046731735.1 of Acidobacteriota bacterium. Lineage (GTDB taxonomy): Bacteria > Acidobacteriota > Vicinamibacteria > Vicinamibacterales > 2-12-FULL-66-21 > JALZOC01. Next base: position 18,849 of record JBKPLP010000168.1, read on the forward strand.
ACGCCATCTTGTGCTCGCGCGACCATCCGTCGTACGTGCCCGTTGCGACATTCAGCAACGCGAGATACCGGTCGAGGCGACCGCGGTCGGAACGAAGCGCCCGGTAATACACGAGACCATCGCGGACGTTGACGTCGAGAATCTGGTCGAGCGGACGGTGCAGGGAGTCCGGTGGCGCGCCCGCCTGCGCGCCAGGCGCGGCATGGCCCGGCGGCAGCAGGCACAGCATCAACAGGACCGTAGGACCGGCGAGAGCACGCATATCGGGATCTTACATGTTCGACGTGAGGAAATCCGCGACCGCCTGCGAGAACGCATCGGGCGACTCGAGGTTCGACAAATGTCCGGCGTCCGGCAGGACGACGACGCGGGAGCGCTCGATATGTTTTTCCATCGCCCGCGCGCTGGCTTCGGGCGTCACTTCGTCGTGCGCACCGACGAGGATCAACACGGGACAATTGATTCGCGACAGGCCCGGCGTCGAATCCGGTCTCCCCATCATCGCTTCGAGCGCGGCGGCAAGTCCCTCGACGCTGATTGAGCCCGCCATCCCACGTATGGACGACGCGAGCTCCGGCTGGCGATCGCGCGCCTCCGCGCTGAGCAGCTTGGGCAGCATCTGGTCGGCGACGGCACCGGCGCCCTTGCTCCGCGCCAGCTCGATCATTTTCCGGCGCCCGTCCCGCGCCTCCGCGGTGTCGGCGTCGGCCTTGGTGTCCGCCAGGATCATCCCGCCGAATCGCTCCGGCGATCGGCGGCTCAGCGCCAGCGTAATGTATCCGCCCATCGAAAGCCCGCCAATCACCGCCTGATCGAGCTTCAGATGATCCATGAATGCCCCAAGATCCTCAGCCGCATCGTCCATGGTGAACGCGCCGGCCTGGGCGCCGTCCCGGCTGAAACCGCGGACGTCCGGCGCAAGGAAGTGCCAACCCTCGGGAACGCGCTCGAGCTGCGGCCGCCACATGTCGGCAGTGACCGGGAAGGCGTGAATCAACAGCACGGGCCACCCCGCGCCCGCTTCGAGATACCGCACGTCACGGCCGCCTACCCTCGCGCGCGCCTCACGAATCATCAGCCGATCATACTGTGCGTGGTGATTGCCGTCGCAGGCTGAACCGGAGCTAACGGATGACGCCGATCCGCAGGTTCCGCGTCGCCAGAAGAATCTCACGCAGGAACGTGACCAGCCCCCCGCCCAGCGCCGTCAGCGCGGCGATGAACGTCACGCCGATCATGTTCGACACATCGCTCGACAGGAACGCGCCCAGGAACAGGGCGATCACAACCGCGCAGATGAGCAGCGCACAGACGGTACAGAGGGTGATCGCGTAACTGACGAGACGCGCCCTGCGCGCGAGCAGCTCGATCTCCGCGTGCTGCCGGGCCTGCAAGATGGCGTCGGTTTCGTTGAGCGCGCGCGCCTCGAGCATTCGGGCACGGTCGATGATGCGGCCCAGCCGCGTCGAAAGCACCCCGAGCATCGCGCTGACGCCGCTCAGCAGGAACACGGGCGCGACCGAGAGCTGGATGACATGTGCGAGCCCGACAATCCCGGTTTCTTCCGTCACGCCATCAGGATAGCGCGGCCGAGTCGCGCATTGGCATCCCCGTTGCTCCGCTTTCCCGCAGGCTTCGGCGGAGACAGGTTGAGTATCGAGGAGGTCAGCATGCCGCGCGGAGACAAACGCCACTACACGGACAAGCAGAAGCGACAGGCGGAACACATCGAGGAAGGGTATGAAGAACGCGGCCTATCCGAGACGGAAGCGAAACGCCGCGCGTGGGCGACCGTGAACAAGGTGCATCATGGCGGCGAGAAGCCGGGCGGCGGAGGGTACGGGAAATCCGAGAACCATGAGCCGATGCGCAAAGGCGGGCGCAAAGGCGGATCGCGCTAGCGCCGCCGATCGATCTGGGTACAGACCGCTGCGATGGCCAGCGCGACCAACCAGAACGGCAGGCGCGGCCACGCGTAGATGGGGTACGGGTTCGCCGCACTGACATACTCGGTCCGGGCCGTGGGCGCGCGCGACTGCACATCCGCGCGCTGCTCGGCCGACCATCGATGGCCCGTACGCGAAATATACGACGGCGTGTCGAGCACCGGCGCGTAATACTTCTCCAGAATCCGGTTCTCGCTCCACGCCGCGCCGGGGTCGTTCGCGGCCAGCAGCTCATTGCGCTTCTGCACGTGCGTAACCCCTTCGCTCATGTACTGGTCTTCGCGCGAGACGCGCTGCAGCAGGAGCGGAAACGGGCGACGCCGCCACTCCTCCGCCTTCGAGGTCGCCATCGCCGCGAGCGCCGCTCGCGCATAGCGCGACTTGAACGAGCCGATTTCGTCGTCTCGAATGTCGTACCCGAGATGGACGATGTGAAAGAAGATCGCGAACGCGACGACGAATACCGCCGCCAGGTGTCCGACCCGGCGCACGGATCCGGGATGCCAGTGCCACGAGAAGGATGATGGCGGCGCCGCGCCGAGGCTGAAGACGAGCCCGCAGCCGATCGCGACGCCGTTGAGAAACACATCCGCCATCTCGCCGACGCGATTGGGGATGAACCACTGCAGCCATTCGTCAGCCGTGCCGACGATCAGCCCCGCCATGAACGGCAGCACGATCAGGGCCGGGTCCTCTAGCGGGCGCCATGCGCGGTAGAACAGAAAAGTGATGACGCCGTACTCGATGAAGTGGAACCGTTGCACGACGTCCACTTCCGGCACACCGGTCGTCGTCAGCAGTGAATACCAGGCGGCGCAGGCGATCGACAGCGCGAGCGCGCCGTAGCGGAGCGCACGGTGCGAGCGGACGCGCAGAAGCGCGGTGGCGACGAGCGCCACCCCGATGACGGCGATGGCGCCGCCGACAATCCGCACGAACTGGCCGGGAAACCGCGTCCGGATCCAGCTGCGCACGTAGCCGATGAACGGCGCTGAGAGGACCAGCGCCACCGACACGGCGATGGCGAGGACAAACGGAAACGCTCGCAGCCGCGGCGCAGAACGCATGCGATAGGATCGGAGCATTATGCGCCGGGCCGCACGCTTTTGCGCCGCACTTTCACTCGTGAGTCTCGCCGCGGTCCTCCCGGACCACGCCGGCGCCGCCCCGCAGCGGGGATCCACGGCCGGTCCGCGAATCGCGGTTTCGTTCGACCGGCAGGCGCGGGGCGACGCCGTTACCGGAATGGTCTACGTGGCCATCAGCCGGGTCAATCAGCGACCGCCGATCGAGCAGGCGTCACCCACCGGTGTCCCGCTGTTTTCCCGTTACGTCGAAGCGCTGCCTCCCGGCGCCGCGGTGACGATCACGGCGGAGGACCGCGGTCACCCGGTGCGCAGTCTTCGCGACCTGCCGGCGGGCGTGTACTGGATGCAGCCGTTCGTGAACGTCTACACGCGCTTCCCCCGCGCCGACGGGAAGACCGTCTGGCTGCACAACGATCAATGGGAAGGACAGGACTGGAAGCGATCACCCGGCAATCTGTTCGGCGATCCCGTGCGCGTCACGTTCGATCCGAAGTCCACCGCGCCGATCCAACTCGTCGCCAACAGAGTGATTCCGCCGATCAAAGTGCCCGCGGACACCGACATGGTGAAGCGGATCAAGATCCAGAGCGCCATTCTGACGAAGTGGTGGGGACAGCCGATCTACCTGGGGGCGACGATTCTGCTGCCCAGGGACTACGCCAAGCATCCCGCCGTCCGCTACCCGGTGAATTACATCCAGGGCCACTTCTCGCTCGACGCGCCCGGCGGCTTCGAACGCGGCGGGGAATTCGAACGCATGTGGATGGCGGAGAACACGCCGCGGTTCATCTACGTGACCCTGCAGCATCCCTCGCCGTACTACGACGACTCGTACGGCGTGAACTCGGAGAATAACGGCCCGTACGGCGACGCCATCATCAAGGAGCTGGTGCCCGCGGTCGAGGAGAAGTTCCGCGCGATCAAGGAGCCCTGGGCACGCATGCTCTCAGGCGGGTCGACCGGCGGATGGATCGCGGCCGCCCACCAGATCCTCTACCCCGACTTCTACGGCGGCGCGTTCGCGAGCTGTCCGGACGCCGTCGATTTCTCGTATCACCAGATCGTCGACATCTATAAGGACGACAACGCGTATTTCATCGACAAGGGCTGGGTGAAGATCGACCGCCCCAACGAGCGCCGTCCCGACGGCAACATCGAGTCGATGATGAAGGACGAGAACTGGTTCGAGCTGGTGGTCGGCGATCACAGCCGATCGGGCGGGCAGTGGGACATCTGGGAGGCGACGTATTCGCCGGTCGGACCGGACGGCTACCCGCAACGGATCTGGAACAAGGAAACCGGCGACATCGACCACGCGGTCGCCGAGCGGTGGAAGAAGTACGACCTCACGAACATCCTGCGCACGAACTGGGCGACGCTCGGCCCGAAGGTCGCGCACAAGCTTCACATCTATGTCGGCGACATGGACTCGTACTATCTGAACGACGCCGTAGAAAAGCTCAACGAGTTCCTCGTCAGGGCGGACAAGCCGAAGTTCACCGGCGAAGTCGTGTTTCAGCGGCGGGCGCCGCACTGCTGGGAACCGAGTGCGACGGATTTAATCGAGAAGATGACCGCGCAGATCGAGAAGGTCGCGCCGGCCGGCGCAGATCTCAAGTCTTGGAGATATCGATAGGGTCGCGGTCCGGTCAGATGAACCGGGTGAGGGTGACGTCGAGGAGCCGCGCCTGACGCTTGCCGCCGTGCCACTGCACCAGGATCGGGCTCTGATACGTGCCTTCCGTGATCGATCCGTACCCGGGGTGGTGGCAATCCGACACCAGCAGGCTCACCGACCGCTTCATGCGCAGGAAGCGTGAGGCCGGCATCGCGATCGCTTTCGACAACACGTTCTCGACCCGCGACTCGCGCAGGCCCAGCGCGTCGACGAGGCGGTTGAAGACGCGGACCAGATCGTACTTCGCGTAGTCGAGCGTCTTGGCCGGAATCGCACGCGGGTTGCCGAGCATGTGCCCCGCCTTCTCCGCCATGAACCGCAGCGGGTCGCGCAGCACCTCCGACAGATCGTGGCGCATCAGGAGCGTCTCGTACTCGTTGACGGTCAGGCCCGCGTGACGCTCCCCGGGCGCGAGCGACAATCGGATCCGCCCTTTCGTCACGCCGTGCGCTCTCACCAGCGCCGCGCACTGCCCGTAAACGCCGAGCTGGGGATCCTTCAGATTGATGGACTCGACGCTATGGCCGGAGACGGGGACGATGAGGCGGGTTTGCGCGACGGTTTCCTCCGCCGTGTATCCGAGCACGCTCGTGCGGCGGGTACGTGGACGGCCGGCGTACACGCCGTCGAGGTCGATGAACGACATCGGCTCGCCGGGACGGTTCGGATACGAGACGCACGTCCGCAGGGCGCCCGCCATGAACGCCAGATGCGAGTCGGCGTTCATCGGCTCGCTCGGGCGCTGCGCGGGCGTCAGTTCGGTCCGCCGCTCGATCTTGTCGTGCTCGTAGCCCGCCCCTTCCGGGAACATCGTCCGGAAGACATCGATGTAGGGCATCACGCCCTCGGGCCGCTGATTGAGCCGTGCCGCGACCCCTTGATCCAGGTATCCGGCTGTCGTGTGGAACGAGCAGCAGAGCGCCCGGGGATAAAGGGAGAGACCGTCGCCGTACCGCGAAAAGACTTCGCGGCGGACGTCGATGACGTCGACACGGGCTCGAGGCACCAGCTCGAGCGTGAATTCCGCTGGGGTCGAAGGCATTAAACCGGCAATTCTAAGGATAACATGGGTTTACCCCTTCTTCTTCGCCGTGAATGTCGCCTCGCCGAGATCGCCCAGCTTGACGGCCCCCTTCATCGTGTCCTTATCGACCGTTCCCGAATAAACGATATGGGCCGCCGTTCCCTGGACGTCGACGTCGATGGCAAATTCGATCGCGTTTCCCTTGATCGTTCCGCTCAACGGCGCTTCGCCAAGCTGACCGCTGTAGTGGCCCGTCAGCTTCTCCCCGTCCTGTTTGAATGTCATCGTCGGCGTCCCTGTCCCGCCGGAGAACTCGACCTGAAACGACCAGGTGCCGGACACGTCCACACGGGCGTCGGCCGCCTGGCCCGCCGCGGTCAGACGGGAGCCTGCCGGCGCAAGACCCAGCGCCGCGGTCAGGAACCACGAAATCATGAGGGTGTTCTTCATCGGTTCGATCTCCAGAGAAGTGGTCGGACGCCTACGCTACCACGGAGCGATCCGCGGCCGCCGCGGCGGCGCGCAGCTTGCCACCGAGCAGCACCCCGAGAACGGCGATCAGGCCCAAGGCGGAGGGATACCAGCTCGGGTGCGCTGGCGCGGGCGCGCCGGTCGCGGTCGGAATCGAAATGACCGCGACGATCACCGCCAGCGTCGCGGCATGCGCGTAGGGCGACGAGCGGGCGACGCGCGCCGCGAGCCAGCCGCCGACGACCGCGCCGACGCCGCACACCACAAGGTTGATGTAGAGATATGCGGCCATCCGCACCGGGGACGCGGCGGCCGCCGCAGGCCCCCCTGGCAGCAGCGTGGCGTTTGCCAGGATGGTCCATACGGCGCTGGTCGCGGCGATGAACGCGAGCCCAATCGCGATGGCGGCGATGCTGCGGAGAAGACGCATCGAGACCTCTCAGCAGAGCACGCGGATCACGTCGGACCGCGTGATGATGAACGTCTTGTCGGTCTTGAAGTCGCGCACGAGCACCGCGGGATTCGCCAGCGTGATCATCGTCGACAGCAACTCGACGGGCGTGGACACGTCGACGAACGGGAAGGCCGGCTGCATGATCGTCTCGACCGGCTTCGATTTCGCCGCCGGGTCGGCAATCAGCTCCTCATAGAGGTGCGCCTCGTTCAGCGAGCCGACGAGCCGCTTGTCCCGGGTGATCGAGATCTGCGAGAAGTCGTGTGCGCTCATCAGCTTGACGGCGGTCTCGACCGGCTCGGTCCCCTCGATGGCGAGCAGCTCGCCGGAGACGCCCGAGGCGACGAGGTCGCGGGCGGTCATGCCTGACTTTTCCAGGAAGCCCTTCTCGCGCATCCACTCGTCGTTGTACATCTTGCCGAGATAGCGCGATCCGTGGTCGTGAAAAATGACGACGACCACATCGCCTTTTGTGAAGTTGTCTTTGAGCTGGAGCAGGCCGGCCATTGCGGATCCGGCGGAGTTACCGGCGAAGATGCCCTCTTCGCGCGCGATGCGGCGGGTCATCGCGGCCGCGTCCTTGTCGGTCACCTTCTCGAAGTGATCGATCACGGAAAAATCGACGTTCTTGGGCAGGAAATCCTCGCCGATGCCCTCAGTGATGTAGGGGTAGATCTCGTTCTTGTCGAAGATCCCGGTTTCCTTGTACTTCTTGAACACCGACCCATAGGTGTCGATGCCCCAGACCTTGATCTTCGGGTTTCGTTCTTTGAGAAACCTTCCGACGCCGGTAATCGTGCCGCCGGTGCCGACACCGCAGACGAGGTGGGTCACGGCCCCTTTCGTCTGCTCCCAGATCTCCGGAGCGGTCTGCTCGTAGTGGGCGGCGCCATTCGACAGGTTGTCGTACTGGTTGGCCTTCCAGGCGTTCGGGATTTCCTTTTCCAGCCGTGACGACACCGAATAGTACGAGCGTGGATCCTCCGGATCGACGTTCGTCGGGCACACGATCACCTCGGCGCCGAACGCCTTCAGCGCATCGACCTTTTCCTTCGACTGCTTGTCGGTCGTGGTGAAGACGCACTTGTAGCCCTTCACGACCGCGGCGATCGCCAGGCCCATGCCGGTATTCCCGGACGTCCCTTCGATGATCGTGCCGCCCGGCTTCAGCAGGCCCTGCTTCTCCGCGTCCTCGATCATGCGGACCGCCATGCGGTCCTTGATCGAGTTCCCGGGATTGAACGTCTCGAGCTTGGCCAGCACCTCGGCCGCGATGACGCCGCGGGTGATCGAGTTGATGCGGACCATCGGCGTCCCACCGATGGCGTCCAGGATCGTGTCGCAGATCGGCTTCAAACGGGTCCTCACAGACAATTATACCGGCGGGCAAAACACGAATCCCTAATCCCTCATCGTGAATCCTCAATCTTCGGATCGTGCGAATCGCTGAAACGGTGAATCGGCCGGCTCGCTGATTGGCTGAGGCGGCGGTTCAGAATTCGCCGATTCGCAAGCTACTGGGATTGGGGATTGGCGGATTGGGGATTGGGGATTAGGGATTGATTTCCTTGACCATGTAGACAACCTACCCCCATGGGTGTAGCATGTCTACACCTATGGCAAAGACGACGCGTTACGAGAACCGCATCGAGTTGCTGCAGGGCACGCTCGACCTGCTGATCCTGCAGACGCTCCAGTGGGGCCCGCAGCACGGCTACGGCGTCGCCCAGGCGATCCGCGCCAACTCGAGCGAGGTGCTGCAGGTCGACACCGGCTCGCTCTACCCGGCGCTGCATCGGCTCGAGCGCAAGAAGTGGATTGCGGCGTCGTGGAAGGTGTCGGGCAACAAGCAGCGCACCCGCGTGTACCGGCTCACCGCCGCGGGGCGGCGGCAGCTGCTGTCGGAGCGGTCCCGATGGGCACAGCTGGTCGAGGCGATGGGGGGCATCCTCAACCCCGCGAAACGGAGCGAAGCATGACCTGGCGGCGCAACCGCGACAACGAGCTCGACGAGGAAGTCCGCAGCCATCTGACGATGGCGGCGCGCGATCGGATCGAGCGCGGTGAAGATCCCGCGGCGGCCGCGGCGGGCGCGCGCCGCGAGTTCGGTAACGTGCTGACGGTCAAAGAGGTCACGCGCGAGACCTGGGGATGGATGTGGGTCGAACGGCTCGGACAGGATCTCCGCTACGCCGTCCGTCTGCTTCGCCGCAACCCCGGCTTCACGCTCGTGGCGATCCTGTCGCTGGCGCTCGGCATCGGCGCGAACACCGCCATCTTCGAGGTCATCGACGCGATTCGCCTGCGGACGCTTCCGGTACCGAACCCTTCCGAGCTCGCCGAGATTCGGCTCGTGGAACCGGTAGGCGTTCGCGGCAACCAGTCGAGCTGGCATGCGACCTTGAGCCATCCCATCTGGGAGCAGATCCGCGCCAGGCAGCAGGGGTTCTCCGGCGTGTTTGCCACCGGCGCCGAGACATTCAACCTCGCAAGCGGCGGCGAATCGCGCAACGTGCCGGGCATCTGGGTCACCGCCGACTACTTCCGCCTGCTCGGCGTTCGCGCCGCCGCCGGACGGCTGATCGACGCGGCCGACGACCACCGCGGCTGCGCGCCGCACGCGGTCCTGAGCTATCCGTTCTGGCAGCGCGAGTACGGCGGCGATCGATTGGTGATCGGCCGCACGATCAGCGTCGAATCGAAGGCGGTCGAAATCATCGGCGTCGCGCAGTCCGGGTTCTTCGGGCTCGAAGTCGGCCGCAGCTTCGACATCGCGCTGCCGGTGTGCGCCGAGCCGATCGTCCACGGGGGCACGGGCCGTCTCGAGTCGGGCACCGACTGGTGGCTGATGGTGGTCGGCCGGCTCAAGCCCGGCTGGACGCTTGCCTCCGCGACCGCGCAACTGAAATCGATCTCGACCGAGCTGTTCCGCACCACGCTGCCCAAGAACTATCCGGCGATCAGCGTGCAACCGTACCTGAAGCTGCAGCTCGGCGCCTTCGACGCAGGCGCCGGGATTTCCTGGGTGCGCGAGGAGTACTCGAGATCGTTGTGGCTGCTTCTCGGGCTCGCCGCGGTCGTCCTGGTGATCGCGTGCGCCAATCTCGCCAACCTGCTGCTCGCGCGCGGCAGCGCCCGGCAGCGTGAGTTCGCGGTGCGCCTCGGCGTCGGGGCGTCGCGTGGACGCATCGTCCGTCAGCTCCTCACCGAGAGTCTGCTGCTCTCGGCGGCGGGCGCGGCGTGCGGCGTGCTGCTCGCGGGCCTGCTCAGCAGCACACTGGTGTCCTTCATCAAGGCCGCCGATCAGACGCTCGTCCTCGACATGGGCGTCGACTGGCGCGTGCTCGGGTTCACCGGAGCGCTCGCGGTCCTCACGTGTGTGCTGTTCGGCGTCGCCCCGGCGCTGCGCGCGACGCGCGTCAGCGTCGACTCGGTGCTGCGCGGCGCGGGCCGCAGCAATTCGGCGACCCGCGAGCGCAGCGGCCTGCGGCGCGCGCTCGTCGTCTGTCAGGTCGCATTGTCGCTGGTGCTGCTCGTCGGCGCGCTGCTGTTTGCGCGCAGCCTCCGTAATCTCCTGACGCTGGATCCGGGGTTCCGCAGCGCCGGCGTGCTCATCGCGCGCATCGACGTGCGCGCGCTCCAGCTGCCGCTCGAGGCGCGCCGTCAGACGCGGCTCGACCTGATCGATCGCGTGCGGGCGCTGCCCGGCGTGCAGTCTGCCGCGCACGCCGCGATCGTGCCGCTCAGCGGCAACGGGTGGGGCAACGACGTGTGGACCGACGAGGGGGGCTCGCGACGCAAGGCCAATGCCGCATTCAACAGTGTCAGCCGGGGCTACTTCGCGACGCTCGACGCGCCGCTCCTGGCGGGACGTGACTTCGATCCCGCGATCGACACGCCCCAGTCACCGCTCGTCGCGATCGTCAACGAAACGTTCGCCCGCGAGGTGTTCAACGGGACCAACCCTGTGGGACACCACTTCACGGTCGAATCGACGCCCGGCACGCCGGAGCGCACGTTCGAGGTTGTCGGCTACGCGAAGGATGCGAAGTACATGGAACTGCGCGAGGCGGTAATGGCGGGTGCGTTTCTCGCCGACTCGCAGGAGGCGCGAGGCGGACAGGCGGCGCAGATCGTGATGCGTACGGCGCTTCCGCCGGACACGGTCGCAGGCGAGATCACCAGAATGCTGGCCGACCTGAATCCGCGCATCGGCGTCAAATATACGGTCATGGACGCGCAGATCGCCGACACGCTGCTTCGTGAGCGGCTGACCGCGGCCTTGTCCGGCTTCTTCGGCGGCCTCGCGGCCCTGCTGACGCTGGTGGGCCTTTACGGGGTGATTGCCTTCACGGTCGCCCGGCGCACGAACGAAATCGGCATCCGGATGGCGCTCGGCGCAAGCCACCGCGCCGTCATGTCGTTGATCCTGCGCGAGGCTGGAACTCTGGTGGTGCTGGGGCTGGCGGCGGGGCTGGTGCTGGCGGTTCTCACCGCACGCCTCGCAGCGACGCTGCTCTTCGGCCTCGAGCCGAACGATCCGCTGACGCTCGGCGTCGCCGCCGCGTCGCTCGCAGCCGTCGCCATGGCGGCGAGCTACATGCCGGCACGAAGCGCGTCACGCATCGAGCCAGTCCAGGCGCTGCGGATTGAATAGAGATCTGAATCCCTAATCCCTAATCGCGAAGCCCTGAAGCCCTGAAGCCTTGAAGCCTTGAAGCCCCGCCTAGCGCGCGTAGCGCTCCGCCGAGCGCGCGCGCATTTTCGCCGCGTACTCATCGCGGTCTTTCGGCGGCGCGGTGGTGACCAGCGACTCAATCAAACGCTGCGCCGCGGCAGTGACCTCGACGACGGCGGTGTTGAACGCGTCCTCATTCGCCTTCGACGGTTTCGTGAAGCCGCTCACCTTCCGCACGAACTGCAGCGCCGAGGCGCGGACCTCATCCTCGGTCGCGGGGGGTTCGAAGTTGAACAGCGGCTTGATATTTCGGCACATTTATCGTATCCCTCGCGACGCTTCGTAGCGCTGGATGTACTTCTGCGGTGTCACTTTCGCGATCACCTTGGCGATCGCATCAAGCGGAAGGTCATCGGGCGCCTTGAAGTGAATGCACGCTTTTCCCATGTCGAGCCGCTTGCCGCTCTTGCGGAACTGATCCACGAGCCACTCGCGCGTGCCGGGATCGCCGTACGCCGCCATCAGGTGCAGTGAGCACCGGTGCTTCCCGGCGGTGAGCGCCGCGATGCAGAGCGGCTGACCGTTGTAGGTGTTCGGGTAGTCCTTGAGCGGAATCGCGTACGTGATCGACCCCCAGCCGATCGCTTCTTTGTATCCTCTCGGCAGATTCTCGCGCACGACTTTACGAACCGCGGCCAGGCTCTTTCGCTGCTCCGGCGGCAGAAGTTTCAGATATTCCGCGACGCTCTTCGCTGTGCTGCCGGCCATCTACATATCCTTTCTCGCCACGTAGGTCTTGCGGGCGCGCGCGACGAGATCCGGCCGCTTGAGCCGCACGTCGATTTTGTGTGTCTTGCCGTCGAGCTTCTCCGGCGTGAACGCGAGCGCATACTGCCGGTGCAGCTCGTCGGCGATGCGCTTGAAGGTGGGCCCGAGGTTGTACGCGGTTCTCAGCTCGTAGTAGCCGCCGCCGGTCATCGCGGCAATCCGTGGCAGACCCTTGTCGATCACCGGCTCGTCGTCGCGCCGCGGCAACCCCAATGTCGACAGCCCGCCAATCCCCTGTCCCGCTCCGCCGCGACGCCCCGTCCCCGAGAGCTCGCGTCCCGCGAGCCCGATCGCGAAGACCATCACGTCTTCCTGTTCCGCGTTCTTCGCGACGTCGTGAAAGCTGATGTTGTTGCCCCCCATCGGGTGATCGATCCCGTCAGTGAACACGAGCACGACGCGGCGGCCGTCCTGGTGCAGCAGCGACGTGATGCCGACGTTCACCGCGTTCCACAGCGGCGTCGGTCCGGGGTCCTGGAGGTCGTTGCGCAGGATCGTGATCAGATCGCGCTGACTGCTGGTGAATTCGCGTGGATCCAGCTGGATACGGTTGGCGAAGCTCCCGATGCGCACTTTGTCCCCCGGCAGCAGCAGCCCGACGAACTGCTCGGCGGCGTTGCGCACCAGCCGGAAGTTCTGCGCCATGCTGCCGCTGCGATCGAGCATCATCACCACCGTGATCGGCTGCACGCCGCTGTCGAAGAGGGTGAGCGTCTGCTTCTTGCCGTTGTCGTAGACCTCGAAGTCGTCCTGCGTCAGATCCGGAACCAGCTTGCCCGCCGTGTCGGACACGGTGACGTAGACCGCCACCGATCGCGAGGTCGTGCGGAATGTCGCCTGCGGCGCCTGAGCCGCAGGCACTTCCGCGGACAGGGACAGGAGAGCGAGACACAGAGCGGTACGCATGGGGCCCTCGTGCGGGGGATTCCACGATTCTAGCGCACCAGTGCGTCGACGCGGCGCTGCGCCTCCTGCAACGCGACGCGGACCTCAGCCGCGTTCTCGAGATCCAACAGGTCGAGGCGGCGGACTTTCCCGCGACGGGTGTGAATCTCAGCTGAGGTTTTCGAGACCCGGACCGCCGCAATGTCTTTCCATCGCGCGCGGAACGCCATGAACGGCTTGCCCGGAACGTCGATCCCGTCCGCTGTCAGCCGCATGGACCTGCGCCGCTGCCGAAATGCGGTCATGCGGCCGTGGGCGAGCCCGAGGGCCAGGGTAAGGAGGCCGTTGAGAATGATCGGCCGCGCGACACGGTGGTGAAGATGCCAGCGCTCGCCCGCCTCGGCGAACAGCACGCCGGCGGCCCAGATTTCCACCCAGTCGATCCCGTGGCCGTGATGCCGCTGGTCCGTCACCCTGGATGCACGCGCGGCCCGCATGCTCCGCACAATGGATCCGATGAGGAACGCGCTGGTCACGATTTCGACGATGGCGAGCGCGAGCTCGAAGCCTTGAGCGCCGTGCCGAAGCGCTTGCGCGCCCGAGGCGATGAGGCCGATGGTGGGAACGGCGTGATTCAGTTTCTGGACCGCCAACGCGCGTTTCAACCGGCGGGAATGCAGCGGAACGACCACGTCCACTGAAGGAGTGTAGCTCATGGTAAGTTTCCAGCCATGAAGACGCCACGACGTGTCCGCCTCGCCGCTGCCGCTGTCGCGGCCACCGCCCTCGTCGTCCCACTCCTCGCGCAGCAGCCCGCGCGCGCGCGCGCGATCACGGCCGCCGACTACGCGCGGGCAGAGAAATTCATGACCTGGAACACGACGCCGCTCGTGTACCGGTCAGGCGCGCGTCCGACGTGGATCGAAGGCGATCGCTTCTGGTACCGCGTGACCACGCCGACGGGAAATGAAGCGATCCTCGTCGATGCGGCGAAGGGGACGAAGGAGCGGTGTACGCTTCCAGCCTGCACGGCCCCCGCAGCGGCTGGCCGTGGCGGACGCGGCGGCGGTCAGGCCGCACCGTCGACGATCAGCCTGTCTCCCGACGGAAAGCGCGCCGCGTTCATCCGCGACTGGAACCTGTGGATGCGCGAGGTTCCCGGCGGCAAGGAGACCCAGCTCACGGCCGACGGCGTGAAGGACTTCGGATACGCCACCGATAACGCCGGCTGGGCGAAGAGCGAGCGGCCCATTCTCGTCTGGTCGCCGGACTCCAGGAAGATCGCCACGTTTCAGCAGGATCAGCGCCGCGTCGGCGAGATGTATCTCGTCAGCACCGAGGTCGGACATCCGAAACTGGAGGCCTGGAAATACCCGCTGCCGGGGGACGACACGGTATCGATGATCCACCGGGTCATCATCGACGTCGACGGTCCCAGAATCGTGCGGCTGAAGATGGATCCCGATCAGCATCGCAGCACGCTGTGCGACAACCTCTCCTGCCGCGGGGGCGATTGGGCGGACGTCCAGTGGGCGGCCGATTCGTCCGCGGTCGCATTCGCGTCGACGTCGCGCGATCACCGGGTGACGACGTTGCGCGTCGCGGATCCCGGCACCGGGAACGTGCGCGACGTGCTGCAGGAACAGGTGGGAACGTTCTTCGAGTCCGGCAACGGCAGGATCAACTGGCGATATTTGCCCGCCTCCAACGAGGTGATCTGGTTCTCGGAGCGCGAGAACTGGGGCCATCTGTATCTCTACGACCTGCAGAGCGGGAAACTGAAGCGCGCGATCACGAGCGGCGATGGCAACGTGACGCAGGTCGTCCGCGTCGACGAGAAAGCGCGCGTCGTCTTCTTCCAAGCGGTCGGGCGCGAGAAAGGACGCGATCCGTACTTCACGCACTTCTATCGCGTCGGCATGGACGGCGGGGCTCCGGTGCTGCTCACGCCCGAGGACGCGACACACGAAATCGCGATGTCGGACTCCGGCAGATATTTCGTGGACAGCTATTCGAAGCCGGATGTGCCTCCGGTTACAGTCCTGCGCGACGCCACCGGAAAGATGATCGTAGAGCTCGAGAAGTCGGACATCACGAAGCTGCTGGCGACCGGCTGGAGGCCGCCGACGCCGATCGTCGTGAAGGCGCGCGACGGCTCGACGGATCTTTACGGGCTCATGTACCGGCCGACGAAGCTCGTGCCGGGGCGCAAGTATCCGATCGTCAATCACATCTATCCGGGGCCGCAGACCGGCAGCGTCGGCGGACGCACGTTCTCCCCGGCGCGCGGCGACGCGCAGGCGCTCGCCGAGCTCGGCTTCGTCGTCGTCGAGATCGACGGCATGGGCACTCCGTGGCGATCGAAGAAGTTTCACGAGGCCTATTACGGCAACATGGCCGACAACACGCTGCCCGACCAGGTCACGGGCATGAAGCAGCTGGCGCAGAAGTACCCGTTCATCGACATCACCCGCGTCGGCATTTACGGCCACTCGGGCGGCGGCTACGCCGCGGCCGGCGCGATGTTCCACTATCCCGACTTCTTCAAGGTCGGCATCTCCGAATCGGGCAACCACGACAACCGGGTGTACGAGGACGATTGGGCCGAGAAGTGGATCGGGCTGCTGGAAAAGGATGAAGCGCTGGCGGCCGCCTACGAGAAACAGGCGAATCAGCTCGTCGCCGGCAATCTGAAGGGAAAACTCCTGCTCGCGCACGGGACCATGGACGCGAACGTCCCGCCGAACAACACGCTGCTCGTCGTCGACGCGCTGATCAAGGCCAACAAGGATTTCGACCTGCTGATGATCCCGAATGCCGGCCATGGGTATGGCAACGCCGGCAACTACATGACGCGGCGCCGGTGGGATTACTTCGTGAAGAACCTGCTCGGGATGGACCCGCCGAAGGAGTACGTGCTCGAAAACCGAATCCCTAATCCCTAATCCATGGATCCCTAATCCTGGAATCCCTAATCCTGGAATCCCTAATCCACGAATCCCTGAAGCCGCGAATCGTTGAATCCATGAATCGCTTCAATCCTTCGTAACATCTGCCCCCGTGGGACGTATCCTCCACAGCCGCGATGGAGACCGTTGAATTCGGGCAGCTGTACGAGCGGTATGCGCAGGATGTGCTGCGCTTTGCGTTCTATCTCACCGGCAACCACGCGGAAGCGGAAGACATCACGTCGGAGACGTTCGTGCGCGCGTGGGTCGAATCCGACGCGATTCGTGTCGGCACCGTCAAGGCGTACCTGTTCATGATCGCCCGCAATCTGCACGTGGACTGGCGCCGCCGTGAGTCGAAGCGCGCACCGCTCGAGCAGGATCCGGCCGATCCGGCACCCGGCCCGGAAATCGAGAGCGAGGATCGGAGCGAGCTGCGGGCGATCGTGGCGGCATTGCAACGGCTGCCGGAGATCGATCGCTCGGCGCTGCTGCTGCGCGCGCAGCACGACATGCCGTACGAGACGATCGCGCAGGTCCTCGGCGTATCCCCCGGCGCCGTCCGGGTCAAGGTCCATCGCGCACGCATCCGGCTCACCGAGCTGCGAGCGGCAAGGAGATGAGATGAACAACGGAGCATCCGCACAGCGCCTGCCGGTGTCGCGCGACGTCATCGCGGACCTGTGGCCGCTTTACGAATCAGGTGACGCGAGCACCGATACGAAGGCGCTCGTTGATCAATACCTCGCCGCGGACCCGGAATTCGCTCGCACGATGCGCCTTGAGCCCGGGCTGCAGGCAGCGACCGTGACGATTGCGCCGGACAGTGAGATGGCCGCGCTCAGGCGAACGCGTGATCTGGTGCGCGGCACTTCCTGGCTCCGCGGGCTGCGACTGGTCGCAACCGTCCTGACCATTTTCGCGTTCGGACGGATCATCGCCGACACGACGTGGACCGCTTCCCCTCGCGGGTTCATCGCCGATGCGGTCATCGCCACGATCTGCTGGACCGCATACTTCGTCCTGCTCGGCCGCTATCGACGGAAGGCGTTTCGCAAATAGCTCACTTCAACGCGGCGAGCTCCGCGGCCGAGACGCGCGCCGACGGCCCGTGGAACATCGCGTTGAAAAGGAGCTTGAACGTCGCGCGAGGCTGGGCGCGAAAGTCGACCTGGCTGCCGAGCGTCACGACATAGCCCCGCCCGACCCGGAACGCGACCACATTGGCCTGGTCGCGCAGGAGATCTTCACCCAGCAGCCAGCCGCTCTGCAGGATCGGCCCCTTGGCCGGATAACGCGAGACGACCTCGCTCTGGATGTCGAACCCGGGCCGCAGCCGGTACGCCTGGTCCGATTCGAAGAAGACCGGCCACGCCGCCGGCATGCCGAACGCGACCGGATGCGCGACGTTGAACTCGTTCTGCAGCAGCGAGCCCGGACAGTAGAAACGGAGCGTGGCGGAATCGCCGCTCCCGCGGCGTCCGCCCGATGAGGGCTCGGGCAAGACCTTTTCAATCGGCAGATCGAGGAGATCGCGCGCCGTCTCAACCGCCGATCCGATCGCGACCAGCGTGCCGCCGCCGCGCACCCAGTCAGCGAGCTTCTTCCAGCCGGCATCCCCCACGCCATACGCCCACGTCCATTCCTTGTCGTTGCGCTGGGGATCGAGGCCACGCACGATGCCGTTCCGCGTCGTCCCGTCGGGCAGCACGATCGTGTCGTAGAGCGACGACAGATCGCGGGCGAAATCCGTCGACGCGACCACGCGATGGTTGAAGTCGTATTGTTCGAACAACCACTTCATCCAACCGCCCGGCATATTGTTCGCGACCCGCCACAATCCGATCCGCGTGCCCGGCTTCAGCCGGTACGCGTCGACCGTTACGGGGTTCGCTGCACCTTCAACCGCAAGGCCTGAAGCCGCGATGCCGGGCGCTGCGAGGATCCGCATCGTGTCGGGCGTCGGCGGCACAATCCACGTGCCTGCCGCGAATTCGTGAGAATCCGACGTGAAGCGGGCCGCGGCGCGGAATACCGGGACGTTCGCGGCTTGCAGCTTCGCGACGAGGAGGAATCCCGCGTTCGATTCCGGCGGCACGAGGTACGCCCAACGCGGTGTCGGCGGATGGGCCGGGGGCCGCTGCTCCGCGTTCGTCACGTCGGCGAGATCGGCGTCGAAGGGCTGCTCGATCTGATCGACCTCGACGCCCATCAGCATGCCGAGGGTATGCCCCGTCACGTCGTAAGGCGGCTTCGGCGGACCGCCGGGATACAGACGCAGATCGGGGTATCGCTGCCGCTCCAGCATCGTCTTGGCAAAGGCGCCGTTCGGCTGCGCAAGCTTGATCACCCACGAGCCTGCCGCGTACTGCCTCCCGCCGGCGCTGAATGGAGACCGCGATTTGTGCACGGCGACGTCCGCCATGCGGAGAATGTCAAGCAGTTCGTACGTTTCGTAGAGGTCGCGCTGCGCGGCAGGAATGACGAATGCGTCAGGGCCCGCTTTTCGATTCACCCAGTCGGCGTGCACCTTGTAGAAGTTCTGGAGGAACGAGCGCCGATACTTGGCGACGTGCGACATGCCCGCGAAGGCGACGATGTTGCCGTAGTCGACGATCTGCCGCAGATGCCATTCGTTTCCGCGATACGGTATCGGGAAATTCCAACGCGCTTCCTGCGGGCCGATCGGCGCCGAATCGACGATGGGGTCAGCGAGATTGACGCTCGCGATTTCGGTGAGGATGCGCGGCTGGCCGTGGTAGACCATGTACTGTCTTGCGGGCGCCCACAGGTCGTAGGTCGAGAGAAACTCGACGCCCGCCTTGTTCTCCGCGACGAGCGCGGTGGCCATCGCCTGCCCTACGCTCGTCATCTCCTGCGCCAGAATTGGATGGATGTTCGGGTCGTACGGATCGTCGTACGGCGGGACGAAGATCCGCGCGCCCCCACCCTTCTGATGCATGTCGTGGGTGATTACCGGCTTGTACTTGTTCTGGATCCCGATCGCGAGCCTGGTTTCCTTCTGCGTGAACATGAACCAGTCGCGATTGTCGTCGTGCCCGACGTATTGGTGATACAGGTCGGGATACACGCGGGTGAACGGCGTCCCCTTGGTCTTGTACCAGTGATCGACGACCAGCACCTGGCCATCAGGATTCTGAGATGGGACGAGAAGGACGACGACGTTGTCGAGAATCTCCTTCACCTCGGGACCCGTGTCCGTCGCGAGCCGGTGCGCAATCTCGATGAGCGACTGCGTGTTTCCTACTTCCGTCGAATGGATGGTTCCGTACACGAAATAGAACGCGCGTCCCTCTTCGGCAAGCCGTCCGGCCTCCGCGGGCGAGAGACCGCGCGGATCGGCAAGGCGCCGATTGATGTCAATCAGCCGCGGCAGGTTCGCGAGGTTTTCCGGTGCGCTGATCGTGGCCAGCACATACGGGTGTCCCATCGTCGTCTTGCCGAGCTCTTCGAACTTCACGCGCGGGCTCGTCTTCGAAAGCTGCATGAGGTACTCGACGATTCGCGGATAGCGTGCGAGCTCGCCGTCGGCGCCGATTTGAATGCCGAAGAAGCCTTGCGGCGTCGGCACCGCCGACTGCGGCATTCGAGACGCCTGCGCCGCAATGCCGAGTGTGGCCAGCGCGGCGAGCGCCGCCGCGGTGAACCCACGCACCATGTCATCCTCCGGCCCGGAGTCTATTACAGCGGCGCCGGTGCTACACTCTCGCCACTATGAAGACCACGATCCGTCTGATACCGATATTTCTCGCCGCGGCGCTGCAGCAAGGAGCGCTCACGGCTGCTGCCACCCAGCAGGGGGCGCTCGAGCCGGCATGGGCCCAGCTCTTCAACGGGCAGGATCTGACCGGATGGAAAACCAGCGGCAACCCCCGCATGAAGCCGCTCGAGCAGACGCCGGCGCCCGCACCGGGTGGGCGCGGACAGGGTCCCCAGGCGCCGGTGTTCACGTCGCCTGAGGTTTCGGCCGACCGCCGCGTGACATTCCGGCTCTATGCGCCGGAAGCCGCGGGCGTTTCGATCCGGGCGGGCGACATCCCGGCGGCGGCGCGCCAGGATGCGCAGTTCACGAAGCGCGAGAACGGCGTCTGGGAGATGACGACGGGCGCGCTCGAGCCCGGCGCCTACCGCTACGTCTACGTCGTCAACGGCGTCGGCGTCATCGATCCGCGTAATACCGCGATCAGCGAATCGAACACGACGACCTGGAGCGTCGTCTCGGTGCCGGGTTCGGAGTTGTTCGACGTGAGGGATGTGCCGCACGGTGCGGTGGCATCGGTGTATTACCAGTCGACCGCACTCGGCCGCACCCGCCGCATGCATGTCTATACGCCACCGGGATACGAGACGAGCACGACGAAGTACCCGGTGTTTTATCTGCTGCACGGCGCAGGCGACTGCGACGATTCATGGACGTCGGTCGGCCGGGCGAACTTCATCCTCGACAACCTGATTGCGGCGAACAAGGCGAAGCCGATGATCGTCGTCATGCCGGCCGGCCACACGACCACGGCGCCGACGGGCCGCGGCGCCGGGGGGGCCGGTGCCGCGCCGGCGCGCGACGAGTTCGCGGCCGATTTCACGTCCGACATCCTGCCGTATGTCGAGAAGCACTACCGCGTGATCCCCGACCGCGCGCACCGCGCGATAGCCGGACTGTCGATGGGCGGAGGTCAGACGCTGAACATCGGCATTCCGAATCTCGACAAGTTCGCCTACCTCGGCGTCTACAGCTCGGGGTTGCTCGGCTCGCGGCCCGCGCCGGCGGCGGCTGGCGCAGCCCCTGCGGCACCGGCGGCGCCGTTTGGCAGCGCGTGGGCGGAGCAGAACGCCGCCACGCTCGACAACGCGGCGTTGCGGAAGGGCCTCAGGCTGTTCTGGTTCAGCACCGGCGTCGAGGATGGCCTGATGCCGACCACGAAATCGACCGTCGAACTCTTCTCGCAGCACGGCTTCACGCCGGTGTTCAAGGAGAGTCCCGGCGGCCACACGTGGCTCAACTGGCGGAATTATCTCGTCGAGTTCACACCGCAGTTGTTCCAGTGAAGGCTCACAGCTCCCGGCCTCCAGCTTCCCGCTGGACGGCGGGAGCTCGCTTTCTTCTTCCTGCGCTCGCCGGCTTCACGGCAATCGTCTACTACCCCGCATGGCATGGCGCGATGCTGTGGGACGACAACGCACATCTCACCCGGCCCGACCTGCAATCAACCGCCGGACTCTGGCGCATCTGGTTCGACGTCGGCGCCACGCAGCAGTACTATCCGCTCTCGCACTCGGCGTTCTGGCTGATGCATCGTCTCTGGGGTGATGCCACCATCGGCTATCACCTGGTCAACATCGCGCTCCACGCGACGGCGGCATTCCTTCTGGCGTTGATCCTGCGGCGGCTTGCCATTCGGGGTGCGGTGCTCGCGGCGTTCATCTTCGCGGTGCATCCGGTGCACGTCGAATCGGTGGCGTGGATGACCGAGTTGAAGAACACGCTGTCGGGTGCCTGTTTTTTCGGCGCCGCATTGTCCTATTTGCGCTTCGACCGTGAGCGCGATCTGCCGTCGTACGGACTCTCGTTTGTCCTCTTCGCCGCCGCGCTGCTCGCCAAGAGCGTCACCGCGGCGCTCCCCGCGGCATTGCTCGTGGTGTTCTGGTGGCAGCGCGGTACGCTCGACTGGCGCCGCGACGTCCGGCCGCTGGTGCCGTTCCTCACCATGGGATTCGCTTTCGGATTGCTGACGGCGTGGTTCGAACGGACGCTGAACGGCGCGCAAGGCGCGGAGTTTCAGCTCTCGTTCGCCGAGCGCCTGTTGCTCGCCGGCCGTGCCGCCTGGTTCTACCCGCGCACGCTGTTCTGGCCGGCACGGCTGGCATTCATCTATCCGCGCTGGAGCCTCGACGTACACGACTGGCGGCAATGGATTTATCCGGTTCTGGCCGCGCTTGCTGTCGCCGCGTGCTGGATCGTGCGCCGCCGCTCGCGCGCACCGCTGGCCATCGCGTTGCTCGTCCTCGGTCTGCTCTTCCCCGCGCTTGGTTTCGTCGACGTCTATCCGTTCCGCTACTCCTTCGTCGCGGATCACTTTCAGTATCTTGCGAGCGCACCGCTCATCGCCGCCGTCGCCGCCGGGCTTTACCGCACCCCACTTCGGATAGCCGCGCTGCCGATCGTCGCGGTCCTCGCCATCCTCACCTGGAATCAAAGCAAACAGTACAAGGATGAGTCCACGCTCTACGCCGCAACGCTGCACCGCAACCCGTCATGCTGGCTCTGCCACAACAATCTTGCGACCGCGAAGCTCCACGGAGGGGACGCGGACTTCCAGGACGCTGTCGCGCATCTGCACGAGGCCTTGCGGCTTAATCCGAAGGATCCCGAAGCGCACAACAACATGGGAGGCGCGCTGCAACGAATGGGACGGTACGGGGACGCACTGCGCGAACACCAGGAAGCGCTACGGTTGAACCCTGGCCTCGTCGAAGCCCGATACAACATCGGCGTGTGCGAGCAGGCGCTCGGCCACCTCGAACAGGCGCGCGACGCGTACGCCGCAGCCACCCGCGCGCAGCCGGACTATGCGATGGCGCATTACAACCTCGGGACCGCGCTGACCGAGCTCGGGCAGCTCGCGGAAGCGGAAGCCGAGTTCAACAGCGTCATCCGGCAGGCACCCGGGTTCGCTCCGGGCCACGACGGCCTCGCTGTCGTCCTGCTGCGCACCGGCCGGATCCCTGATGCGGTGACGGAATTCAAGAACGCGACAAGGATTCAGCCCGACTACGCGCCGTCCCACTACAAGCTCGCGCTCACCCTGTCGATTGCGGGGTTGACCGAAGAGGCGCTGGACGAATTCGCGCAGGCGGTGCGTTATGCGCCCGCGTCGCCGGAGATGCGCCACGACTACGGGGTGGCGCTGGCCAATGCCGGCCGTCTGGACGAAGCGGCGGCGCAGTTCAGAGAGACGCTCCGGCTGCAGCCCGGCAACGCGAGCGCAAAGGCCAATCTGGCGCGAATCCCGCACACGCCCTGATCATCTCGAGGTGGAAGGATCAGGAGCCGGTTTGTGTCCCTTCAGACGCACAGGATCCGCGACCGCGGCCTCGTTCTCCGCCAGCACGCGTTGCGCGTGCGCCAGGTCGAGCGCGCCGTCCCATCGGGCAATGACCACGGTCGCGACCGCATTTCCAATCAGGTTCGTGATCGCGCGCACTTCCGACATGAATCGGTCCACGCCGACAAGCAGCGCCAGACCCGCCGGCGGTATCGACGGCACGGCCGCGAGCGTCGCGGCGAGCGTGATAAACCCGCTGCCGGTCACCCCGGCCGCCCCTTTCGACGTCAGCAGCAGAATCGCGAGAATCGACAACTGCTCGCGCAGCGTCAACGCCACGCCGCTCACCTGCGCGACGAACACCGCCGCCATCGTCATGTAAATCGCGGTTCCGTCGAGATTGAACGAATACCCCGTCGGAACGACCAGGCCGACGACCGGCTTGCTGCACCCGAGCTGCTCGAGCTTCATCATGAGGCGCGGCAGCGCGGATTCAGATGACGACGTGCCGAGCACGATGAGGATCTCCTCCGCAATATAGCGAAGAAAGCGGAAGAGGCGCAGGCCGGCGAGCCGGAGAATCGAACCGAGAATGACGAGAATGAAGAGGAAGCAGGTGATGTAGACGCCCGCCATCAGCTTGCCGAGTGACAACAGGCTGCCGGCGCCGTAACGGCCGACCGTGAAGGCCATCGCCCCGAATGCGCCGATCGGCGCCAGCCGCATCACGATGCCGACAATGGTGAAGAGCGTATGCGAGATCTGCTCGATCCAGGAGACGAGCACGCTCGCACGATCTCCCTGCGCGAGCAGCGCGATGCCGAACAGCAGCGATACGAGCAGGACCTGCAGGATGTCACCGCGCACGAACCCGTCGAGCATCGTCGTCGGGATCACATTGAGCAGGAAATCGACGGCGGTCGGCGCGGCCCCGGCCGCAGCGGCGGGAGGCGCCGTACCCGGTGCCACGTACAGGCCGCGTCCTGGCTGCAGGATGTTCACCACCACGAGGCCGATGACGAGCGCCAGCGTCGACACCACCTCGAAGTAGATCAAGGTGCGGATGCCGATCCGGCCGACGTCCTTCATCGCGCCCATCCGCGCGATGCCGACGGTGATCGTCGCAAAGACGATCGGACCGATCAGCATCTTGATTAGCTTGATGAAGCCGTCGCCGAGCGGCTTCATGGCGGCCGCGCGCTCCGGTGCCACGATCCCGAAGAGGACGCCGAGAATGATTGCCGCCAGGACCTGGATGTACAGGCTGCGGTGGAGTCGCGCCATTCAGAGCCGGACTATAGCATCGCGTCGACTACTCATGGACGAGTCACGACGTAGATGCCCGCCAGCACGACAATGCCGCCGATCACCTGCGCCGAGGACAACGGCTCCCCGAGGAAGATGGCCGCCAGCACTGCGGAGAGCGGCACCTGCGCCAGGATCGAAACGGACGTGACCGTCGCGCGAAGATGTCCAAGTGCGTACACGAGGGCGAAGTAGGCGGCCAGCTGCGAGATGAATCCGAGCGCGAGCAGGGCGCCCCACGATCGCGCGGAATAGCCCCACAGCGGCACGCCCATGACGACACACGCCACGAGCAGCGTCACCACGCTGCCGCTCACGGCAATCGTGTTGAAGGTCAGCGTGTCCATGTCGGCACGCACGTGTTCCGTCGTGAGCATGTACGCGGCCCAGAAAACGGCCGCGCTCAGCGCGAGGAGGTCGCCGGAGGTACTGCCGCGCGCAACGCCGCCTCCTTTCGCCGCATCCGAGAACACGATGAACGCACATCCACCAAGCGCCAGCGCCAGGCCGATCCAGAAGGACGCGCGCGGGGGGCGGCGCAGGAACAGCCACGTGCCCAGGCCGACGAAGATTGGAGCGTTGTTGCCCAGCAGCACCGCGGTCGCCGCCGACGTGCGCAGCACCGCGCTGTTGAACAGCGCGAGGTCGGCGGCGAAGAATGCGCCGCCGGCGAGCGCGAGCCGGGCGGCCGGCGCGGTCACGGGACGCGGGCGCCGGTGGCTGAGGCGCCATGGGATCAGGACCAGCGCCGCGATCGACACGCGATAAAACGCGGCTGACAGCGCGGACACTCCCGCCCAGCGGACGAACACCGGGGACCACGCCATCCCGACGATCGCCGCGGCGAGCGCCGCGTATGCCAGCCACCGACGATCCGCCACGGGCTAGCGGCGCTCGTATTTCCAGTTGCGCGATTTGCCTTCGGCGAGCCACTCGATGGTCGTCGCAATCCGCTTGTCGCGGGTCGCGTCGGTCTTCGCTTCGGTGATCCACTCGAGGTACTCGCGGCGGTGGCTCGGGCTGAACCCCTCGTAGTTCGCCTTTGCCCGGCTGTTGGCGCCGAGCGCCTTGAGGAAGACAGCGGGCGCCTTCGGGACCGGCTTCGGCGGTTTCCTGTCGCGGACGACCTTTATGCCTTCGTCGTTCAAGCGTGCGGCCTGCCGGACGAGGGCGACCAGATCTTTTTCAGGCGGTAGATCGTCCACCGACGTGATCCGCCCGAACTGGCCCATCGCATCCTTCGTCTTCGCCGGGACTCCGGGGCCTTCGAGCAGCGACGCCTTCCAGAATCCGAACGTGCAGTGCTCCTTGAACGCGGCCATCGCGCAGAGCATTCCCTTGTAATCAAAATGCGGGAAGCTCCATTTCATCGTCTCTTCGATATCCGGGCACCCCTTGTGCACCGCCTGGCGGATGAACTTGAGAATGGGTTTCGCAAACGGGGCGGCTTTGCCGATGTAGGCATCGACACGAGGATCTCTGCTGCTCATACTTGAGTCCCAGCCTCTGTTAACACCCGAAATGGTATGTCGTATCCGGATTGCAGTCGAGCCGCAAGGGATAATGGTCCGGCATGACCGACGCCCCGCGCGATCCCCATGAACGGCTTCGAGACGACGTACGGTTGCTGGGCGGCCTGCTCGGCGAAACGCTGCGCCTGCGCGAAGGCGCTGCGCTCTACGAAACAGTGGAACGCGTCCGAGCGCTGTCGAAGAGCGGCCGCGCCGGCAGCGACCGCGATCTCGATGCGCTTGCCGATCTCCTGCGGACGCTGCCGGTCGAATCGGCGGTACCGGTGGCCCGCGCCTTTTCGCACTTCCTGACGCTGGCGAACATCGCCGAGCAGCATCACCGGGTCCGGCGGCGGCGCCAGTACCTGCGCGATCCGCACGCGGCGCCCCAGCGCGGGTCCTGCGACGAAACGTTCGCACGTCTCACGTCCCACGGCGTCACCGCCGATGCGTTGCATGCGGCGACGACGTCGATGCGTGTCGAGCTGGTGCTGACGGCGCATCCGACGGCGATCACACGGCGGACGCTGATCCAGAAGCACCTTCGCATTGCCGACGCGCTCTCGCGGCAGGATCGCGACGATCTCACCGTGCCGGAACGGCAGGAGATCGTCGAGACGCTTCGGCGAGAGGTGATGGCCTCGTGGGAAACGGACGAAATCCGCGCGCGCCGGCCGACGCCCGTCGACGAAGCGATTGCCGGGCTGCTGATTTTCGAGCAGACGCTCTGGGACGCGGTGCCGAGGTTCTTGCGCTCGCTCGATGCCTCGCTGAAGCGCGCCACCGGCCGCCCGCTCCCGCTGGACGCGGCACCGCTGCGCTTCGGCTCGTGGATGGGGGGCGATCGCGATGGCAATCCCACGGTAACCCCCCGGGTGACGCACCTCGCGTGCGGCGTGGCCCGGTGGATGGCTGCCGACCTGTACGAGCGGGAGATTGCCGCGCTGCGCGCGGAACTGTCGATGACGCCGGCGACGAAGGAACTCCAGACGCGCGCAAACGGCGCGCGCGAGCCCTACCGCGCGGTGTTGCGGGAGGTTCGGGATCGGCTGCGCGCGACCCGCGATCATTTCGGCGGCGAGCTGGCGCGCGCCGAACTGCTCAAGGGAGACGCGACGCCGGGAAAGGCCGCGCCCTACTTATCGGTCGCGGATCTCCGTGAACCGCTGCAGCTCTGTTACCGATCCCTCGTCGAGACCGGTCAGCAGGTGATCGCCGACGGCCGCCTGACCGACCTCCTGCGGCGCACCGCCGCGTTCGGGCTCACGCTCGTGCGGCTCGATCTCCGGCAGCACGCGGCGCGGCACGCGGCGGCGCTCGATGCCATCACGCGCCATCGCGGCGACGGTTCGTACCTCGAATGGGATGAAGCGAAGCGGCAGGCGTACCTCACGGCCGCTCTGCGCGGCTCGACGCCGCTCGTCCCCGACGATCTCGTAGCGGATGACGAGGTGCGGGACGTCGTGGCGACCTTCAGACTCGCAGGCCTGCTCGATCCGGAGTCGCTCGGCGCCTACGTGATCTCGATGGCACAGGCCCCCTCCGACGTGCTCGCCGTCGAAGCATTCCAGGCTCATTCGAAGCACCGGCTCCGCGTGGTGCCGCTCTTCGAACGGGTCGACGATCTCCAAGCCGCAGCCGGGACGCTGCGCGAGCTCCTCGCGATTCCGGAATATCGCCGGCGGATTGGCACCGAACAGGAGGTGATGATCGGGTATTCCGACTCCGCCAAGGATGGCGGCCGATTGGCGGCGAACTGGGCGTTGTACCTCGCCCAGGAATCCATCGTCGACGTGTGCCGTGAGGCGAACGTCCAGCTGACGCTGTTCCACGGCCGCGGCGGCAGCATCAGCCGCGGCGGCGGCCCGACCTATCTCGCGATCCAGTCCCAGCCCCCCGGGTCGGTGAACGGGCGCCTTCGGGCGACCGAACAGGGAGAAATGATCCAGGCACAGTTCGGCCTGCCGGAGATCGCAACCCGCACGCTGGAGCTCTACACCACCGCCACGCTCGCCGCGACGCTCGAAGTGGCCCCTCAGCCGGATCCGCGCTGGCGGCCCGTGATGGATCGCCTCGCGGAGGCCGCGCGCGGCGTGTACCGCGAGGTCGTCTACGACAACCCGCGGTTCGTCGAGTATTTCCGCAAGGCGACGCCGGAGGTCGAGCTGGGTGTCGTGCCGATCGGAAGCCGTCCGGTGCGCCGCACCGAGGACGGCGGGGTCGATTCGCTGCGCGCGATCCCCTGGGTGTTCGCGTGGACGCAGACGCGGCTCCTCCTGCCGTCATGGCTGGGAACCGGCGAAGCGCTGGCGGCGGCGCTCGAGCGTGGCGAGCTGGACGTGCTGAGGAAGATGTACGAGCAGTGGCCGTTCTTCCGCTCGACGCTGGACTTGATCGCGATGGTGCTCGCGGAATCGGACGCGCGGATTGCCGCCGAATACGACCGTCGCCTCGTCCCTCCGGATCTGCAGCCGGTCGGCACCGACCTGCGCCGCCGCCTCGATGCGACGATTCAATCGGTGCTGACGACGACGGGCAAAGAACGGCTGCTGACGGAGAACGTCGTGCTCAGGCGGTCAATCGAGGTGCGCAACCCGTACGTCTATCCGATCAACCTCGTGCAGATCGAGCTGCTGCGCCGGCTCCGCGAAGAGGGGCACGACGATCCGCAAATCACCAACGCGTTCCAGGTGACCGTCAACGGCATCGCTGCGGGGATGCGGAATACTGGTTGAAATGTGCCGGGATGCGCGATGCGGGATGCGGGATCCGATCGGATCCCGGATCCCGGATCCCGGATCCCGGATCCCGATTCTCCTATCCAATCGCCAGATACCGCTTCAGCCTCGCCACTTCCTTGGCGTCGACGTACTTCCCGATCTCCTTGTCGAACTGCTCCCAGGACTTCCACGGGCGGTATTCCTTGAACTCCCCTACCATGCGCGGGCCGACGCCGGGGATCGTCAGGAAATCCGCGTCGGTCGCGGTGTTCAGGTTGATCGGGATGAAGCAGTACTGCGCGAGCTTCGCGGTCGCGTCGGCGCCGACGTACTTGCCGATCTCTTTGTCGAACTGCGCCCACGTCTTCCACGGCCGGTATTCGGCGAACTCGCGCGTCATCCGCTGGCCGGCGCCCGGCACGAGCAGGATCTCGTCGCGCGTGGCGGTGTTGAGGTTGATGTGGACGAACGCCTTCTGGTAGAAGTCCATCGCCTCTTCCTGCTTCAGTCCCTGGCCGATCAGAAACGTGTTCAGCTCGGTGATGTTCTTGAACGGCCGGACCCCCACGAGCGCCTTGGCGATGGCCGGCGTCATGTGCGGCATCTTCGCGAGGTCCGCTTCCGCAGCCGTGTTCGCGTCGACGACGCCCTGCGATTTGCCGACCTGGGCGTGTACGGCCGGCGAGGCGACGACCAGCGCGAGCAGCGCCGCGAACACCCGGAGTTTTCGAGCAGTCATGTTGTCTCCTTGACTATGTGTAGGGCGGCCCTTGACGGGCCGCCGAGATCGTCGGATAGCGATAGCAATACGCCAATCCAATCAGTCCAAGCTGCGCCATCGATCCCGGTGCGAGCGCGGGCGGCGCCTTCGCCGCCACGGCCTTCCAGAACAGCGGCATCCCGGACAGCGAGCGGTCCATCTCGAGCTGGAATTCGACATTCGCCTGATAGTGCAGGACCATCCCAATCAGCCCCGCTGCGATGAACAACACCATGGTGATCTGCACCGTCATCAGGCTCGCGGCGCCGGGCCGGGCCGCGTGCCAGGCGAGCACGGGCAGCCCGAGCCCGAGCAGCACGAGCGGAATGAGCTGGGTTCCCTCCTCGACATGCTTCAGCAGCAGCAGCTCGATCGTCGTCCCCACCATTCCAATCAGCAGGATCGCGAGGAGCACGCGGCGGATCACGACCAGCGGTGCCGGCTCCGGTGCCTCGGCCACCTCTCAACTACACCACAGCCGCGCTGTCGGCACTGAGATTTTTTCGTGAAAGTGCCGGTGACGCGGCTTTTCGCGTCGCTACAGTGGCCCGGTTACTCGACGAACACCTGCACCTTGCGCGGCGTGAGGTACACGCGATCGCCGGGCTGCACGCCGAGCTTTTCGAACTTTTCGCGGGGCATCTCGGCGTGGATCAAACCGCCATGCGCGCCGGCGAGCTCGAGCCGGACGGTCGCGCCGAGGCGCGTGACTTCCTCGAGCACGCCCCAGAGTCCTGACCCGGTGTCGGTACGCGACACGTCGAACTCGTGCGGGCGGGTATAGGCCGAGGCCGTACGCGGTTCAGCGCCAGGATGCACGGGATATTCGACCGCGAGCGGCCCGAAGAAGCCGCGGCCGCCCTCCACCCGACCCTGGAAGATGTTGACGGTGCCGAGAAAGCTGATGACGAACGGCGTGGCGGGATGATCGAGGACCTGCTCGGGCGTTCCCTCCTGCTCGATCGCTCCGCGATTCATGATCGCCACGCGATCGGACACTTCGAGCGCTTCCTCCTGGTCGTGCGTCACGAAGACGCTGGTGAGATGGATGTCGTCGTGCAGCCGCCGCAGCCAGCGGCGGAGCTCCTGCCGCACGCGCGCGTCGAGCGCGCCGAACGGCTCATCGAGCAGGAGCACTTTCGGTTCCACCGCGAGCGCCCGCGCCAGGGCGATGCGCTGGCGTTGCCCGCCCGACAGCTCGGACGGACGCCGGTCGGCGAGGAAATCGAGCTGCACGAGCTCGAGCAGGTCGTGCACGCGGCGCCGGATATCCGATTCAGACGGACGGAACTGCCGCGGGCGCACGCGGAGGCCGAACGCCACGTTCTCGAACACCGACATGTGACGGAAGAGCGCGTAGTGCTGGAAGACGAATCCGACGCGGCGCTCGCGTGCGTTGCGCGAAGTCGCGTCTTCCCCCTCGAGCAGCACCGTCCCGGCATCCGCCTCTTCGAGTCCGGCAATGATGCGCAGCAGCGTCGTCTTGCCGCAACCCGATGGCCCGAGCAGCGCGACGAGCTCGCCCGATGCGACCTTGAGGTTCACGTCGTTCACCGCCACGAACCGGCCGAAGCGCTTCGTCAGGCCGCGGATTTCGATTGCCATGGTTCGTCGTGTTCGGAAACAGCCGTCCGCGCGCGGACTCGCCGCTCGAGCGCGGCCTTCACGATCAAGGTGACGATCGCCAGGCAGCCGAGCAGCGAGGCGACCGCGAACGCTGCCTGCGCGTTGTATTCGTTGTAGAGAATCTCCACGTGCAGCGGCAGCGTATTCGTCACGCCTCGGATGTGTCCCGAGACGACCGATACCGCACCGAACTCTCCCATGGCGCGCGCGTTCGCGAGAATGACGCCATACAGCAGTCCCCACTTGATGTTCGGCAGCGTGACGCGGAGAAACATCTGAAGTCCGCCCGCCCCGAGGACGCGCGCGGCCTCCTCCTCTTCCGTCCCCGTCGCTTCCATGATTGGAATGATCTCGCGCGCGACGAACGGGAACGATACGAAAATCGTCGCCAGGATGATCCCCGGGACGGCGAAGACCACCTTCATACCATGATCGATCATCCAGCCGCCGAGCCAGCCGCGCCGGCCGAAGAGCAACACGAACACCAAGCCGGAGATTACCGGCGAGACGGCAAACGGCAGATCGATCAGCGTCGTCAAGAGATGACGGCCGGGAAACTGGAACTTGCCGATGGCCCAGCCGGCGGCGACGCCGAAGACGACATTCAGCGGCACGGCAACCGCCGCGGCCAGCAGCGTCAGCCGGAGCGCCGCCAGCGCATCCGGCTCGACGATCGCCACGCGGTACGCTTCCCATCCCTTCGCGAATGCTTCCCCGAACACGGCGATCAGCGGGACGACGAGAAAGAGCGCAATGAACAGGAATGCGATCGCCGTGATGGTCCACCGGACCACCGCCGGCTCCGTCAGGTGTCCTTTCTTGAGCGGCCCGCTCATCCGGTGACTCGTCTTCGCGTCCACGCCTGCAGGCCGTTGATGGCCAACAGCAGCGCGAACGACAGCCCCAGCATGATGAGCGCGATCGCCGTCGCACCGGCGTAATCGTATTGCTCGAGCTTGGTCATGATCAGCAGCGGAGCAATTTCGGTCCGCATCGGCATGTTGCCGGAGATGAACACCACCGAGCCGTACTCGCCAATCGCGCGCGCGAACGCCAGCGCGAACCCGGTCAGCCAGGCGGGCAGCAGGTTCGGCAGCACCACGCGCCAGAGCACCGCGGCGCGCCGCGCGCCGAGGCTGGTTGCGGCTTCCTCGACGTCAGGATCGAGATCCTCGATCACCGGCTGCAGGGTACGGACGACGAACGGCATCCCGATGAACACGAGCGCCACGGTGATGCCGGTGCGCGTGAAGGCGACATCGATGCCGTGCCGCGCGAGCGGCGCTCCCAGCCACCCGCCCGGCGCATACAACGTGGTCAAGACGATTCCGGCGACCGCCGTCGGCAGCGCGAACGGCAAATCGATCAGCGCGTCGACGATGCGACGTCCGGGAAAGCTGTAGCGCGCCAACATCCACGCGACGAGCGAGCCGAAGACCGCGTTGATGGCCGCGGCCACGAAGGAGGCGCCGAGACTCAATTGATACGAGGCGACGACGCGGGGATCCAGGATGGTCGCACGGAACGCCTCCCACGACATCGTCAGCGCCGTCGCCGGCAGCGTCGCGAGCGGGATCAGGACGACGAGGCTCAGGTACAAGACGGTGACGCCCATCGTCAGTCCGAAACCGGGGAGCACGCGGCGGCGGCCGGATCCCTTCATCGCGTTCCAGGACGATAGATCTGATCGAACACGCCGCCGTCGGCGAAATGCGTCTTCTGCGCCTTCTGCCAGCCGCCGAATACTTCGTCGATCGTGAACAGATTGAGTTTCGTAAAGGTGGCGGCGTACTTCGCCGCGATGTTCGGATCGCGCGGGCGATAGTGGCGTTTCGCGGCGATCTCCTGGCCTTCCGGCGAGTAGAGGTATTGCAGATATCCTTCAGCCGCCGCCCGGGTGCCGTGGCGATCGACGACTTTGTCGACGACCGCCACCGGCGGCTCGGCAAGGATGCTCACCGGCGGTGTGACGATCTCCAGCTGACCGGGCGATTCCTGCAGCGCGAGGTACGCCTCGTTTTCCCACGCGAGCAATACGTCCCCGAGTCGTCGCTGGGCGAAGGTAATCGTCGAGCCTCGCGCGCCGGAGTCGAGCACGGGCACTTTCTTATAGAGCTCGGTGACGAACTCGCGCGCTTTCTGCTCCGATCCGCCAGGCTGGCGCAGCGCGGCCCCCCAGGCCGCGAGGTAATTCCACCGCGCGCCGCCCGATGTCTTTGGATTTGCCGTGATGATCTGGATGCCGGGGCGTGCGAGATCGGACCACGTTTTGATGGCTTTCGGGTTCCCCTTCCGCACCACGAAGACGACCGTCGACGTGTAGGGCGAGCTGTTGTTGGGCAGCCGCTTCTGCCAGGCGGCGTTCAGCAACCCTGCCTGCGCAATCGCGTCGACGTCGTAGGCAAGCGCGAGCGTGACCACGTCCGCGTCGAGTCCCTCGATCACCGCCCGTGCCTGCGCGCCGGAACCGCCATGGGACTGCTTGATGCTGATGGTCTGGCCGGTTTTTGCTTTCCAGTAGCGCGCGAACGCCGCGTTGAAGTCCTGATACAGCTCGCGGGTCGGGTCGTAGGAGGCATTGAGCAGGGTCTGAGCAGCGCTCGGGATCACGGTAATGGCGGAGAGTGCAAGCGCGGCGGCGACGGTCCGGGTCAGCGAAGTCATGTGGCAGATCCTCAAAACGCAAGCTGCATACGCAGAATGATGACGTTCTCGCTGGGCCGCACGACGTTGCCTCCATCGAAGGAGGTGTGTTCGTACGTGATGTAGTACTTGATTGGGGTGGCGGGGTACCAGTTCGCGCCGACGGCCCACGCCTTTGCGTCGGCGCTCGCGGTCGGCGCCGCGAGGCCGCGCACGAACACGAGTGGATCGACGTGCAGCTCTGAATAGCGCGCGACCAGCTGCAGCGCGCCCCACAGCCCCGCATTCGGGTCGAACGAACGCGTCGGCCGGACACCGCGATCCGATGCCGGCTCGCCGGTCAGGATGTAGGACGCGCTCACCTCCCATCCGTCATTGGTGACGGAGTCCGTGCGCGACTCGCGCGACACGTCCTGGGTGGTGCGCATGTATTCGGCGAACGTGCCGAAACCCTTGTAGTAGTAAAAGACCGCGGGCGTCACACGGCGGCGATCACCCGCGGCGGCGCTGGCCGCGGCGTAGGAAAAGTACGGCTGCCCGACCGATGTTCTGAAGACCGGCAGCGCGCCCGCCTGTGAGCCGATCGATCCACCGAGATGAAACCCGAGGCCGCTCGCGGCGTGACGGGCGGCAGCGCTCGTTCTGAACGGTTGCCAGGTAAGGCGCCCGGCAAGATCCTTCGAGTGATTGACGTCGATATCCGTGGTTGAACTGACGCCGTCCGGAACACCGTTGAACACCCCGGCGGCGTAGGTCAGCCGCGGCGTAATCTCGCCGATCGCCTGAAACCCGATGTCTCGATTCGGCATCAGACCGGAAGCAATCGGCCGCTCAGGGAAGAGCAGGTATGGGTCTCCCTGCAGCAGTTCGTAGCCAACCGGCGTTTTATCCTTGCCGGCACGAACGCGGAATACCTGGGAGAACCGCATATCGACGTACGCGTCGAGCAGCGCCGCCGTCCCGTTGCCAAAATCCGGCATCACTTTGAACTCGAAATACTTCGCGACGCGGCCCGAGAGGGTGGGACGGGCTTTGCGAATCGTGAACGTATTGATAATCGGCTGCGGATCGTCGAGCGAAAAGCGGCCGTCGACCTGCCCGGTCAGGCCGAGCACGAGCCGGTTGTCGCCGTTCGCCGATTGCACGACAAACCCATCCTGCCACCCTGCGGTGAACGGCGTGGAAGTCGTTTGCGCTGCGGCGGCCGCCGGAACCGTGACGAGCGCCAGGACCACGAGATGCCTCAACCAGGACCGTCCTTTGCTGCAATTTCCTTCAATGAATCTCAGTCGCGCTTTCAGGACAAAAAAAAGGCCCGGAAGCGTTGAACTCCCGGGCCTTTCGAGCTGTTTTTGCGCGTGTAGAAATAAGACGATTACACTGGCAGGCGCAGCACGGGGACCGGAGCTTCCCCCGGACAACAACACATGCGCGCCGCCATGGCAACCATCGCTCTTCTTATGTCACACCGGCTTCGCGCGGGTCAAGGGGGGCCGTTCGCGGTGGCCCTGGCGGCGGCGATCGCAGCCGGCGCGGTGCTCGGCGGCGGCGCGCTGGATGGAGCCGCGAATCAGCCGCCGCAGCGGGCTCCGCGCGCGCTGCGATCGAGCATCGAGCTGACCGCCGTGACCGTTACCGTCCGCGACAACCAAGGGCATCTCGTCCCCGACTTGCCGGCCGACGCGTTCACGATCTTCGAAGACGGCGAACCCCAGACGATCACGCAGTACGCGCACGAACGGGTGCCCGTTGGAGTCGGGCTGCTCCTCGACACCAGCGACAGCATGTTCGGCCAGCGCATCAAGGACGCGCGCGCTGCGGTCGAGCGCTTTCTCCTGGAGCTGCTGTCGCCAGACGACTCGCTCTTCGTCATGACGTTCAACCATGAACCGCACGTACTGATCTCGTGGACGCCTCCCGCTGAAGCGGCCGCGGTGCGCTCGGCGCTCGATACGCTGCGGCCTTTTGGCGGAACGGCGGTGTACGACGCGGTGATGCACGCGCTGACCATCATGGATCATCGTCCCCGCGACCGCGCGGCGATCGTCATCATCTCCGACGGCGCAGACACCGCGAGCGACACCACGCTGCGCGACCTCAGGTCGGCGCTGCTGCGTGCCGATGCCTTCGTCTACGCCGTCGCGATCGACTCGCCAGACCGGCAGGCGATCAACGCGCGCGTCAACGCGGAGGCACTCGGCGAAATCACCGGGCAGACCGGGGGCAGCACCGAGGTCGTCCGGACGACCGCGGATCTCGCCGCCGCCACGGCGCGCATCGCGGAGGAACTGAATACGCAGTACGTGCTGGGTTACTCGTCGCCGCACCCGGGCGACGGGAAGTACCACAGCATCAGGGTGAAGGTGAACCGCGAGGGCTATCGTGCGCGTTCACGGAACGGCTACATCTCCGTGCCGATGAGAAGAACCGGGTCGCGCTGAATCGACTCAGAGGCGGTGGTGGCGTCTCTTCCATCGTTGAATGGAACGGATCGCACCGTCTCGACCGCTGGCCAAGGCAACAATCACCGATTGACGACACATCACTGTCGACATACTATCTGTCTATGACAGATATGACTGCGCGTGCGCTCGACCGCGAGTTGTAGAGAGGAGCGGGCCCGCATTCGTGGAGGCCGTGCGGCGAGTCACGGGAGACGAACATGCCTGACTGGGCAGAACACGTGCGTGCGCGGTTATCGCCGCTGCGGCTCTCGGCTACCCGCAAGAATGAGATCGTCGAAGAGCTCTCGCAGCATCTCGATGATCGGTGGCGGGAGTTGATTGCCGGTGGAGCGTCGCCTGAGGAGGCCACGCAGCGGACGCTCGCGGATTTCAGGGGCAGGGACGTCTTGGCCAAGCACATGGCGCCGCTACGGCAAGCGCATTCGCCGCCGTCAATCACCCCCGGCGCGCCCACCGGACACGTGCTCGCCGGCCTCTCGCAAGATCTGCGCTGCGCCGCGCGCATGCTGCGGAAGCAGCGCGGCTTCGCGGCAGTGGCCGCGCTCACGCTCGCCGTGGGGATCGGCGCCAATACGGCGATCTTCAGTGTGGTGTACGGCGTGCTGCTGAAGCCACTGCCGTTCCTTGAGCCCGAGCGCCTGGTCGCCGCCTGGCACCGGGCTCCAGGGCTCAATATGCCCTTGCTCGAACAAGGCCCTGCCACCTACTTCACGTATCGTGAGAGCGGTCGGGTCTTTGAAGACATCGGGTTGTGGGACAACGAAGAGGTCTCGATCACTGAAGGTGGTGAACCGGAGCGCGTGCAGGCGCTACTCGTGACCCAGGGCCTGCTCCCGATCCTGCGGGTGCCGCCGCTGCTCGGCCGCGTCTTCACCAAAGAAGATGATGCGCCTGGCAGTCCCCGGCGGGCGATCGTGACTTACGGGTATTGGCAGCGGCGTTTCGGCGGTACGCCAGAGGTGATCGGTCGATCATTGAACGTTGATGGCATGCCGTGCGAAGTGATCGGCGTTTTGCCGCCGTCGTTTAGATTCCTGCGCACCGAACCTGTCGTTTTGTTGCCCCTCCAGCTCAATCGGGCCAAAGCGCGCGTCGGAGATTTTAGCTATCGGGCGGTCGCGCGACTCAAGCCCGGCGTCACCTTGGAACAGGCCAATGCCGATGTGGCGCGCATGATTCCACTCGCCTTCGATCGGTTTGCCATGTGGCCGGGACTCACGCGCAAGATGTTCGAGGAGGCAGGGCTGGGTCCGAATGTCCGCCCGCTGTCTCAGGACGTGATCGGCGACGTCGGCCGGGTGCTCTGGATTCTCGTGGGCACGGTGGGCATCGTGCTGCTGATTGCCTGTGCGAATGTGGCGAACCTCTTCCTCGTGCGAGCAGAGGGACGCCAGCAGGAGCTCGCCGTGCGTGTCGCGCTCGGAGCGAGTCGGAGCCGCCTCGCCCGTGAACTCCTGGCCGAGAGTATCGGGCTGGCGCTGGCGGGCGGAGCACTTGGCCTGTTGCTCGCCTGGGCCGGCATCCGCCTCCTCGCAAGGCTGGCGCCAGCCGGCTTACCGCGGATCGACGAGATCAGCATCGACCCACTTGTCTTGATGTTCACGCTCGCAATCTCAGTACTGACGGGTCTGTTATTCGGCCTCATCCCAGCCCTGAGATTTGCGACGCCGAACGTCGTGGCCCTCAAGGAAGGTGGCCGGTCAGCCAGCGACGCACCGGGGCGGCACCGCGCCCGCAACGCGCTCGCGGTGTCGGAGATCGCCCTAGCGTTGGTCCTGCTGATCGTCTCAGGGTTGATGATACGGACGTTCATTGC
Source organism: Acidobacteriota bacterium (assembly GCA_046731735.1). GTDB lineage: Bacteria > Acidobacteriota > Vicinamibacteria > Vicinamibacterales > 2-12-FULL-66-21 > JALZOC01. Next base: position 56,759 of record JBKPLP010000168.1, read on the forward strand.
GCTGCGACAGGTCGATCCGGGCTTCGTGCGGCCCACGGAGGTTCAGACATTCCGCATCTCGATTCCCGGCGCGCTCATCAAGGATCCGCAACAAACCGTTCAGCAGTACGAGCAGATTACCCATCGCCTGGAACAGGTGCCTGGCGTTATCTCGGTGGGTCTCTCGTCATCCGTGACGATGGACGGCAACAAAGGCAGTATCCCGATTTTCGTCGAAGAATTTCCTGAAGCAGGTCGAGAGATGCCTCCCATTCGTCGTTTCAAACGCGTTGCGCCTCGGTATTTCGAGACGATGGGCAACCCGGTGCTCGCTGGGCGTGCGATAACCTGGACCGATATCCACGAGGCCCGGCCGGTCGTGATCATCTCCGAGAATCTCGCGCGCGAGTATTGGAACAATCCTGCCGACGCCCTCGGCAAGCGGATCAGGCAGTTCCAGTTGAATCCCTGGCGGGAAATCATCGGTGTTGTCGGAAACGAGCGAGACGATGGCGTCCACCAGCCGGCGACGGCCATCGTGTATTGGCCGATGCTTATCAAGGAGTGGTCGAACATACCGGTCTACATTAGCCGCTCCATGGCCTATGTCGTGCGATCGCATCGTGTGGGCTCGCCGGGCTTCCTGCGCGAGCTTCGACAGGCCGTCTGGTCCGTCAATCCGAACCTGCCACTGGCAAGCGTACGGACGCTAGATGAAATTCAGGCAGATTCGATGGCGCAGACATCCTTCGCGCTCGTCATGCTGGCGATTGCCGCCACTGTGGCGCTGCTCCTCGGCAGCGTGGGGATCTATGGCGTGATTGCCTATATTGCAACGCAGCGGACGCGCGAGATCGGTATCCGCATGGCGCTCGGCGCGCAGACCGGAGATGTGTGCCGGCTGTTTCTCCGTCACGGGCTCTTGCTCACAGGCGCCGGCATCGCACTGGGTATAGGTGTTGCGCTGGCGCTCACGCGCGTCATGTCCGCGTTGCTGTTCGGCGTGGGCCCGACGGATCCCGTGACGTACGTCGCGGTCGCGGCGGGCGTGGCGACTGTCGCCCTGTCGGCGACGTATCTTCCTGCCCACCGCGCCTCGCGCACGGACGCGATCATTGCGTTGCGATCGGGCAGGTGACACGCGGGTTCTTCCTTTGGGGGGAACGCGTTCGGCGAAATCGGTTCAATCGAACCGCGGTAACGGCACGGCTACTGCGGTTCGTGCCTGTGAGGGTTTCGGTCGAGGCTCTTAGGAGCTATTCTCCGTGGCCTCCGTGGCCTCTGAGTGACTACCAGCAGCGACCGCCTGTGCGAACGGACCCGGATCGATATTCGCCCCCGTCAGCACCACCGCGACATTTCGTCCGCGCAGGGCATCGCGCTCCTTCAGAGCCGCGGCAAGCGCTGCCGCGCCCGCCCCCTCGACCGCATTGTGCGTATCCGAGAACAGCGCCGCAATCGCGCGCTCGATCTCGTCGTCCGTCACCTCGACGATGTGATCGACCCCGTGCTTGATCGTGTCGAGAGCCTCCGGGTTGGGCGTCCGGCAGGCCATGCCGTCGGCGATCCGCGTCGTGACCTCATGGGACAGCAGGCGTCCAGCCTCGAGGGAACGGGCGACGGCCGGCGCCGAAGCAGAAACCACGCCAACGATTCGCGTCCTCAGGCTGAGCGCATCGCGCGCCGCAATGGCGCCGCAAATCCCCGACCCGAGCCCTATGGGCACATACAGCACGTCGATATCCGGAACCGCACGCAGCAATTCGAGCGAATAGGACGCGACGCCGTGGACGAGGAGCTCGTGGAACGACGGCACCATGTGCCAGCCGCGCTCGGTCGCGATATCCGCACTTGCTTCCAGCGCCGCCTGAAAATCGTGACCGCGCTCGATCAGCTCCGCGCCGAGCGCGCGCATGGCGGCGTTCTTCGTGACGCTGTTGCCGTGCGGTACCACGATGGCGGCGGGAATGCCGTAGCGCGCCGCCGCGAACGCCACCGACTGCCCGTGATTGCCGCGGGTCGCCGCGACCACCCCCGTGACGCCGCCCTGCGTCCGCCTGAGGTGGTCGAAGTAGACGAGACCGCCGCGGACCTTGAACGCGCCGACCGGCGTCTGGTTCTCGTGTTTCACCCAGACGGTCGTGCCGCAGCGTGCGTCGAGCAGCGGCCAGCGCTGCTGCGGCGTCGGGGGCATCGCCGCGTAGACGACGCGCGACGCGGCATCGAGTTGCGAAAGCGTGGTCATTCGATCGTCCGCCGTCCCGAGTATTACCGAGGACCGATTATGATGTAGGGTCCAAATAGACAATGGCCAACATTCTCCAGAGCTTACCCGTCGGCGAAAAGGTCGGCATCGCGTTTTCCGGCGGCCTCGATACGAGCGCCGCGCTGCACTGGATGCGCGCGAAGGGTGCCATCCCCTACGCCTACACCGCAAATCTCGGGCAGCCGGACGAATCCGACTACGAGGAGATCCCGCGGAAGGCGCTCGAATACGGCGCCGAAAGGGCCCGCCTTGTCGATTGCCGCGCGCAGCTCGTCTCCGAAGGCATCGCGGTGCTGCAGTGCGGCGCCTTCCACATCTCCACCGCCGGCGTGCCCTATTTCAACACGACGCCAATCGGGCGCGCCGTCACCGGCACGATGCTGGTCGGCGCGATGAAGGAAGACGACGTCAACATCTGGGGTGACGGAAGCACGTTCAAGGGCAACGACATCGAGCGGTTCTATCGCTACGGGCTGCTGGCCAACCCCGGCCTCCGCATCTACAAACCGTGGCTCGACCAGGCCTTCATCGACGAGCTGGGCGGCCGCGCCGAAATGTCGGAATACATGCGCCACGCCGGCTTCGAGTACAAGATGAAGGCCGAGAAGGCCTACTCCACCGATTCCAACATCCTCGGTGCGACGCACGAAGCGAAGGATCTCGAGCGTCTCGACACCGGAATCAAGATCGTCGAGCCGATCATGGGCGTCGCGGCGTGGCGAGACGACGTGCAGGTAAAACGTGAAGAAGTCACGATCCAGTACGACGAAGGACAGCCGATCGCCTTGAACGGAATCACTTACAAGGATCCGGTGCAACTGATGCTCGAGGCCAACAGGATCGGCGGACGCCACGCCCTCGGCATGAGCGATCAGATCGAGAACCGCATCATCGAAGCGAAGAGCCGCGGCATCTACGAGGCGCCCGGGATGGCGCTGCTGTTCATCGCCTACGAACGCCTCCTGACCGGCATCCACAACGAGGACACGATCGAGCAGTACCGCGACAACGGTCGCCGCCTCGGACGGCTCCTCTACCAGGGCCGCTGGTTCGATCCCCAAGCGATGATGCTGCGCGAGACCGCCCAGCGATGGGTGGCCCGCCCGATCACCGGCGAGGTCACGCTCGAGCTGCGGCGCGGCAACGATTACTCGATCCTGAACACCACGTCGCCGAATCTGACCTACAAACCCGAGCGGCTGACGATGGAGAAGGGCGAGTCCATGTTCTCGCCGCAGGATCGCATCGGGCAGTTGACGATGCGCAACCTCGACATCGTCGACACGCGGGACAAGCTGTTCACCTACGTGAAGGCCGGCGTGCTCGCTCCGTGGAGCGGCACCGCGTTACCGCACCCGTCGTCGGACCCGTCGGACGAGAAGTAGTAGGCGGCCATAACCAGCCTCCGCTAAAGCTACGGCGGTCCGCCGAAGCCTTGGCGAAGGCGGAAGGCCCGCCCTACCGCGTACTACCAGTTCCGATCGCACGCGGAACGCGTTTCTCGTACGGCGGACGCTGCGGCGCCTTCGGCATCTTCGCCGCGCGATCGATCACTTCCTTGATGGCGCGCGCGAGCTGCGGATCCTTGCCCGCGGCCAGCTGGGACGGATCGTCGTCAACCGGAATATCCGGCTCGACCCCGTGGCCTTCCGCGAACCACTGCCCCTTCGGGTCATACATGCGGAAGGTCGGCACCGTCACGCCGCCGCCGTCGGCGAGCGCCGGTGCGCCGCTGACCCCGATCAGTCCGCCCCAGGTGCGGGTGCCGATAAGCGGGCCGAGGCCCGCTTCGCGGAAGTACGCAGGGAACGCATCGCCGCCCGAGCCGCTCCAGCCGTTGATCAACATCACTTGCGGGCCGCGATGCGCCACCGGGGGCCACTGCTGGCTGCCGCCGTCGCGCACCGCCCAGTAGGCCAGGATTGGGCGGTTCAGCAGCTCGATGAAGCGATCCGGAATCTGGCCGCCGCTGTTCCACCGCTCGTCGATGATCAACCCATCCTTCTTCCACTGCGCCATGAACTGGCGCATCAGTTCGTTCTGCGCGTCGACGCCGGTGCTCTGCACGTAGATGTAGCCGATTCTTCCGTTCGTCGCCTTGTCGACGATCTGGCGGCGCTCCTCGATCCAGGCGCGGAAGCGCAGCTCGGTCTCGCTCGGCAGGCATTTCACCACCACCTGTCGCGCGCCACTGGCGGCCGGCGAGCCGTTTACCGTCAGCACGACCGTCTTGTCGCCGAGCCCCTGGAATGCCGCCCAGGGATCGCGCTTCGCGTCGATCGCCACGCCGTTCACCGCCAGGACGTACTCGCCCTCCTTGACATTCACCCCCGGCTCGTCGAGCGGCGAACGCACCGACGCATCCCACGCGCCGCCGCGGACGATGCGCTTGACGCGATAGGCGCCATTGGCCAGCTCCCAGTCGACGCCGAGCAGGCCGACGTTGCGCTGCGGGGCTAGTTCCATGTCGCCGCCGCCGTGATACGTATGCGAGGCGTTCAATTCTCCGATGAATTCCCCGATCAGGAAGTCGACGTCCCAGCGCGTGACCGCATCCTCGAGCAGCTTGCCGTAGCGCTGGCGCAAACCGGGCCAATCGACGCCGTGCATGCCGGGGTCATAGAAGAAGTCGCGCTCGAAGCGGAATACATCCGCGAACATCTGGCGCCATTCGGCGCGCGGATCCACGGCCGCTTCCATGTCGGACGTCACCATCGGCTTCTCGAACTTCTGCTGCGGCTTGATCTCGACGATCGCGAACTTCTTCTTGCTCGTCACCAGCATCTTCTTGCCATCCGCCGTGACTTCGAACCCGTCCGCCTCGTCGAGCACGACCTTCTCTTCGCGCTCGGCGAATTCGAAATAGGCAATGGCGTTCTTCTGCTCGCCGGAGCCGGTGCGTGGCACACGCCGGTAGAGCAGCTTGCCCTTGACCGCCTGCAGATCGGCGTAGTTGCCCGCCTTGGGCGGCAGCACGATCGCACGCGCTTCGAAATCGTCGACGTCGATCTCCACGTTCTCGGGCTTCTTTTCGTCCGCCTTCTTTTCGTCCGGTTTCTTGTCGTCGGCCTTTTTGTCGTCGCTCTTCGCGGCGTCTGCCGGCTTCGTCTCGTCCGCTTTCTTCTCTTCCGGCTTCTTGGGCTCGTCTTTTTTCGAAGTATCCAGCGCCGGGTTCTCGTCGTCGTTCCGCGCCGCGAGCGGAGACTTCACATCGCGCCGCAACGGCACCGCCACGATCTTCGTGGGATTGGGATAGGTCCACGAGTTGTCGAAACTGCCGTATACCGGCTCGAACTCGCGGTCCGACGCGTAGAACAGGTACTTACCGTCGGGATCGAATGTCGGCTGCGAGTCGCTGAGGTACCCGGTCGTCGCCTGGTGCAGCTTCGCGTTCTTCGTGTCGTAGAGGAACACCGCCGAGTTGGCGTTCGTCGTCGGCCGCGCGTAGGTCAGCCAACGCGAATCGGGCGACCATTGCATCCGGAAGTTCTCCAGCCCCGGATGCGAAATCCACTCAGGACTCTGATCGATGACGTCGGTCACCTTGTTCGCATCGAGGTCGTAGACCCGGATGCGCATCGCCTGATCGATGAATGCGATCTTCTTGCTGTTGGGCGACCATTGCGGCGCATACCGGAAGCCTGCGCCCAACGTCGTCACCTTCCGCTCGGCCGCCGATCCGTCGGCGGGACGGAGAGTCAGCTCGTACTCGCCGCTGCGATCGCTCCAGTACGCCACCGTCTTGCCGTCAGGCGACCACCGCGGGTAACGCTCCGCTACACCGGAGGAGCGGGTCACGTTGACGATGGCGCCGAACTCCGCCGGCACCGTGAATACGTCGCCACGCGCCTCGAACGCCGCGCGCTTGCCGGTCGGCGACACCGAGGCGTACTGAATCAGCGACTCGACCTTCGCCGTCTTCGGCCGCAGCGTCGTTTCGTCGGTGACGACATGAACCGCCACCTCCGTCGGCTTCTCCGTGGCGAGGTCCAGCAGGTAGAGCCGGCCGCCGCACTGAAAGACGATCGAGTCGGGGCCGATCGAGGGGAAGGTGATGTCGAAGTCGTTGAGCTGGGTCACCTGCCGCGCCGCGCTGCGCGCCACGTCGTAGGCCCAGATGTTGTTCCGCTCGTTGCTGCCGCGATCGGAGATGAAGTAGATCGTCTTGTCGTGCCACATCGGCTGCGCGTCGTTCGCCGGGTTCGCCGTGATGTTCTTCGTTTCGAGCGTCTTGAGATCGAAGAGCAGCAGGTCCGGCGCCCAACCGCCGCGATAGCGTTTCCAGTTGCGGAAATCCTGCGACATCGGCATGTAGACGAACTGTCGGCCGTCGGGCGAGTACGCGCCGAATTCGCCGTACGGCACCGGCAGCTTCTCCGGGAGTCCGCCGTCGAGTCCGATGGTGAAGAACTGGCTGTAGCGCTGCCGGCCGCTCTCGCGTCCGGACGCGAACAGCACCCGCTTGCCGTCGGGCGTCCAGCCGATGACGCGATCGCTCATCGGATGGTGCGTCAGCCGAACCGGCTCACCGCCGCTGGACGGCGCCACGTACACGTCGACGTTGCCGTCGTAGGACGCGCTGTAGGCGATTTTGGTCCCGTCGGGCGAGAAGCGCGGAAACGACTCTTCGCCGGCAGACGACGTGAGGCGGACGGCGGTGCCTCCCTTCTTCGGCACCAGCCAGATATCGCCGGCATACACGAAGGCGATCTGGTCCTTGGAAACCGCCGGATAGCGGAACATCCGGGCGTCGATCTGCGCGGACGCGACCGATGATGAAAGCGCCGCGAACGACACGAACGCCAGCGCACGAATGAGCTTCGAATTCGGCATGCAGTAACTCCCCAGCGGATGGGAAAACAGGCATTGTACTCCTATATGATCAGCGCCCGATGAAGATCGCCGACGTCCGCGCGACGACCGTGACCGTGCCTCTCGAAGCGCCGCTGCGTCATGCGAACGGCTGCCATTGGGGTCGCTTCGTCAGGACGATTGTCGAAGTCGAAACCGACGATGGACGGGTCGGACTCGGGGAAATGGGCGGCGGCGGCGAGTCTGCGATCGCGACGGTCCTCGCGCTGAAGCCGGCGCTGATCGGGCGGGATCCGGCGCGCCTCGAGGACATGCGCTTCCTGCTCGCGAACCCCACCGCGTCGCTCTACAACAACCGCACCCAGGTCGTGGCCGCGCTCGAGTTCGCCTGTCTCGATCTGCTCGGGCAGGCGTGGAGCGTGCCGGTCTGCGACATCCTCGGCGGCCGCGTCCGCGATCGCGTGCCGTTCGCGTCCTATCTTTTCTTCCGTTACGCCAACGCTGACGGAAAGGGCACCGTGCGCAGCGCCAGCCAGCTGGTCGCGCACGCGCGCGAGCTGAAATCGAAATACGGATTCCGATCGCACAAGCTGAAAGGGGGCGTGTTTCCGCTCGACTACGATCTCGAGTGCTACCGTGCGCTCGCCAAGGCCTTTCCCGGTGACCGCTTCCGCTTCGATCCGAACGCGGTGTGGAGCACCGAGCAGGCGATCCGATTCGGGCGCGCGATCGAGGATCTCGACAACGACTACCTCGAGGATCCGGTATTCGGACTCGCGGGCATGCGTCACGCGCGCGAGCGCCTGCGGATCCCGCTGGCGACCAATACGGTGGTCGTGAACTTCGAGCAGCTTGCCGCCAACGTGCTCGACCGCGCTGTCGACGTGATCCTGCTCGACACGACGTTCTGGGGCGGGATCCGTCCGTGCGTCAAGGCGGCCGGCGTCTGCGAGACGTTCCAGCTCGGCGTCGCGGTCCATTCCTCGGGCGAGCTCGGCATCCAGCTCGCGACCATGCTGCATCTCGGCGCGGTGGTGCCGAACCTGTCGTTTGCGGCCGACGCGCACTACCATCATGTCGCCGACGACATCATCGAGGGCGGGAAGTTCCAGTACGTGGACGGTGCGATCCGCGTGCCGGATGGCCCGGGCCTCGGCGTCCGGCTCGATCGCGACCGGCTCGCACAGTACGCCGAGCTCTATCACGAGCTGGGCAACTACGCATACGATCAGGATCCCGCGCGCCCCGGCTGGGCGCCACTCATACCGAACGATCGATGGGCCGATCCCAATGATGAACGAGAGCCTTTTGTCCGCGACTGAGACCATCGTCAACGAGCCGCTGCGCCGCGTGGAGGACGTGCGGGCGTACGTCAGGCATGTCGTGCCGGAGACGCCGGTTTTCGACATGCACACGCACCTGTTCCCGCCGGAGTTCGGCAGCCTGAACCGGTGGGGGATCGACAACCTGCTGACGTATCACTACCTGGTTGCGGAAGTCATGCGCGCGGCCGACGTGCGGCCGGCGGAGTTTCACGCGATGGCGCAAACCGCGCAGGCGGACCTGATCTGGCAGGCGCTGTTCGTGCGCAGCACGCCGCTCTCCGAGGCCACGCGCGGCGTCGTCGCGGTCATGGCGGCGCTCGGCCTCGATCCGACGCGGCCCGATCTGCGCGAGGCGCGTGAGTACTTCCGCGACGTCACGGCGGAGCAACACGTCGACACGGTGTTCGAAAGCGCCCGCGTGACGGCGGTGGTGATGACCAACGATCCGTTCGATCCGAATGAGGCGGCGTTATGGATGAAAGGGCGCCCGTCGGATCAGCGATTCAAGGCGGCGCTGCGGATCGATCCGCTGCTGAACGACTGGCCGGCCGCGGAGCGCGCGATGCGGGCGGCGGGGTATGCGGTGAGCCCGCAGATCGACGACCGCGCGATCGCCGACGCGCGCCGTTTCGTGGACGAGTGGATCGCGCGGATGGATCCGTACTATCTCGCGGTGTCGCTCCCCGACGATTTCCAGTGGCCGGACGAGACGCCCCGCAGCCGCCTGATCGAGCAGGTGGTGCTGCCGGCATGCCGCGAGCACAGGCTCCCGTTCGCGATGATGATCGGGGTCCGGCGACAAGTGAATCCCGCGCTCCGCGACGCCGGAGACGCGCTCGGGCGGGCCGATCTTTCAGCCGTCCATCACCTGTGCCGCGAGCACCCGGACAATCGCTTCCTCGTCACGATGCTCTCGCGCGAGAACCAGCACGAGCTCTGCGTCGCGGCACGCAAGTTCGCCAACCTGATGCCGTTCGGCTGCTGGTGGTTCCTCAACAACCCGTCGATCGTGTCGGAAATCACCCGCGAGCGGCTCGAGCTGCTCGGCCCGACGTTCGTGCCGCAGCACTCCGACGCCCGGATCCTGGATCAGCTCTTGTACAAGTGGCCGCACTCGCGCCGCGATATCGCGGCGGCGCTCGCGGATCAGTACGCCGGAGTGGTCGAAAACGGGCGCGCGGTGATGCCGGGTGAGGTAATCCGCGACGCCAAGCGGCTGTTCTCGGACAATTTCTTGCGCTGGACCGGCCGCACGTAGATCTCGCGCCGAGTGCTCAGAGACGGGTTTTCGCGCGGAGGTCGCTGAGGACGCGGAGAACGCAAATGCGATCTCTGCGATCTCTGCGATCTCTGCGCGAGATCCGTCCCTCTTGAGCACTCGGCGCGAGATCCGTCCCTCTGGGCACTTGCGCGAGATCCTGCTACAGTACGTACGCCCCCTGCCGCAGCACGTATCGAGGAGAATCATGACCACCGCCGCGCTGGTAATTGCGCTCGCCCTGACGGGTGCCGTCCAGGAGACCCCGCAGGAGAAGAAGGTCCCGAAGGATTCGGTCATGCTCGTCGTGACCGGCTGCCTCAAGGGTCGCGTCCTCGCCGTCTCGGATGTCCGCGAGGAAGACACGCAGACCGGGCCGATCGTCCGCGGGAAATCGTTCCGGCTCGCCGCCAAGGGCGACGTGATGGACGACATCAAGAAGGACGACAAGCACCTCGTCGAGGTCACGGGACTGGTGCGAAAGTCCGCCCTGATCGAACCGGGGGTCAAGGTCGGGAAGCACGTCACGATCGGCGGCGGCTCGCCGACCGCGGCAACCGGCGGGCGGCCGGCGCCGTCGACGGATTACTTGCCGGTGATGGACGTTTCGTCGATTCGGGTTCGAAACGTCTCCTGCGCCGGGTCCTAACCCGCCTGCATGTTGTTCCGTCAGCCAAAATACGCCGGGCCCGAACGCCGCAAGAACCCGCGTTGGCGTCCGAAGCCGCTCCGAGTTCTGCTCACGCTGCTCGTCATTGCCGCCATCGGCTATGGCGGGGTCGTCATCTGGTTGATGACACAGGAGACGCGCCTCGTGTTCCAGGCGGGCGCGACGCTGGCGCCGACCCGGCCGCCGTTTCCGTTCGAGCAGATCGACATCCCGCATCACGACGGCACGCAGCAGTTCGCGTGGATCATGGAGCAGCCGGGGTCGGGCACGTGGGTGCTGTTCCTCCACGGCAACGCCGCGACGATCGCGTCGCGGGTCAACATCGCACGCTACGCGGGGCTGCGGAAGATGGGCGTCAATGTCATGGCGCCGGAATATCGGGGGTTTGCCGGCCTGGACGGCGTCCCCACGGAGAGCTCGCTCACAGCGGACGCGCGATCCGCATACACCTATCTGACCGCGAGGCGCGGCGTCGCGCCGGCCCGGATTGTCGTGTACGGATGGTCGTTGGGCTCGGCGGTCGCGGTGAACCTCGCCGCGAAAGTGGACGAGGCCGCGGTCGTGCTCGAGGGAGCGCCCGCGTCGCTCGTCGATATCGG
>JBKPLP010000169.1:0-12189 GCA_046731735.1 Acidobacteriota bacterium
GATCTGCGCATCGGTGACGGTCTTGATGCCCGCGAAGATGAATCCGGCTTCCCCGACGCCGAGCGAATCCACCGGCGTCGGTTTAGGGGAGAACACGCCGACCTGATCGACGATGTATTCCTGTCCCTTCGCCATCAGGCGGATTTTCATGCCCGGTCGAATCGTGCCGTCGATCACCCGGGTCAGGATGATGACGCCGCGATACGCGTCGTACCACGAGTCGAAGATCAGCGCTTTCAGCGGCCCATCCGGATCGCCTTTCGGGGCCGGCAGGCGCTGGACGATCGCTTCGAGGATGTGATGGACACCGGTGCCCTCCTTGGCGCTCGCCAGGATCGCGCCGCTGGAGTCGAGGCCGATGATCTCCTCGATCTGACGCTTGGCTTCGTCGGGCTGCGCGCCCGGAAGATCGATCTTGTTGATGACCGGGATGATCTCCAGACCGTTGTCCACGGCGAGGTAAGCGTTGGCCAGCGTCTGCGCTTCGACGCCCTGCGACGCGTCGACGAGCAGCAGCGCGCCTTCGCACGCCGCCAGCGAGCGCGTCACTTCGTACGAGAAATCGACATGCCCAGGCGTATCGATCAGGTTCAGCACATACTCCTGCCCGTCGTCCGCCTTGTAGGTGAGGCGGACAGCATGCGCCTTGATGGTGATGCCGCGCTCCCGCTCGAGGTCCATCGAGTCGAGCACCTGGGCTTCCATCTCGCGCGGCTGTAGCGCGCCGGTCATTTCGAGAAACCGATCGGCCAGCGTCGACTTGCCGTGATCGATATGCGCAATGACGGAGAAGTTGCGTATGTTGCGAGGATCCATTGGTTATGAACAGCAAATTATAGCATCCACTGAACTTCCGGCTCCGGTCGGGCCGCCGCTCGGTCGCCGGGTTCAAGTGGAATGATCCTCGCAAGCGGATTGCGAGGTATGGACCTCGCACGTGCGGCACGCTCCCCATTCGATGTTCCGCATCCCGCCCGCGGGTGGCTCGAGCTGCTGACGCGCTGGGGGTTCATCTCGAATGCGGTCGTCTACCTCATGGTCGGCGGGCTCGCGGTGCGCTGGGCCCTCGGCGAAGGCGGACGCCTCACGGATCCGGAAGGGGCCTTCATCACGCTGCAGCGGCAGTTTGGCAACCTGGTGCTGATCGCACTGATTCCCGGGTTTTTCAGCTACGCGTTGTGGCGGGTGCTGGCGGCGATTTACGACAGCGAGCGCGACGGCAGCAACCCGTCAGGCATCGCCAACCGCATCTTCGGCGTCGTCAAGGGCGCGCTCTATGCCGCGCTGGGCGTCGACGCCATTCGGCTCGCCTTCGGTACTGGCGGCGGATCGACCGCCTGGTCCGCGAAAATTGCCTCGAGCGCGGTGGGGCCTGCGGTCATGCTGATCGCCGGCGCGGGATTCTTCTTGTTCGCGTGCTACGAGATGTACCGCGCCTATCACGCACGGCTGAGTCAGGGTCTGCGGCTGGAAAACATCTCGTCGCGGGCTCGAAGCTGCATCATCGCGATCAGCAGATTCGGAATCGCCGCACGCTCGCTGGTCATCGGCGCATTCGGGTGGCTTGTGATTCGCGCGGTTCTGTCAGGCCATGCGGCCCGGACGCCGCGCGCGAGCGAAACGATCCGTACCGCGGCACAGTCCGAACCAGCGCTTTACATCCTCATCGGCGCCGGACTGATCGCCTACGGCGCATACCTGGTCGTCTTATCCAGATACAGGCGTGTAGAAACGTAGCAGAAATGTAGGGCGGGGCCTTAAGACCCCGCCCTACCGAATGCTCTTTCGTGGTCGAGGAGCCACTGTTTTCGCCACCGGCCGCCGCCATAGCCGCACAATGTTCCATCCGAGCGAATCACGCGGTGGCAGGGGACGATGATCGCGATGCGGTTCTGGCCGTTGACGCGGCCGATTGCCCTGACCGCCGCGGGCGACCCAACCTCACGTGCCATGTCTGAGTAGCTGCGCGTCTCGGCGTAAGGAATCCGGCAGAGCGCCCGCCACGCCTTCAACTGAAAATCAGAGCCCCGCTGATTGACGGGCATCGTGAACTCGCGGCGCCGGCCCTCGAAGTACTCCGCCAGCTCCTGCCGCGTCTGGCGCAGGATCGGATGATCGCCCGGAACGACCGGGCTGCCGAGCGTTCGCCGCATTTCACGAAGCTCGGTCTCGAGTGCGCGGCGATCGACGAACTCCAGTAACTCCAGCCCACGATCGCCGGCAATCGCAAGCATCGGCCCGAGCGGCGTTTCCATCCACGCCGCCGTCAGAAGGCGCGTGTCGCGCGCGTCGCCGGGTGTCTCGCCGAACACGCGGGCGAATGCGTCGCGGAATCCGCTGTCCGATTCGAACCCGGCCTCGAGACCGGCATCGAGCGTCGGCGCGCCGTCGTGCAGCGCGCGCATGGCCGTCCCCAGCCGGCACGCACGCTGATACGCCTGAAAAGTCATTCCGAAGCAACGCTTGAAACTGCGCCGGACCTGGACGGGATCCAGGCCCCGCTGCCGCAGATCGTCGTCCCGCAGCCGAACCTCGGGCCGTCGTAGCATCTCGTCGACGAGCGGCGCAAGCCAGTTGGGAGCTGCCGCCGCCGCTGACATCGGATCGCAGACGCGGCACGGGCGGTAGCCGCGATGCAGCGCTTCCTGGATGGTTGACGCGAACTCGACGTTTTCTGGCTTCGGCTTGCGGGCCCGACAGGTTGGCCGGCAGAAGATGCCGGTCGTGCGCACGCACGCGAAGAACAGCCCTTCGAACGACTGGTCACGCTCGAGCAGCGCGCGATACATCTCGGTGGGGGTCGGCAGCATCATCATTGGACGAGAATACGAGCACAAGTGATTGGGCGCTACCGGAAAATGAACGCGCAATTCTCGCGCCGCATCCGAGGCGGAAGGCTCGGTATTTCCTGCTGAATCCGGGATCGCGTCAGCGCTGGTCGAGCGGCAGCAGCGTTTGCGGATACGGCGGGCCGATGTAGTCGGTGCGCGGGCGGATCAACCGGTTGTTCGCGTACTGTTCGAGGCAGTGCGCGGTCCAGCCAGACACACGGCTGACGGCGAAGATCGGCGTGAAGAGGTCGATGGGAATCCCGAGCGTGTAGTAGGTCGAGGCCGAATAGAAATCGACGTTCGGGTTCAGCTTCTTCTCGCCTTTCACGAGGTTCTCGATGCGCTGCGACATCTCGAACCAGCGCAGGTTCCCGGCCCGCTCTCCCAGTTCCTTCGACATGCGCCGCAGGTGCGTCGCGCGCGGATCCTCGGTGCGGTAGACACGGTGCCCGAACCCCGGAATCTTGATCTTCTTCGCCAGCTTCCCGCGGATCACGTCGTCGATTCTCTCCGGCGGCGCCTCGGGGCCGATCTCGATCAACAAGCGCATGACGTCCGCGTTCGCACCGCCGTGAAGCGGCCCCTTCAAGGTGCCGATGGCGGCGACGATCGCCGAATACAGGTCCGTGAGCGTCGCCGCTGCGACGCGCGCGGCAAACGTCGACGCGTTCAGTTCATGATCGGCGTGCAGCACGAGCGCGACGTCGAACGCGTGGGTGGCGAGCGAATTCGGGCGGGTTCCGGTGAGCAGGTACAGGAAATTCGCGGCATGCCCGAGCGCCGGATCCGGAGAAATCGGACCGCCTCCCGCTTGCATGCGCCCGTAGGTCGCCACGATGCTTCCCAGCTGCGCCGTCAGCCTGATCGCTTTCCGGTAATTCGCGGACTGGGAATTGTCGCTTGCGTCCGGGTCGTACTGACCGAGCGCCGAGGTCAACGTCCGCAGCGCGTCCATGCCGTCGGACGACGGCAGCTGCTTCATCAGACGCAGGATCGGTTCGGGAACGGCGCGTGCCGCCGCCAGTTGCGACCGTAGATCTCCGAGCTCTGCGCGGTTCGGAAGGCGACCGTGCCAGAGCAGGTAGCAGACTTCTTCGAAAGAGGCGCCGCGGGCGAGGTCGTGGATGTCGTAGCCGTAATACGCGAGCACCCCGCGTTCGCCATCCAGGTAGCAGATGGCGGACGATGCGGCGACGACATCCTCGAGACCGGCCTTTGACTTGGCCGCTTCGGTTGTCACTTCGCCACTTCGGGCGTCTTGAGCATGACGCTTTCCCCGGTGTACTGCTGCAGGATCGACAGGACTCCCGTGTAGAGGAATCCGATCTGGAAGAGCATCAGGAACGGGAGCGTCGCGTAAATCTGATTCACCAGCGCGTAGAAAACGGTGTAGGTGAAATACAGACCGAGCGCGAGCTCGATCAGCGGCTGCACGCCGACCGCCTGGTGGTACTTCTTGCCGACCCATTCATCGCTGTCGCGCTCGATGCCGTACTTCGGCGTCCGCGTGAACTCGCTCTGCTTCCCGAAGAGGGCTTCGAGCACGGCACGGGTGTTGTTGACGCACAGCCCGATGCCGATTGACATCAGGAACGGCAGATACTTCATCCGCTGCCGCCAGTCCGGATAGAGCTCGCGCTGCGCTTTCACGTAGAACACGCCGATCGACAGCGTCGCCGCGCAGAACACCGGCACGTCGATGAGCAGCATCTCCGTCCAGCCCATGTTGTAGCGCACCCACATGGCGGGGAACATCAGGATCGAGAGCAGCGACATCAGCAGATAGTTGAAGTTCGCAGACAGGTGAAAGAACGCCTCCGCCTTGACCGTAAACGGCTGCTTCGATCGCAGGATGAGCGGTAGCAGCTTCATGCACGTCTGGATTGAACCCTTCGCCCAGCGGTGCTGCTGCGACTTGAACGAGTTCATCTCGACCGGGACTTCCGCCGGTGAGACCACGTCGGGCAAAAACACGAACCGCCATCCGGCTAGCTGTGCGCGATAGCTCAGATCGAGATCTTCGGTCAGCGTGTCGTGCTGCCATCCGCCGGCGGATGAAATGGCTTCGCGCCGCCACACCCCAGCGGTGCCGTTGAAATTGAAGAAGCACCCTCCCCGGTTCCGGCCGCCATGCTCGAGGACGAAGTGCGCATCCAGCAGGATCGACTGGATCTTGGTGAGCAGCGAGTAATCCTGATTGATGTGTCCCCAGCGCGCCTGCACCATGCCGATCTTGGAATCGGACGCGAAATAAGGGAGCGTCCGCTGGAGGAAATCGCGCGGCGGAATGAAGTCGGCGTCGAAGATGGCGATGTATTCACCGGTGGCTTCCGCCAGTCCGGCTTCGAGCGCGCCCGCCTTGTAGCCCCGGCGATCGACGCGATGCAGGAAGCGGATGTCGAAGCCGCGCGATGCATGGCGTCGCACCGCAAGCTCGGCAATTTCCTTCGTCTCGTCCGTGGAGTCGTCGAGAACCTGGATCTCGAGGAGCTCCTTCGGATAATCGAGCTCGCAGACGGCGCCGATCAGACGGTCTGCGACATACATCTCATTGAAGATGGGAAGCTGCACCGTCACCCGCGGAAGTGTGGTCAGTTCCGGCAGCGGCAGCGGGGCCTTGTCCTTGTGTTTCGTGTAAAGATAAACGAGGTAATAGCGGTGCCAGCCGTAAATAGCCAGGATGCTGCACACGAAGAAATACAGCACGAGGATCAGTGTCTCAACAGGCGTCATAGCGATGATTCCGTCACGAACAAAAACCGATAATATTACAGCTCAGCAGGCGAGCGAAACTACGACAGCCAATCCCGTATGAATCGCCTCCAGCTGCGCGCGCTGCTCGATGACGTGCAGTCGGGGGCGCTCACGCCTGAGGCGGCGCAGGACCAGCTCCTACAATTTCTGCGCCAGTCACCCTTCGAAGACATCGGTTTCGCGCGCGTCGACCACCACCGCAGCGTAAGGCAGGGCTTTCCGGAAGTTGTCTTCGGCCAGGGCAAAACGCCCGAACAGATCGCCGCCATTTCGGAACGCATTGTCGCGGCACAACACAACCTTCTGGTGACGCGAACGACTGCGGACGCGTACGAAGTTGTACGAAAAACGCTCCCCGCCGCCACCTTCCATCCCGAGGCGCGAGCGATCACGCTTCGCAGTGTCGAGATGCCCGCAGGGCGCGGCACCGTCCTGATCGTTGCCGCCGGCACCGCTGACCTGCCGGTTGCGGAAGAAGCCGTCGTATCCGCGGAAATCATGGGGAACAAAGTGGATAGGCTATACGACGTCGGCGTCGCGGGGCTGCACCGGCTGCTCGCCGAACACGCGCGGCTCTGTGCTGCGCACGTCCTGATCGTCGTCGCGGGAATGGAGGGAGCGCTGCCCAGCGTGGTCGGCGGGCTCGTCGACGCGCCCGTCATCGCCGTTCCCACCAGCGTCGGCTATGGAGCCAGCTTCGGCGGAATTACCGCGCTTCTCGCGATGTTGAACAGCTGCGCGATCGGAATCTCGGTGGTCAACATCGACAACGGGTTCGGCGCGGCAGCTATCGCCAGCGCAATCAACCATTTAAGTTAGGTCTGCTACGGTTCTGCGGGGTTCGGCAAGGTGCGGGGTTCTGGGTTATAGTTAAGGATTCCCCTGTCGCCGGACGGTCACTTCCAGGATTCCATGCACGGCAGCGCCCTGAGGGCTCTCGAATTCGATCGCATCGTCGACGTCGTACAGCGTTTGGCGCTGACGCCTGTCGGCGCGGCGCGTCTGGCGCGGTTGACGCCGTCAACCGATGCACAAGCGGTCCGCACTGCGCTGGCGGCCACGTCCGAGACCGTCAGGTTTCTCCACGACAATCAAATCGGGCTGCGTGCGCCGGCGGATCTCGCTGAAATCCTCGAGTCGCTGTCCGTCGAAGGGCGTGCGCTCGAGGCGGCGCATCTGATTGCGCTCGGCGCGTTTCTCGGATCGATCGACTCGACCGCGGCCGCCATTCGCCGCGCGCGCAGCTCCTTCCCGATCCTCCGCGCCATCGGCGATGCGGCCGCCTCCTTCGAGCCCGAGATCGCCGAGATTCGCCGCAAGATCGATCCCGGCGGAGAGGTCGTCGACGACGCCAGTCCGGAGCTCAAGTCGGTTCGCGAGCGACTGCGAAAGCAGCGGGCGAGGCTGCGCGGTACGCTCGAGTCGTACCTGCGCGGCAAGGACACGGCGAAGTATCTCCAGCAGCAGATCGTCACGGATCGCAATGGCCGATACGTGCTCGTCGTGCGCTCCGAGCACCGCACGGCGATTCCGGGTATCGTGCATGGCAGCTCCGGCAGCGGCGCCAGCCTCTTTCTCGAGCCGTTGAGCACCGTCGAGATCAACAACGACATCGTCGCGCTCGAGCAGCAGGAAGCGGAGGAAGTGCGCCGGATTCTGCTGGCGCTGACCGACGCGTTCCGCCGGCGCGACGCCGAGCTGCAGCGCACGATCGAATCGGCCACCGAGCTCGACGTGCTGCACGGACGCGCGCAGTTCTCGATTGCCGTGGACGGCGTCGAGCCGGCCATCGCGAGCGACGGCCGGCTGGAGCTCCGTGCCGCACGCCACCCGCTGATGATTCCTGCGGTGAGGCGGCATCTCGACGTTGTATCGGAAAGCGAGCCGCCAGCCGCCAGCCAGCCGCCAGCCGACGGCCCGGTTCCTGTCGACATCGTGCTCGTGCCGCCGGTCACCGTGCTGGTGATCACCGGGCCGAATACCGGCGGGAAGACCGTCGCCCTCAAGACGGCGGGACTGCTGTCGCTGATGGCGCAGGCGGGATTGTTGATTCCCGTTGCCGGCGGTTCACAGATTCCGGTGTTCAGCACCGTGTTCGCCGACATCGGCGATGAACAATCGATCGCGGCGAGCCTCAGCACGTTCTCCGCGCATATCGCGAACATCGTCGCGATGGAAAAGGCGCTCGCGCTTCCCTCACTGGTGCTGCTCGACGAAGCGGGCGCGGGGACCGACCCGCTCGAAGGCGGCGCGCTGGCGATGGGGATCATCGATCACTTCCGCACCCGGGGTGCGACGGTGATCGCGACCACGCACTATGACGCGTTGAAATCGTATGCGTCCACGACCGAGGGCGTGATGGCCGCCGGGTTCGGATTCGATCCGCAGACCTTTGCGCCGACCTACCGACTGAACTACGGCTCACCGGGCAGCAGCCTGGCGCTGGAGATTGCAGAGCGGCTCGGGATGCCGGCCGACGTCGTGGCGCAGGCGCGCGCCCACCGGAGCGCGCGCGAGTCGCAGCTCGCCGAACACCTCGCCAAGGTCGAGCGCGACATGCAGGCCCTCGAGCACGAACGGCGGCTCGCGGCTCGCGAGCGCGAGACGCTCGCGCAGGAGGGGGCGAAGCTCCAGGGGCGCGAACAGGAGCTGCGCAACCGCGAGGACACGTTCAAGCGCCGCCTCGACGAGAAGATCGACGAGCGCCTTCGTGACGCGCGCCGCGAGATCGACGCAGTAGTCGAAGCGCTCAAAGCGCGGACGGACGCGCTCGCCGCCGACGCCGAGCGGCGGATGGCGCCGCGGCTGGTGATCCCGACCGGGGAAACGGGCGCGGCCCGCGCGGATGCGCGCGCCGCGATCGATGCGATCGGCGAGCGTCTGCGCGCCCCCTCCGGGCCGTCCGAGCCGGCCGCCGCTGCGCATACGGTTCCGGGACGTACTGCGGCGGTCGGCGATCGCGTGCTCATCGGTGCGTTCGGCCTCGAAGGGGTCGTCCAGGCGGTGCACGATCGCGAAGCGGAAGTGGACGTCCGGGGCAAACGTCTCCGCGCCAAGGTCGACGAGCTGCGCGTCCTGACGCCCGCCGCCGCGATCAACGCTCCGCCAGCGCGCGTGCGCGTGAACGTCGATCTGCAGCCGCGCGACGGATCGCTCACCGAACTGAACCTGATTGGCAACCACGTCGAAGAAGCGCTCGAACGCACGCAGAAGTTTCTCGACGAAGCGCTGCTCAGCGAGCTCAAGTCGGTGCGAATCATTCACGGTTACGGCACGGGGCAGCTGCGCCGCGCGGTCGCCGAATTCCTCCGTACGCAGCCATTCGTCGCGAACTACGGCCCGGCACCGGACCACCAGGGCGGCGGCGGGGCCACGATCGTGGAGCTCAAGGAGTGACTAGATCGATTGAAGAGTGCCGGTTGCCGGTTGCCGATTTTCCAGATTGCCGATTGCTGATTGAGATTGGTGATTGCCGATTGGGATCGCCGATTGGGATTGCCGATTGGGATTGCCGGAGTTTGGGCCAAATCAACCAACACCTCCGATCAACAATCATCAATCCAATCGACAATCATCAATCCAATCGACAGTCGGCAATCCCAATCGACAAGCAGCAATCTCAATCGTCAATCGACAATCACAAAATCGGCAATCGGCAACCGGCAATCGGCAATAGACGATGGCGCTGTTTCCTCCCTCATTCATCGACGATCTGAAGTCGCAGGCCGACATCGTTCAGATCGTTCAGGAACGCGTGCCGCTGAAGCGCAGCGGCAGCGCCTGGAAGGGACTCTGTCCTTTTCACGGCGAGAAGACACCGTCGTTCCAGGTGAACGGGGACAAGGGCTTCTTCCACTGTTTTGGGTGCGGTGTCGGCGGCGACGTCATCAAATTCGTCGAGCTTTTCGACAAGTTGTCCTTCCCCGACGCGGTGCGGCAGTTGGCGGCGCGGGTCGGGATGACGGTGCCGGAGCCGGAGGACTCGAAGCAGGACGCCGAGGGACAGCGCGATCGCGAGACGCTCCTGAAAGCACACGAAGTAGCTGCCGCGTGGTTCCGCGAGCAGTTGGCGACCGCGGCTGCGGCCCCCGCCCGGCGGCAGCTCAACGACCGCGGCCTGACACCGGAAACAATCGAGACGATTGGCGCCGGCTACGCACCCGCCTCGCGCGAAGCGCTGAAGGCGCGGCTGCTGAAGGAAGGCTTCTCGGTCCCGCTGCTGCTGCGCAGCGGATTGCTCGTTCAGCGCGACGAAAACACGGTGCTCGACCGGTTCCGGAATCGCCTGATGATTCCCATCCACCGGGACAACGGAGCCATCGTCGCCTTTGGCGGCCGGGCGATGGATCCAGGGCAGCAGCCGAAGTATCTCAACTCCCCCGAGACGCCGATTTACGTCAAGGGGCGAACTCTGTACGGCTTGCACCTGAGCAAGGGGGCAATCCTCCGAACGAAGCATGCGGTCATGGTGGAGGGTTATTTCGACCTTGCCCAGGCGTACCAGGCAGGAATTACGAATGTGGTGGCCTCGTCCGGCACGGCGCTGACGCCGGTTCAGGCGAAGCTGCTGAAACGATTTGCCGCGAAAGTCGTCCTCAGCTTTGATCCCGATGCGGCGGGTCAGGGGGCGGCGGCGCGGTCGTCGGAGCTGCTCGTCGCCGAAGGGTTCCAGGTCAACGTCGCGATGCTGCCGGCAGGGGATGATCCCGATAATTTCATTCGGAAGTTCGGCGGGGCGGCGTACCAGGAAAAACTGCGGAATTCACGGCCTTACCTCGAGTATCTGCTCGATCGAGCCTCCGCCAGCCATGATTTGTCGAAGGACGAGAGCCGGCGGGAGTTTCTGAACGCAATGCTGACAGTGGCTGCGCGGATTCCGGACGCCGCGGCTCGTGACCAGTTTGCAGACAGGCTTGCCCACAAGGCCCGAATTACGGAAGAGGTGGTTCGAAATGAGATTCGGAAGGCGGCGGTCCAGCGCCAGACCGTCGTCGAGGCCCGGAAACTTCCCGCGATCGGACAAATAAAGCCTGCTGAAAGAGGCCTGATCTGGGGCATTATGAAGGATTCGGCTGCCGCGGTTGACGCGCTTCGGGAGCTGGAGGACGCCGACCTGGAAGGGCTGCCGGCGGCGGGGATCCTTCGGCAGGCGCGATCCCTGCAGGGATGGCCGATCGACTCAATACCGCGGACGCTCCTCGAGCGTCTAAGTAAAGGGGAAGCCGGTCTCGTGGAGGAAATCTGCCGTCAGCCGAGCCCCCCGGCGATTACGCTCGCATATTGTGTGACGACACTCAAGAAGCTGAGGCTCGACGGGGAGCTTGCCGAGATTCAACGCGAGTTGGATCGGCTGCAGGAACAAGGGCAGGGCGTGGAGAGCGGACGAA
Source organism: Acidobacteriota bacterium (assembly GCA_046731735.1). Lineage (GTDB taxonomy): Bacteria > Acidobacteriota > Vicinamibacteria > Vicinamibacterales > 2-12-FULL-66-21 > JALZOC01. Next base: position 10,973 of record JBKPLP010000169.1, read on the forward strand.
TCGACGCGGTGTTGTCGAGGAAGCAGGCCCTGCACACCCGGCGCAGATCGCTCATCGAAGTGGAAAGCGGATCGTAGGGTACGGAAAGCGGGAGTTGAGGAGGACATGGCGTTGTCGATTGAAGAAAAATACGATGAGGTGAGGCAGCTCATCTCGATCGGTAAGGAAAAAGGCTACCTCCTGTACGACGAGGTCAACGAGCTCCTTCCGGCCGACATCACGTCGTCCGACGAGCTCGACGATCTGTTCAGCACGTTCGGCAGCGCCGGAATCGAGGTCGTGGATTCCGAGCAGAAGTACCGCGAAGACAAGCTGCTCGATCGAACGGGCGAAGGGGCCGAGGAGCTCGAGCTCGACCTCACTCCCGGCGCGCTGGACAAGACCAACGATCCCGTCCGCATGTACCTGCGCGAGATGGGCACCGTGCCGCTGCTCACCCGCGAAGGCGAAGTCGAGATTGCCAAGCGCATCGAGCGCGGCAAGCTGGCCGTCATCAAATCGATCTCCCGCACACCGACTGTCGCCCGCACGATCATGCAGATGGGTGACGCGCTCAAGGCCGACGAGCGGAGCATCCGCGAGCTGGTGACGTTTGTCGACGAGGAGCTGACCGACGAAAAGATCGACGACCGCAAGAAGCAGGTCATGCGCCAGATCGAAGCGGTCCGCAAGGCCTGGCAGCAGGTCGAGAAGTGCAAGGAGAAGCTCGAGAAAACACCGAAAGGGGCGACCACCCGCGATAAGCGGAAATATCGCCGCGTGCGATGGGAGTCGCTGCGCTCGCGTGTCGAGCTGTCGAAGTTGATCCGCAAGATCGAGTTCACCGAGAACATCAAGCGCCGCCTGATCGACCAGATCAAGGATCAGGTCGAAGCGGTGATGCGCGTGAAGCGGCAGATCGATCACATGGAGCGGCAGCTCAACCCGAAGAACAAGAAGGCGAAGCTGAAGGAAGACGACCGGAAGAACCTCCTCAAGCAGCAGAAGGACCTGAAGGTCCAGGTCAAGTCGATGGCCGACGAGCTCGAGGAGACGCCGGACCAGTTGACCCGAACCCTCGAGACGATCGCGCGCGGCGAGGTGCAGGCGGAGCAGGCGAAGAAAGAGCTCGTCGAAGCGAACCTGCGCCTGGTGGTGTCGATAGCGAAGAAATACACCAACCGCGGCCTGCAGTTCCTCGACCTCATTCAGGAAGGCAACATCGGCCTGATGAAGGC
>JBKPLP010000170.1:0-8896 GCA_046731735.1 Acidobacteriota bacterium
GGAAATCGCCGGTCCGGGTTCAGGTTGGCCGATGGGTTGAGTCCGAGGCTGCCGGTAATTCCGCCGGTCAGATCGCTCAGAATGTCGCCGAACAGGTTGGAGCCGACGATGACGTCGAAGGTCTGCGGGCGACGAACGAGCTCCAAGGTGGCTGCGTCGATATGAAGCTTCTCGATCGCCACGTCCGGAAACTGCGGTGCCGTTTCGGCGAGCACCTTGTCCCACAGTACGTAGGCGTAGCGTTGCGCGTTCGATTTGGTGATCATCGCAAGCCGGCGGCGGCGCGTGCGGGCGAGGTCGAACGAGAACCGCAGAATCCGCTCGACGCCCCGCCGCGTATGCACGGCGGTCTGCGTCGCGATCTCGCCCGGCGTCCCGGCACCGATGATGCCGCCGTTGTCGACGTATTCGCCTTCGGAGTTCTCGCGCACGACCACGACGTCGATGGCGGCGTCGCTCCGGAGCGGGCCCTGCACGCCCGCAAACGTGCGGGCGGGACGGACGCACGCGTAGAGATCGAACGCCTGCCGCAGACGAATGAGCGGCGCCAGCGTGATGTGATCCGGCAGCCGCGCCGGCCAGCCGACCGCGCCCAGAAACAACGCGTCGAACCCGCGGAGGGTGTCGAGGAAATCGTCCGGCGCCACGCGGCCGTGGCGGTCGTAGTGCGCCATCCCCCAGTCGAACTGCTCAAACCTCAGCTCGAAGCGACCGCTGCGACGGGCGACCGCCTCGAGCGCCGCCACTGCGGCGTCGGTCACCTCGCCGCCGATGCCGTCACCTGGATATAACGCGATGCGATGGGTCTTCATCGATGAAGCTCAATCAACGACAGCCGCCCCGAAGATCAAACAGGAGGACGGGAGAAAGGGAGAATTCCTTTTTCTTAAAAACCAAAATTCCTCTCTTTCTTCATCCTCCTGTTCGATCCTGACAGCGAACAGCGTTGAAATTGATTACCGGGGCGGCATCGCCTTGAACGTTTTTTCGATGTTGTCCAGCACTGCGAGCGTCGAGCGCACGCCCGCCTGCAGGTAACGTTCGCCAGCCTCCGGATTCGACTTGCGCGCGTCTCCCCACGTGCCGGTCTTCGTCGCCCAGTACACCGATCCAGGAGCCGTGAAGAAGAACGCCGTGTGCACGGGGCCGGTGTTCGGGATGGTGTACTCGGGGAACGGCGGGAACTCCGCGTTGGCGCGCTCCAGATCGACGAGCTTTGCATCGATCGCCATCACCGCGGAGGTCTCGGCGAGGTTGGCATGGAGACCGTTCTTCAACCCCGAGAACTCGGCGATCTCCTCGGCGGTCAGTGCATCCCAATAATTGACCGGGAACGCCTTCACGTCCTTTCCGATCTTGTCGGCCGCGTTCGCACAGGCATACGCGATCGCGTAGGTGTTGTCGTAATGCCCGTTGAGAAAGACGATGCGCTTGAATCCGGAGGTTGCGAACGCGACGCACAGATCCTCGATCATCGCCATGAACGTCGGGATGCGGATGTGCACGAGCCCCGTGAATCCGACATGTGGGTACGAGAGCGCATAGTTGATCGGCGGCGCGACCACCGCGCCGATCTGGGGTGCGATGCGGCGCGCGATCTCGTTCGGAATGATCACGTCAGTCAATAGCGGCGCGTGCGGCCCGTGCTGCTCCGTTGCGCCGGTCGGAATGATGACCGTATGATGCGTCTTCAGAAATGCTTCGACTTCGGGGTTTGTCATTTCACCGAGGAATACAGTCGCTGGCTTCATTCGTCCTCTCCCGTAATTCGTCCTCTCGCGTAGTGTCCGCCTTGAGAAGGACCTAAGAATATCTCCATGAGCGACCAAAAATCCGATCACACGCATGTGACGCGCCGCGAATTCGTCGCCACGGTCGCCGGCGCCAGCGCCGGACTGATGATCGTGCCGCGGCGGGTCCTCGGGCGCGGCTTCCAGGCGCCGAGCGACACGCTCAACATTGCCGTCTGCGGCATCTACGGCATGGGGGCGGTCAACGCCGAAAACGTCATGAGCCAGAACATCGTCGCCATCTGCGACGTTGATTTCGGCCTGCTCGATCGCAAGGTGGCGGAATGGACGCGGCGCGCGCAGGCGCCGCCGTCGGCGCCGAACCGGCAACCGCCGCCGCCGACGCCGTTTCACGACCTCCCCCGTTCGCAGGCGCAGCTCGCGGCGGACGCCCGCTGGCCGAAGCAGGACGCGCCGCTGAATCTCCAGAAGTTCGTCCGCGAGCAGCTGCCCAAAGTGCAGAAGCACAAGGACTATCGGCGGATGCTCGAGACGCAGAAGGACATCGATGCCGTGATCGTGGCGACGCCGGATCACATGCACGCGATCATCGCGTCGGCGTCGATGGATCACGGCAAGCATGTCTACGTGCAGAAGCCGCTCTGCTGGTCGGTGCACGAGGCGCGGCATCTCGCCAAGAAAGCAGCGGCCACCAAAGTCGTCACGCAGATGGGAAATCAGCGCCACTCGCTCGACGGTCAGCGCCGCGGGGTCGAATACATCCAGAACGGCGCGATCGGCGACGTCGAGGAGGTTCACGTGTGGACCGACCGCCCGTGGGGATGGTGGCCGCAGGGCATCCCGCGTCCCGGCGCGGCGCCGGCGAACATGCAGTCACGGTGGGACGGCGACGGCGTCGCGGCGAAGCTGGCCGCGGCGATGAATGGCAACTATCCGATGCCCGAGGGGCTCGACTGGGATCTGTTTCTCGGCGTCGCGCCACAGGTCGAGTATCACCCGGTCTACCACCCGTTCAACTGGCGCGGGTGGGTGGACTGGGGTCAGGGCGCGCTCGGCGACATGGGCGCCCACCTGATCGACTTCCCGATGTGGGCCCTCGACCTCGGACTTCCCACCTTCATCGAGACGAGATCGACGCCGTTCAACGGCGCGACCTACCCGAGCGCGACGACGACGTACTACGAGTTCCCGAAGCGCGGCGGAATGCCCGCGGTGAAGTTGACGTGGTACGACGGAGGCCTCATCCCGAAGGATCCGCCGGAGCTCGAAGGCGGCAAGCTGAATCCGGGGGGCGGGATTCTCTACGTCGGGAAGAAGGGCAAGTTGCTGCAGGAGAGCTCGGCGCCGCCGCGGCTGCTCCCTGCAGCGAAGCACAACGCGTACGGCGAGCCGAAAACGCGCCTCACCCGGGTGCCGCACGAGGAGCACGAGATGAACTGGGTCAATACGATCAAGGGCAAGGATCGGATTTCGTGCCCGTTCGACTACGCCGCGACGCTCACCGAGACGATGCTGCTCGGGATCGCGGCGCTGCGCGCGAATACGAGGCTCGATTACGACCCCGTCAACATGCGCGTCACGAACAACGAGGCCGCGAATCACTTCCTGACGCGGGAGTATCGAGCGGGCTGGTCATTGTAAAGGCGCTTTTTCCGCCTTCACTAGACTTGTGCCGGCCATTGGATTCCCGTACCAGAAGCGCCAGCCGAGACCGCGGCGCGTAACCCGGCCCGCGCCGAGCTCCGTCAGCGTACGGGCATACATCGCGGTCGCGCGGATGTCGGCGATTGCGAGCCGGCCCCCTGGCTTGAGGACACGCCACGCCTCGGCGATCGCCTGGCGGCGGTCCGCCTCGGAGCGAATATTGTGAATGGCGAGGCTGGATACGACGATGTCGAACGTGGCATCGCCAAAAGGCAGCTCCCGCATGTCGCCCGTCGTGATCGCGACCAGATCCTGCACGCGTTCGAGCTTCGCGTTCCGCTGCGTCACTGCACGCGAGTTGCCGGATTGATCGCGTGAGCTCCACAGGTCGACGCCGGTGATTCGTCCCGTTTTCAGCCGCCGGGCCACCGCCACCAACACCGCACCGCGACCGCAGCCCATGTCGAGTACCCGTTCGTCGCCGCGAATGCGCAGCTCATTCAGGATGTCCTCCCACACGAGGAACTTCCCGCTCCGCGTCGTGTAGAAGAAGCTGGTGGCGTTGGCCGCGAAGAAGGCGCCGTACAAGGCAAGCGGCAGCGCCGCCGGGGGACGCACAATCCACAACACGATCGCGCCCAATAGGCAAAGAGCGCCGACCGCAGCGAACGCGACGAGGGCGTAAGGGGCGTCGTAGCCGTAGTCACCGCGCTGTTCGATGCCGACCATCAGCGGTTGTGAATACTACATACTTACACAGCTGCCACGCGTCGGCGCTTTGGACTACCATTGGCTCTTCCAAGGAAATCACATGCGGACCATCGCGGCAGCGGCCGCATCCCTGATCGTTACACTTGTAGCTTCCGGCCAGGCGACCGTCGCGTTGGCCGGTGAGCAGGCACGAAGCTCGGGGCCGGCTCGCGTCATCGTCACGATCGTCGTCGAGGGCATTCGTATACCGGCCGTCGCGGTCGAACTGCGGAGTGTCGATCGGAATGTCGTCGTCGCGCAGACGACCAGCGACGCCGTCGGTCAGGTGACGTTCCCCGACGTGCCACCGGGACGGTATCTCGTCCACGCCACCCGCGATGGATTCGCCGATACCGACTCGGCACCCTTCAGCGTCAGCCCGGGCGAGACCGAGCAGGTCCTCGTCGAGATGCGTCTGACGTTCGTACGCGAGAGCGTGGAGGTCGTCGTCCCCGCGAACTCTCCGACCGAGAGTCTCCAGCCGGTTGCCGTCAGCGATGTCTTGACGGGCGCCAAGATGGACATCCAGCCGCTGGCCGGTGATGACTTTCAGTCGCTCCTGACGGTTCTGCCGAGCATCATCCGCGGCCCGGAAGGGCGTCTCAGAATCAAAGGCGGTACTCCCACCACCGGGGCGCTGCAGATGAGCAGCGCGAGCCTCAACGATCCGTCGACCGGCGATTTCGATCTGGAACTGCCCAGCGGCGCGGTCGAATCGGTCGAAGTGCTGTCCAACCCGTTCGCAGCGGAATACGGCAGGTTCTCGACTAGCGTCACCCAGATTCGTACCAAGCGCGGCACCACTGAATGGGTTGTCAAGCCGGACAACCTCATCCCTGGATTTGGCAAAGGCTTCGCCTTTATCAACAAGTTCGAGCCACGGTTGTCGATCTCGGGGCCGCTGAAGACCAACAAACTGCTGTTCGGCGAGTATCTGCAGTACCGCTACGTGCGGACGCCTGTCAAGAGCCTTCCTGGCGAGCCGCAACTCGGTCTCGACAGCTTCGACTCGTTCACCCGACTCGATGCGATTCTGTCTTCCCGTCATGCGCTCACCGGAGGCGTCATCTACTTCCCGCGCAAGATCACGAACGCGACGCTCTCCACGTTCCGGCCGGAGGAGACGACACCCAAATTCAGCCAATCGGGGTTTTCGTCCGGCGCCATCGACCGACTCATCCTGTCGGGCAACGCGGTACTCGAATCGACGGTCGCGGTGCGCATTTTCGAGGTCGATCAGAAAACCAAGGGCACGGAACCCATGGTCTACGCGCCGCAGGGACAGAGCGGAAACTTCTTCAACCGTCAGGAGCGCAACGTCCGCAGTTTCCAGTTCGTCGAGGCGCTGACGTATTCGAAGGAGAGATGGGCCGGCGCTCATATGTTCAAGGCCGGCTTCGACTTGCAACACTCGCGCTTCGACGGTGAGAACTACAGCCAGCAGCTCGATGTTCGGCGGCTCGACGGCTCCCTGGCCGAGCGCACCACGTATTCACCGCCGCTGACCAATCCCGCAGTCAGCGGAACCGAGTTCGGATTATTCGTGCAGGATCGCTGGCGGCTGAACGACCGCGTGATCTTCGAGCTTGGCTTCCGGGCGGACCGCGACGACGTGGTGGAGCGCGTGAACTTCTCGCCGCGCACGGGGATGTCAGTGAGCCTGCTCCCCAGCGGCCGCGGAATCCTGCGCGGTGGGTTTGGAAAATTCGCGGAGCGAACGCCGCTGGCGGTGGGCGCGTTCACGCAATACGACGTGCAGACGGTCCACCGATTCGGGCCGAACGGCCAGCCGCTCGACCCACCGGTCACGTTCGTGCACACCATCGACTCGGCGCTCAAGACGCCCGAGAGCATCGTCCAGACCGTTGCATGGGATCAGCGCTTCGGGCGCCGCTTCTTCATCAAGAGCGCTTACCTTCATCGCAACGGCTCGCATGCCTACGTCGTCGATCCCGACCCGACCCGCGGCGCGCTCGTCCTCGCCTCGTCAGGAGCGTCGAAGTATTGGGAGCTCGAAACGACCGGACGGTTCCTGGCAAGCGAACATCGCGACGTTTCGGTGTCTTACGTCCGCTCGCACAGCACCCGCGACCTCAACGATTACGACCAGTTTTTCGGCAATTTCCGTAACCCCATCATCAGACCCAACGAAAACTCGCTGAGCCCGACCGACGTTCCAAACCGGTTGATCGTGCGCGGCACGATCGGGCTGGGGGGAAAGTGGGTATTCGCGCCGCTCTACGAGTGGCGGACAGGCTTCCCCTGGTCGGCCGTCAACGAGTTCCAGGACTTCGTCGGAGAAAGGAACCGTTCGGGACGCCTACCAACCGTATCGACGCTGGACTTCACGCTCGCGCGCGAGTGGCGCTTTCGGAAATATCGCTTTACGGGCGGACTGAAAATCTTCAACGCCTTCGATACCGGAAACGAGCGCGACGTGCAGGCCAACCTGACGTCGCCGGACTACGGCAGGTTCTACAACCCCATTCAGCGCTCGATCGGGTTCGTCGTATCGTCGGCGAAACCGTGACGCGCAGCAATGACGAAGCGATTGCAAACCCGTGCGGGTGGCCGTGGCGGGGCGCCCCACTCCGAACGCGCGGCCACTCCCGTGACCAGTGCTTTTGGACGTGCGGGCGGAGTGGGGCTGCCACGGCCAGGACCCGCTGGCGGGGTTTGAAACGCTCTTAGTCTTTGTACGGATCGAATTCGTTCGCTCCGGCCATGACCACGATCAGCGGCTTCAGCATGTGGAGCACCTCCACCGTGCCTTTCTGCGCATTCAACACGGCGGGCAGACGACGATAGACGTGGGGACTCTCGTCGAGGCCGCCGCCGCGCAGCACGACTCCCTTTCCGCGAACCCATTCCTGCATCATCTCCGGCGAGACCTTGCCAGGCTTGAGCACCTTCCCTGTCCGCCAGTTGCGCTTGCCGGCCGCTTCGGTCCGCGACATCACGCGCCCGGCGCCATGCACGGTTGAATAGAGCGCCGCTCGCTGGAGTTCCCCGGTCGCTGCTCCCGGATCGACCGTGCCCCGAACGATGACCGCATCGTCGCCCATCGATCCGCCGATGAACCCTTTCTGACCCGGGAACGCCGGCGTCGCCCCTTTGCGCACGACGACCACGTCCTCCCCGCCATGCGTCTCCCGCCAGGCGAAGTTGTGGTGGTTATGTACGAGCTCGACTTCCCGGCCACCGAGAAGCGAGACGACCTTGCGCGCCACCCACTCGCGGCCAGCGTACGCGTACTCTCCGGCAAGCGTCATCAGCGCCCAATAGTCCTGGCCCATCGGCCGGTCGAGGGGTAGCAGCGCTTCGCGCTCCGGGACGCGCGTGCCCCACTTCTCTCCCTGCGCGAGCGCGAGGAACCCTGAGGCGACGGTGTGCCCGAAGCCGCGGCTGCCGAAGTGGACGCCAACCCAGACCGTGCCGGTCTCGTCGGCGAACACGTCGACGTAGTGATTGCCGCTCCCGACCGTGCCGAGCTGCGCGCGCGCCTTCGCCCGCAGCCCCTCGCGCGCATGCCCGGGCAACGCTCCCCAGGCTGCGCTCTCGAACAACGGGTGGTCCACCGGCGCGTCGTCTGCGCGATTCTTGCGGCCCATGCCGAACGACACGACCGACTGAATCTCGTCAGCGAGCGTCGGCAGCCGTTCGATCAGCCCGGGGTTGTTGTCGACCGTCAGGTCGGTGCGAATGGCGGCGTTGCCGCATGCGATGTCGAAGCCGACCCCCACGACCGACACCTGGTCGCGATACGCGGCGACGCCGCCGATCGGCATGACATAGCCAAGATGGCCGTCAGCCATCAACGCCGCACGTTCGGCGCGGCTCGCCACGTCCTTCAGCTGTTCAATCGTTTTCGGCTCGTGGTCGCCGAAAATCGTGATGTTCGTATCGTTCGCCATGGCATCACTCACCTGCATCACCCTCGAGTCCGCACCCTCGCATCACGTCTGCACCTATGCACGGACGTCGACTCGCACGATGTCGCGGCCCTCATCCTCCGTGGCGATCCGCGTCCGGTCGAATGCATGGATCACATCGATGTTCGTGGTCGAATGGCGCGAGAGCGACACCGTCCGGAAGCTTCCGCCGTCGCCGACGGCGAGAAGCGTCAGCAATTGATCGGCCAGATGACACCCCACAGGCACACCGGCTGCGACGTACCGGCGCATGTCCTGGACGGCTGACGCCGCGACGGCTTCAGCGGGTGTGCCCGTCTCGCCGAACCCCGTCGCGATCTCCGCCACGTGTTCCGCCTGCGTCTCGATCAACAACACGTTGCCCGGTCCGGGGGCGTCGCGAACCTCGCGGATCTGGCCGGCGTCGGTGCGCCAGTTCATCAGATGGACGCCGGTTGCGATTTCCCGTTCGCCAATGTGCCGCGGCAGATTCGCGAGCAATGCGGTGATACGCCGTTCGCGGATGTCTCCCCGGTCGAGCAGCATCAGGCGCCCCAACCGGCGCGCTGGTTCGATCGTGACGACAAAGCGTCCGCCCCCCGCGGGATAAAACCCGTGACGCTCGAGCGCCATCGTCAGACGCGGACCGAGGCGATTGACGATCGGCACGAACACACGCTCGAGGAACTCGTACGGAGGAGCCCACGGGTTGTGCGTCCCTCCTTCAAGGGTCAACGTCGAGCGCCCCTCGGCCGTGAGGAGCGGCGGGAGAATGGTCTGCAACACCAGGGTTGCGCTCCCCGCTGTTCCGACCGCAAACGAGTAGGCACCGGCACGGAC
>JBKPLP010000171.1:0-7890 GCA_046731735.1 Acidobacteriota bacterium
GCTTCGGTCGCCACGCGGCCGAGCACCATGTCCTCGGCATCAATGACATGCCACTGCCGCTGCACACTTCCGGCAGTGGGGACAAACGAACCCATGTAGACAGATCCCTTTCAGCGTCGTTCGAAGGACGGCAAACCAAGAGGATACTGATGATTAGCCGGGTTGTCAAGCTGACCAACCGGCTGTATCGGGGCAACTTACAGTTCTGTCACCTACCCACCAAAACGGAAATCCGCGGTAACGCCGGTTGTCGCGTCACCTACCAAAACTGCGCACTTCTTCCGGTTTTGATAGCAATTTCGCCGTGGCATTCGGCTTGCGCCAGGGGCCTGCCGAAGTCACACGTGAATGGCGGGGAAACGTGCGGCTGAATTTCGCGGCCTACACGACACGCGTGTAGGTTAACTCGTTCCCGAATAACCAGTTCCATCGGTTCACAGGATAGGACAACGCCGGTGTTTCGCAAAGCGAAATCCCTGGTCGGGTTGGACATTGGCTCGAGCGCCGTCAAGGCGGTCGAGTTGAAGCCCGCGGGGAAAGGCTACAAGGTGTCGGCGTTCGGCAGCGAACCGGTGCCGCCCGACAGCATTGTCGACGGCGCGATCATCGACGGTGGAGCCGTCGCCGAAGCCATCCGGCGTCTGTTCGCCGCGCGCGGCATCAAGACCAAGGACGTCGCCGCGTCACTCTCCGGAAACGCCGTCATTGTCAAGAAGATCACGCTGCCGCAGATGACCGAGTCGGAGCTCGCCGAGTCGATCTACTGGGAAGCCGAGCAGTACATTCCGTTCGACATCCAGGACGTCAACCTCGATTACCAGATTCTCGACAAGGGGGGCGAGCCGGGGAAGGGCACGATGGACGTCCTCCTGGTCGCCGCCAAGAAAGAGAAGATCGCGGACTACACCGGCGTCATCGCGCAGGCCGGCCGCGCCGCGGTGGTCGTCGACGTCGACGCCTTCGCCCTGCAGAACGCCTACGAAGTGAATTACGGGATCGAGCCGGGCGCGGTGGTCGTGCTGCTGAACGCCGGCGCGAGCGCGACGAACATCAACATTCTCAACGGCGATCAGTCGGTCTTCACCCGCGACATCTCCATCGGCGGCAACGCCTACACCGAAGCGCTGCAGAAGGAACTCAACCTTCCCTTCGATCTCGCGGACCAGTTGAAACGCGGGATTCCGGTCGACGGCGTCACGTTCGACGATGCGCGGCCGGTGCTGCGCGCGGTGAGCGAGAACGTCATGCTGGAGATCCAGAAGACGTTCGATTTCTTCAAGGCGACGGCCGCATCCGATCGCATCGACCGCATCATGCTGAGCGGCGGCGCGTCGCGCGCGGAAGGCTTCACGGAGATGCTGACCGAGCGCTTCGAAGCGCCGGTAGACGGACTCGACCCGTTCAAGCGGGTCGGGCTCGACGTGAAAAAGCTGCAGGTGGCCTCGCCGGCGGAAGTCGCGCCGACGGCCGCGGTCGCGGTCGGTCTCGCGCTGCGGCGGGTGGGCGACCGATGATTCGCATCAACCTGCTCGCGGTCGACCGTGAGCGCACGAAGCGCAGCGGCGCGCTCATTCCGGCGGCGCACCGCTTGACCATCGCGGCCAGCCTCATCGTGCTGGCAACCTTCCTCGGGGTCGGCTGGTGGTTCTGGTCGCTGCGCCAGACGTCGGCACGCCTCGATGCGGACATCGCGAAGGGGGAAATCGAAACGCAGCAGCTGCGCTCCGTGCTCGCACAGGTGCAGAAGTTCGAGGCGCGGAAGGCGCAGCTCCAGCAGCGCGTCTCGCTGATCGAGCAGTTGCGCCGCGGCCAGAACGGCCCGGTTCATCTGCTCGATGAGATCAGCAAGGCGATCCCCGATCGGCTGTGGCTCACAGAGATGGCTCAGAAGGGAGACGACTTCGTCATCACGGGGATGACCACGTCGCTCACCGGTCTGTCGGATTTCGTCGGCAACCTGGAAAACAGCTCCTGGTTCAAGAAGCCGATCGACATCGTGGACAGCCAGGTCTCGACGGACGCCAAGGCGGGGGACATCTATAAGTTCTCGATCAAGGCGACGTTCAACAACCCGGAGGCCCCGCCGCCGCCGCCAGCGCCGGCCGCGGGCGCCCGGGGTCGCGGCGCGCCGCCGGCGAAGAAATAGGGCACTCATGGAACTGTCGCTCAGCAAACTCCCGTGGTACGGCCAGATCGGCGCGTTCGTCCTGGTGTGCGTGGGCGCGGTGTTCGGTTTCTGGAAGTTCTACGTGCAAGAGATGCAGGCCGACATCGAGGCGCGACAATCGCGCTTGACGGCGCTGCGCGCGGACATCGCGAGGGGGGTGGCAACGGCGCGGCGGCTGCCGCAGTTCCAAGCCGATGTGACGCAGCTCGAACAGCGTCTCGACAACCTGCGCGCGGTGCTGCCGGAGGAGAAGGACGTCGCCGACATCCTGCGCCGGGTGCAGGGGCTGGCGACGCAGTCCAGTCTCAACATCCAGCGCTTCACTCCGCAGGAGCCGAAACAGGAAGCGCTGTACGCGGCGCTGCCCTACAAGCTGAAAGCGGAAGGCACGTACCACAACCTGGGACTGTTCTTCGATCGGATCAGCAAGTTCCCCCGCATCATCAACGTCGGCGACATCTCGATCAAAGCGAAGCAGGCCCAGGACGGCAACGCGACGATCGATGCGGAGTGCACGGCGACGACGTTCGTACTGCAGGAGAGCAAGGCGGCGGCGGGTGGCCGCGGCGGCCGCGGTGTCATCCCGAAGCAGCCGGGAGCGAAATGAGCACAGATATGAAGCTCCTTCACCCTGCGCTCGCCACCGTGATGATCGCGCTCGCGCTCGCCGCGACGCCGGCGATGTCCGCGCCGCAACGCGAAGCTGCGCCGCCAGCGGCGCAACCGGCACCAGCGCAGCCGCCAGGTACGCAGCCGCAGCCGGCCCAGCCGGAGGCGTCCCAGCCGGCGCCGGCGCCGAAGCCAGGCGACCCGGCCGGCCCGTTCACCTACAACCCGGACGGCCGGCGCGATCCGTTCGTGAGCCTGATCGGGAAGGGCAGCGATCCGAAATCTGCAGGCACGCGGCCGCCCGGCGTGCCCGGGCTTTTGATCAACGAAGTCAGCGTCAAGGGCATCGTGCGCAACAGCTCCGGGTTCGTCGCGCTCATTCAGGGCGCGGACAGCAAGACCTACGTGGTCAAAGCGGGAGATCGATTGCTCGACGGCACAGTGAAATCCATCGTCCAGGACGCGGTCGTGTTTTCGCAGGATGTCAACGATCCGCTCTCCCTGGTGAAACAGAAAGAGATCCGGAAGCCGCTGCGATCGGCCGAGGGAGGTCGGGGATGATGGAAGCGAAAGACTCAGGGCAGGCCCTTCGACGGGGCTCAGGCCACGCCCTTCGGCGGAGTTCAGGGCAGGCCGCGCCGCTTGCGATCGTCGCGGCGCTCGCGCTCGCGAGCAGCCTGACGCTCGCCGCCGGAGCGGCGCCCGTTCGCCTCCTTGGCGTTTCCTCGCAGGGCAACGCAATCGTCATCGAAGCCAGCGAACCGGTGGCTTACGTCGTCAAGCGCCCGGACGCGTTGACGGTGCTCGTCGAGCTGAGCAACGTGTCGGTCTCCAACGCCGCCAACTCCGTCGCGCGGCGGGATCCGATTGCGGCGGTCTCGTTCGAGCAGGGATCGACCGACGGCCAGCCGGTCGGGCGGGTGCGCATCTCGCTCTCGCGACCGCTCGACTACACCGCGCACAGCGCGCGCAATACTATCCGGCTCGAACTGAATCCCTCTGTCGCAAGGACGGCGTCGGCGCCACTCCCTGGCCCAACGCCGGCGCCGGCCTTGGACTTTCAAGTGGCGCGCGGCGTCACCGCGGTCGCGCAGGATCTCCAGCCCGCGACGCTCCTGGAGAAGGTGCGCACGAGCCGCACGACCTCGGCCACGACCGTCACGCTCACGGGCAACGGGCGGCTCACGCCCGCCGAGGTGCGGGAGAGTGAGACGGCACCGCGCCGGCTGATCCTCGATTTCCCGAACGTCGCGTCCAACGTGGCCCCGGAGACCTACGTGGCGGGCAGCCTCGTGAAGAAGGTCCGGGTCGCGCTCAACAGCCGCGCGCCGCTCGTCACGCGCGTGGTGATGGACATCGCGGACGGCACGACGTATCACGTCGAGCGGGCGGGGGAAACCGGGACCGAACTCTCGGTCATCTTCGAGCCGCCGCTGGAGACGAGCACCGTACTGCTCACGCCTGCCGGCACGACGCCGGCGAAGAACGACCCGGAGCCCGATATCCCGCTCGAGCAGGCGATCGCGAATGCGGCGGCCATCACCCCGAAGGAGGGACCGCCGCCCCCGAGCGATCCTGCGCCCGTCGCGCCGAAGGTGCCGAAGGAGTCGCCGCCACCGCCGCGAACCGAGCCTGTGGCCGTCACGCCAAAAGAACCGAAGGAGACGCCGCCGAGCGATCCTGCGGCCGCGCTGAAGACAGCGGTGCGCCGACCCAGCGTTCCGGCCGTGCGACAGCAGACCCCGGCGCCGCCCCCGCCCGTGATGCCGCCGCCGACGTCCGGCGCGACCACGCAGGTGATCACCAGCAGCGGCGAGAAGCAGTATCGCGGGAACCCGATCACGCTCGACTTCTCAGGTGCGGACCTGCGATCGGTGCTGCGCTATTTCAACGAAATCAGCGGGCTCAACATCATCATCGATCCGTCCGTGCCGGCGACCCCCATCGATATCGTGCTGCGCGATGTGCCCTGGGATCAGGCGTTCGAGACGCTGCTGCGCACGCACAAACTGGGGTACACTGCCGAGGGGACGATCCTTCGGATCGCGCCGCTGTCGGTGCTGGCGGAAGAGGAAGGTGATCGCCGCAAGCTCGCCGAAGCCAAGGCGCTCGCGGGCGACCTGCGCGTCCAGACGTTCTCGCTGAGCTACGCCAAGGCGGGCGACGTCTCGCCGCTCCTGGTGAAATCGGCGCTGTCGCAGCGCGGGCAGATCCAGGTCGATGCGCGCACGAACACAATCATCGTCACGGATCTGCCAGATCGTCTGCAGACCGTTTCAGCACTCCTCGGCGCGCTCGATCGACCCGAGCCGCAGGTCGAGGTCGAAGCGCGGGTCGTCCAGACCACGCGCGAGTTCGCAAAGGCGATGGGTATCCAATGGGGCCTCAACGGCCGCGTCACCCCCGGTGTCGGCAACACCACCAGCCTGGCGTTTCCGAACAGCGGCACGCTGAACGGGCGCACTGGCGCGGCGAACTCTCCCAACGATACGCGGGCGACCGCCAACGACACCACCGCGACCGTGGTCAACCTGCCGGTCGCGGGGGCGACATCGGCAATCGGACTGGCACTGGGATCGATCAATGGCGCGCTGAATCTCGACGTCGCGCTTTCCGCTCTCGAGCGCACCGGCAAGGGGCGCATCCTGTCGACGCCCCGCCTGACCACACAGAACAACGTGGCTGCCGAGGTGACGCAAGGTATCCAGATCCCCATCCAGACCGTCGCGAACAACACGGTGACCGTCAGCTTCAAGGACGCGGCGTTGACGCTGCAGGTTACGCCGCAGATCACCTCGGCGAACACCGTCATCATGCAGATCACGCTCGAGAATGCGACGCCGGATTTCAGCCGGCAGGTGAACGGCATCCCGCCGATCGACACGCAGCGGGCGCGAACTCAAGTCCAGGTCGACGACGGCGCCACGACGATCATCGGCGGGATCTTCGTGAGCCGCGAGCAGATCTCCAACGAGCGGACGCCGGTCCTTCACCGCGTCCCGCTGCTCGGCTGGCTGTTCAAACGCGATTCAACGTCCGACGAAAGCCGCGAGCTGCTGATCTTCATCACGCCGCGCATCATAAAGGGTTGAGGCCATGAGCAAAGCCGCGTGGAGCTTTGGAACACGACTGGCGACAGCCGTACTGGTTTTCGCATCGGTGTCGTGCGGGACGCTGACGAGGCAGGGGACCTCACCGGCGTATCTGATCGTGCAGGAGCTCGAGGCCGCGTCGGGCGCGGATGATACGACGTTCGTCGGTGTGCTGCTCTCCGACGTCGAGACGGTCGTGGACGGGAAGCGATCGATCTTCAACGATGTGGCACGCGTCACGTTCGGGCTCGGGCTGAAGGATCCCGGCCCCGCGGCGACACCCGTTGCGCCAACCCAGGCGAACTGGATCAGTCTGGATCGCTACCACATCAGGTACATTCGCTCGGACGGCCATAACATCGAAGGCGTGGATGTCCCGTACGCGTTCGACGGGGGCATCGCTGGAACGGTGTCGGATCAAACCACGATCTCGTTTCAAATCGTGCGCCACCAGGCAAAGATCGAGGCGCCGCTCGCCGCGCTCGCGACCAACGGGGTGATCATTTCGACCATCGCCGAGATCACGTTCTACGGGCACGACCAGACGGGGCGCGCGGTGTCGACGACCGCGACGTTCAGCGTCAACTTTGGCAACTTCGCGGATCCCTCGTAGTCAATCGCATGTGGCGCCGGAGCGCCGGCAGGGGCCGGTGATTTCAATATGAAGCGAACAGTATCTGTCGTATCGAGATTGACCGCTCTCGCGGCGGCGCTTGCCGTGGCCGCGGGATGCACGATGAAGGGCCAGGACCCGCCGCCGCTTTCAGGGCCTTCGGAGTTCGGCACCTCGGTCACGATTACGGCCTCGCCGGACGCCATCAATCAGGACGGCGGATCGCAGTCGCTCATCACCATCACGACGCGAGACTCCAACGGCAACCCGCTGCGGAACGTGTCGCTGCGCACCGAGATCTTCGTCGACGGCGTGCACACCGATTTCGGGACGCTCTCGGCGCGCAGCGTCGTCACCGACGCCAACGGACGCGCCACGCTGATCTACACCGCACCGGGAGCACCGGCGGGACCATCCGTCGACACCAACACGACCGTGAACATCGTTGCGACCCCGCTGGGCACCGATTTCGCCAACGCGATCCCGCGCCTGGTGACGATTCGGCTGCTGCCCAACGGCATAGTCGTTCCCCCCGACGGTCTGCAGCCGGCATTTACCTTCACGCCGTCATCGCCGGCGGATCATCAGAGCGTGCTGTTCGATGCGAGCACCAGCACGTCGAAGTCGACCAGCCCGATCACCAGTTACACGTGGGACTTCGGCGATGGCTCGAGCGGCAGCGGCGTTCAGGCGACACATTCGTTCAGCACACCAGGCACCTATTTCGTGAAGCTCACGATTGCCGATGGCGTCGGCCGCACCGCGTCGACGTCGCAGCAGGTCGACGTCGGCGGCGGTCCCACTCCGACGGCTGCCTTCACCACCTCGCCATCCGATCTGCGCGTTGGCGACGTCGTCAACTTCAATGCGTCCGGAAGCGTGCCGGCGACGGGCCGCAGGATCGTGTCCTACTTGTGGGACTTCGGGGACGGCGACTCCAAGACCACGACGACGCCGCTCACGACGCACGATTACACGAGGATAGGCACGTTTACCGTGACGCTGACCGTCACCGACGACGCGGGTCGCGTCGCAGTGGTCTCGAACTCTGTGACGATCTCAGCGGACACGCCGACCGCTGCGTTCACGGCGACGCAGCTGGCGCCGACCGCGTCGCACATGATGTCGTTCGATGCGGGAAGCTCCTCCGCGATTCCGGGCCGCACCATCACGGCGTACTCGTGGAGTTTCGGAGACGGAGGCTCGGGGACAGGGCAGACGCCGACCCACACGTACGCCGCGGGCGGCACATATACGGTGACCCTGACGGTGACCGACAGCGCCGGCAAGACCGGACGGACTTCGAGCTCGGTTACGGTGCAATAATCTGGCTGGATGGCGGATAACCCTCGCATAGAGGAGCTGAAACGCCGGGTCCAGCTGGATCCGGCATCCATCGCGTTTGCGGC
>JBKPLP010000172.1:0-10920 GCA_046731735.1 Acidobacteriota bacterium
ATCGTCCCGTTGCCCGATCCGGTTGCCGATCCGCTGATGGTGATCCAGGCGGCGTTGCTCGTAGCGGTCCAGCCGCATCCCGCCGCCGCTGTCATCGCGAAGGACCCGGACGCGCCCGCGGCGGCGACCGACTGAGACACCGGCGCGATGGAATACGTGCAGGCGGCTGCGGCCTGGGTCACTGTGAACGTCTGACCGGCGACGGTGATCGTTCCCGTGCGCGAGGTCGTCGCCGTGTTCGCCGCGACGCTGAACGATATCGTCCCGTTGCCCGATCCGGTTGCCGATCCAGTGATGGTGATCCAGGCGGCGTTGCTCGTGGCGGTCCAGCCGCATCCGGCCGCCGTCGTCATCGCGAAGGACCCGGAAGCGCCCGCGGCCGCGACCGACTGAGACACCGGCGCGATGGAATACGTGCAGGCGGCTCCGGCCTGGGTCACCGTGAACGTCTGACCGCCGACGGTGATCGTTCCCGTGCGTGACGTGGTCGCCGTGTTCGCCGCGACGGTGAACGATACCGTCCCGTTGCCCGATCCGGTTGCCGTGCCGGTCAGGGTGATCCAACTCGAGCTGGTGGTCGCGGTCCAGGCGCACCCTGACGTGGTGGAGACGGTGAACGAGCCGGTTCCACCCGACGCGGCCACTGACTGAGACGTCGGTGCGATCGTGTACGCGCACGGCGTCGCCCCGGTCTGGGTGACTGAAAAGACTTGACCAGCGATCGTGAGCGTCCCGCTACGGCTTGTCGTCGCGGTGTTCTGGGCGACGTTGAACGTCACCGTCGCACTCTCGGTTCCGGACGCACCGCTCGCGATCGTCAACCAGGCCGCGTTGCTGACTGCGGTCCAGGGACAACCCGTCCCGGTCTTCAGGGAAACGCTTCCGCTGCCCGCCGCGGACGAGAAAGTCTGGCTGGTCGGTGTGAGTGAAGGATTGCAGGCGGCGGAGAACGAGAATGTGTTCGAAACGGTGCTCGTCGCGGATCCGCCGGGACCGTTCGCCGAGACGCGCGCTTCGTAGATAACACCCGCTACTGGAGCGGGATTCAGCAGGTTGACGAACGCGGCTCGGATCTTACCGTCGGCCTCGGGGGCCGGCTTGCCAAGGTTGACGGTCTGGAGGACCTGGGTGGATCCCGCCTGATAAAGCGAGAGGCTATAACTCTGGACGAGAGGCGTCCCGTCGGCGGCCGTTGCATAGTGGTCGGTTGACGGAAGGAATTCCGCTCGCTGCGGATCCACGATTGACTGCGCCGACACACGCGCTGCCGACGCCAGAAGCGCCAGCGCAACGCACACGACACGCGAACGCATGAACTCTCGACATCCCTGCATGGGTGGCCCTCGGACGAAAGGAAGCTGCGCATGCGGGGAGCGTGCTGCTCGGCGTTGTGCAGAAAACGGGCCGGAGTTCGCCGCGGAGCGGAAACCATTGAATGACGGGCATTAAGCGTGAGCGAGTGGTTGCTCGACGCGGCGCACGTTCGCACACCGCCACAGCAGCTTTGTCCCTTCGACTGCAGTTTTGTGCTCCGAGGGACTTTAGCGTCAGTTGCAGGTTTCGTCAGAGAGGTACGGAATCCGTGCGAACGACACATCAGGCTGGCGTGAAGGTAGATGTTCGCGTCGGGTTGATCTGTTCGTCAGCGCGTGTAGACTTCACGGTCATGATCCCTCCAAGACCGGATCGAGGGAAGAAGGGTCGAGACATGCGAGTTGCGAGGGCAGGTGCGGTCATCCTGTTGCTGTCGGGCGTCACGACGGGTGCCGCCGACTTTCTGACCGAGGGAGTCGACAACGCGCGCACGGGCTGGGTGCGCGACGAGAAGATCTTCACGAAGGCCAACGTGGGCAGCTCGAAGCTGCTCTGGAAACTGAAGCTCGAGAGCACGCCGCGCGCGATGCACAACCTGTTTGCGCCGCTCGTCGCCGAGCGTGTGACGACGGCGCAGGGCACGCGCGAGCTCGCCGTGCTTGCCGGGGTGTCGGACGACCTGTTCGGCATCGACGTTGCGACCGGAAAACAGATCTGGCATCGACACTTCGACAGTACGCTGACCAATCCCGGGGGCACCAACGACACGCTGTGTCCCGGCGGCCAGACCGCGGCCCCGACGATGGCGCAGACGGCGCCGGGGAAGTACACGGTCTACGCGGTCTCGTGGGATGGACGCCTGCGCCAGGTGAATCTCGCGGACGGTGAGGATGCCGCGCCGCCGGAAAAGTTCCTGCCGGGCGGCGGCAAGCCGTACGCGCTCAATCTGAAGGACGGCGTCATCTATACGGCGACGGCCCAGGGCTGCGGCGGCCTGACGAACGCGTTCTATTCATTTGATCTCGCGACGCGTCGCGCCAGCGCGTTCATTCCCGCCGGCGGCGGTCTGTGGGGACGCCGTGGTGCGTCGATCGCTCCGGATGGCAGCATCTTCCTCGGGACTGGCGACGGCCAATTCGATCCTTCGTCGCGCCGCCTCGGCAACGCGATCGTCTCGGCGAAGCTCGATGCGAACAAACAGCTGCAGCTCGTCGATTACTTCGGCGCGCCCAACGCGAACTGGCTGTGGCGGCGCGATCTCGACGTGAACACCACGCCGCTGGTATTCGACTATCGCGGACGAAAGTTCCTGGTCGGCACGAGCAAGGAATGCCGCTTGTGGCTGCTCGATCGCGACGGTCTCGGCGGGGAGGATCACCGGACGTCGTTGTACACGTCACCGCTCCTCTGCAACGACGCGCTGGCTTTCGACGGGAGGGGTGTGTGGGGCGCGTTGAGCGCGTGGCAGGACGCGGCGGGCACGCAGTGGATCGTCGTGCCGTTCTGGGGTCCCGTGAGCAGGACCTTCAAGGCGCCGATCGAGCACGCCCGGCCGAAGGGGGGAGGCATTGCGGCATTCAAGGTCATCCAGCGTGCCGGAAAGTGGGAGCTCGCTCCGGCGTGGCTGTCTCGCGACATGGATCTCGCCGAGGAGGCCGTGATCGCGAACGGGATCGTCTTCGGGTATGCGGGAGGAGAGGACGCGACGCAAGCGCTTGCCGATCGCGGCTGGGACGAAGGAGCAGGCCCGGTCTATGGCGGCGGCTTGAGCTCCGGTCCCGGTCGCCGCGTGCCAAACTCGCGCCGTGCCGCGCTCTACGCGCTGGACGCACAAACGGGAAAGGAGCTGTGGTCGAGCGGCAATCAGATTGAGTCGTGGAACCACTACAGCGGCCTGACCGTCGCGAATGGACGCGCCTACATCGCCACGTTCGACGGCGTGCTCTACTGTTTCGGTGTGGCGAAGTAGCCGGCGGCCCGTGAAGGGCCGCCCTACACGTAGGCCGGGGCTTCATGCCCCGGCACGGAGACCATGATGCACATTCGACGTCCGATGCTCGTGATCCTCACCTCGGTGTTCACCGCGGCGATCGCCGTTGCCCAGGTCGGACGCGGAGGTTCGCAGTGGCCCACCGCGCAGGCCGATGCGCAGCGTACTTCGTGGATTCGCAGCGACAGCAAGATCTCGGTCGACGCGTTGTCGAAACCGGGCTTCGAGCTGCAGTGGAAGGTGAAGCTCGACAACCAGCCCCGGGGACCATACGGGCTCCTTCAGGGCGTCAGCGCCGCCGGCGTGACCCTCTTCATCCCGATGTCGATCGTGACCGGGAGCTCGAACAACGTGTTCGCGCTCGACAACGACACCGGATATGTGGTCTGGCAGCGCCGCTTCGACGGCGCACTGCCTCAGGCGACATCGGCGTGTCCGGGAGGCATTACCGCGGCTGCCACGCGCATCGTGAAACTCGACGCGTCGGCGACCGCCGGCGGAGGGGGCATCAATTTCGGCGGTGGCAATGCGGGCTACAGGAGTGTGATCGGCGAGCCGGGGCAGGGCGTGCCGCTCGAGGGACGCGGCGGACGTGGTCCGGCACCGGGCGCACCGAACGCAGGTCCAGCGCGCGGTGCGGCGCCTGACGCCGCGCGCGGTGCCGCACCTGATGCCGCACGCGGAGCGGCCCCTGCCGCGCCACCCGCGCGCGGCCGTGCGAACCAACCGCCCGCGGAGCGTATCCCCGGCGCGCCGGCTGTGCCCGAAGGAGGCGGCTTCGGTTTTCTTGCACGGCCCTCAGGTGTCGCTTACGTGGTTGCCAGCGACGGTGTCGTGCACGTCGTCGGTCTCGCCTCCGGAAAGGACCTTCAGCGGCCGGCGGAGTTCCTGCCTCCCAACTCGAAGTGGTCCGCCCCGATCGGCGTGAACACGATGCTGTATGCCGCGACGTCCGGCAAATGCGGAGGCGCGCCCGACGCCGTCTGGGGCATCGATCTCGACAGCGACGCGAAACCGGTGGTGTCGTGGAAGACGAACGGCGGACCGGTGGTCGGCGCGATTGCGTTCAC
This sequence comes from Acidobacteriota bacterium, assembly GCA_046731735.1. Lineage (GTDB taxonomy): Bacteria > Acidobacteriota > Vicinamibacteria > Vicinamibacterales > 2-12-FULL-66-21 > JALZOC01. The sequence continues at coordinate 4,375 of JBKPLP010000172.1, forward strand.
CACCGACGGAACGCTCGTCGCGGCCATCGGTCCCGGTCAGACGAGCGGCGACGGGAAAGCCAACGCGATCGTCGCGCTGGACTCGAAGACGCTGCAGCTGAAGGACTGGTTTACGCAGCCGGACGCAGAGTTCGTGACGGGCCCGACGATCATCCGCCAGAACGACAGGGACCTCGTTACGGCCGCCACGAAGGACGGACGCGTCGTGTTGCTCGACGCGTCGTCGCTCGGCGGTTCGAACCATTCCACGCCGCTCCACGCATCGAAGCCGTTCGTCGGAACGGGCGGAAGCGTCAGCGGCGGCGCGCTCGCGGCGTGGCAGCAATCGCCGAATGGACCCTCATGGATCCTGCTTCCCGTGAAGGGCGCGGTTGCCGCTGGAAGCGCGACGACCAATGGCGCCGTCTCCAACGGCGCGGTCGTCTCGTTGAAGATCGGTGAAAACGCCGGAACCATGTCGCTGGAGCCCGGATGGGTGTCGCACGATCTGTCATCGGCGGCAACGCCGCTGATTGTGAACGGCGTGGTCTTCGCGCTCGGCGCGGGGACGTCGGCGGCGGCGGCGGCGCGCGGCACGAGCGCGATGCTGCACGCCTACGATGGCGCGACCGGCAAGCGGTTGTGGACGAGCGGGCAGGGCATGACCGGAGCGGCGTCATCGGGAAGCTTCTGGAGCACCCTGGGCCAGGTGCACGTCGGCATGCGCGACGGCACGCTCTACGCGTTCGGGTTCAACGACGAGCGGAGCCCGTTCACGGTGAAGTGAGCGCGCGCGTGATCCGCAAAGCGTTCAGGATGTCCGTCAATGCCGGCGAGCACGCCGAGTACGAACGGCGTCATCGTCCCATCTGGAAAGAGCTCGAGGACGTACTGCTCGCGCACGGCGTGCGCAGCTATTCGATTTTCCTGGACGATGCGACGGGCGATCTGTTCGCGTATGCGGAGATCGAAGACGAAGCGCGATGGGTCGCGGTGAGCCGTACGGAGGTGTGCCGCCGCTGGTGGCGGCACATGCGCGAGATCATGCCGGCGAATCCGGACGACAGCCCGGTCTCGCGGCCGCTGCGCGAGATGTTCCACCTCGAATCAGGCTAGCGCGGTCTCGCGCGCGCCTGCTCACGCGCGGTCCGGAGGCGCTCCATCAGCCGCACGAAGCCGGCGTCTTGCCTCAGCGGATCGAGCAAGGTGTCGCTCTCGAACATCGGGAGGCAGGGGAATCCGCTGTCGACGGCCCGATCCAACCAGCGGAGGCTGTCGTTCCTGTCGCCAAGCTGCGCCAGCGCGGCGCCGATGCTGTACGCGACGTGATGATCGATATCCGATCCGCGAAGCACTTCCGCGATGTGTGCGCGAGCCTGTCGCTTCAGGCCGGTCGCGGCTTCGATGGATGCGAGAGCCGACTCGCTGCGTGCGTCCGGGTGGTCTCCGCGCATGACCGACGCGAGAAGCTTGCGCGACGACGCCGGATCGCCCAGATAGTACCGTGCCAGGCCAAGGTAATGACGGATCGCCGGTGCATCGGTCCGTGCGAGCATCGCCGTCGCCTTTTGGGCGACGGTCGAGAACTCGCCGGCATACAGTTCCGTCGCGATTTCAATGCGATCGAGCGCGACGTTCGGGGTTGGATTGATCTGTTTTGCCAGCCGGGCTTCAGCGCGGGCTTCGTCCGTCAACCCGAGGTGGTAGTACGCGCGCATGCGCTCGACATGTGCGAGATCGAGTGAAGGATCCAGCGACAGCGCAGTCGCGCTCCGATCGAGCACGGCGTTCCATTCGAACCCACCGTAGAGCGTCCCGGCTGCGCTCGCTATCGCGAGATGAGCGTCGGCCAGCGAACTGTCCTGTTTCAACGCGAGCCGCGCCTCCTGATCGGCGCGCTTTCCCCAGACGAGCGCCTCGGACCCGTGCGCGTATCGTACGCTGAACCAGGCTGCGGCCGTGGCGATCCCGGTGCGCGCCAGCGCAAATTGCGGGTCGAGTTCGAGCGCCTGCTCGAAATAGCCGATCGCCTTGTGCATGTTGGCTTCGGTGTAGTTGACGAGAAGACTGCGCCCGCGCAGATAAAAATCGTAGGCCGCCGCATTGCCGGTGTGGCGGGCGTGCAGCCGCTCGCGCTCCAGCGCCGATACCTCGACGCGCAGCGCTGCGACGACTGCGTCGGCTATATGGTCCTGGACTTGAAGCAGTCCGACATCCGGTTCGTCGAACGTGTCCCCCCAGACGGCAACGCCGTCCGCACCCACGAGTTGCACGGTGACCCGGTAATTGTGCTCGCCTGGCTGGATCGTTCCGACGAGCAGATGCTGCACGGCGAGCGCGGACGCAACGCGCGCGGAATCGGATTGCGCGTCGTTGAATGGCAGGACCGCCGACGTCGGTCGCAGCGCGATCTGGCGCGCCTGTGCCAGTCGCGTCGTAATCGCATCAGCAATGCCGATACCCAGATAATCCGAGTCATTCCGGCCCGGGAGTACACGCAACGGCATCACCGCAAGCTGTGCGGGTGCAGATTTTGAACTACTGGAGGCCGGGCCCTTCGCTTCAGCAGGTCTGCGCGCCCACCCCGCGATGGCGATCCCGATCACGACGATCGCCATCACCGCTAGAGCGCTGAACACGGCATACCCCGCGCGCGGCCGTCGAGCGGGGACGGCCGGCCCAGACGGCAGATCGACTGACTGTGCCTGCCCGGACTGCGCCGGCGCCTCGATGGGTCCGATGAACCGGTACCCTCGGCGGGCGAGGGTTTCGATGTATTTCGGAGCCTCAGCTGAATCGCCCAGGGCCCGTCGCGCTTTCTTGACCGCGGTATTCAACCCGTGTTCGAAATCCACGAACGTGTCCGATTTCCACAGGCGCTCGCGGAGTTCCTCGCGGGTGACCAGTTCGCCGGGTCGCTCGAGCAGCGCAACGAGAACCTGGCGCGGCTGCTCCTGCAGGCGGACTCTCCGACCATCGCGGTACAGATCACCTGCGAACGGATCGAGCTCGAATCGTCCGAAGCGAACGATGGGTCGCCCTGAGGCCTGCATCGGAGATAAGGGCGGCAGTGTAGATCCCTCCGCCGAGACCGTCAATGGCTGGAAGTCCAGCGCGACCTGGAGGTTAGCGGTTCACCTCCAGTTCACCGACAGTTCACGTCCCGACTATCGTGTCTCGTTGGGCCGAGCACGTAGACTGCGGCGTGTCTAATCACATCACCACGTGATCAAAGAAGAAGCAGAGGTAGCTATGAAGACCCACGGCAGGGAGTTGGCCGGTTTGACCTCAGGGTTGTTCGGAATCGTGTGTTCGCTGGCTGTCGTGGCTGGGCAGCCCTTGCGGGGCATCAACGGGACTATTTGGGCTGCCAACCGCGGGGACAATACCATCCGCGCGTTCGACGCGACGACCGGCACTACCTTGATCACGATTGACATGGCCGCCGGTTCTCAGCCCGGCGACCTGGCGTACGCGAAGGGAAAGCTTTATGTGGCGGAGGAGCAGGGTGCGGCTCCCGCCATCGCGATCGTCGATCTGCAGTCGGGAACCATCGATCGCCTCTTCACCGGGGTCGGCACCAGGCCGCATCACGTCCACGCCAGTCCCAGCGGCCAACTGGTGGCGGTGGGCCTTTACGGAACGGACACGGTTGCGGTCGTCGACACGCGAGACGACTCGCTGCTGGGACCGTGGGATACCAATCCAAACTCGACGAGCGGCCGCGTGCACGCCGCCGTCTTCGCGCAGGACGACAACACGCTGTATCTCGCGAACGAGGGCGCCAATCAACTCTGCGCGATGGATCCCCGTACGGGTTCCGTGTTGTGGACGATGGATGTACCGGCAATTCACGAACTCGCCACCACGCACAACGGCAAGATTGCCTACGTCACTCGCCGAGGGGCGAACCGGTTGGCGGTCGTCAATCTCGAGACGCACACGTATACAGACGTGCTCGCGCTTGGATTGCCCGATACATTGCAGCTGACGGCTAATGAGAAGGTGCTGACGGTCGGGCTTCGTACTTCGCCCGCTCAGGTGGCGGTCGTCAGTACCGAGACGTTCACTTACGACACCGTCACCCTAAGCGTGGCCGGCGCACCAACCACCGCCGGTCATCAATGGACGTCTCCGAACGGCCGGTATACGTTCGCGTCGTTCGAAGGTCCTGGCGCGGGCGTCGCGGTCATCGACCATTCCGCGGGGAACAGGATCGTGCAGAGGCTTCCGTACCCTGGAAGGCCGCACGGGGTCGATCATTCCGAACGGTAGCCCGTAGTTCATAGCAAGTATTGACCGTCCTCGCGGTCGCACCTAGATTCCGCTCCCATGTGGACTCTCGACCGCGCCGCCGGCGGGACTCGGACGCGGTCGCCGTACCTGGCTTGGCGCCGTCATTGGGCTGGGCGGCCTCTTTGCCGGCGTCACCGGCCCGCTGGTCAGTACGTTCGTTCCACCGCTCGTCCGGGGAGCGCTTGGCGAGCACCGGACGGCGATCGGCATGGCGCGGTGGGAGATCCGTTGAACGGCGGCCTCTTCGATCTATTCGATGGCTATCGGCCCATGTTCCTGATGATGGCGATCTATACGATCCTGGGATTGGTGGCCGTGCTCTGTGTGCCTCGCGGCGCAGGCGAGGCTCAGCTCCGCGCGTAACCGCCCTGCGCGCTGCGCTTGCCTCCCTGTCTGTGCGCCTCGTCGGACAGCGGATGAACGCCTGTGGCGTCGATCCACCGGTTATAGAAATTGAACAGCGCGCACACCGTGATGGCAAAGTACAGCGCCTCGTCCGTCCATCCGGCGTCGCGCGCCTGGTCGAGGTCGGCGGCCGCGATCGCCGCCGAATCCTGGTTCACCTTGTCGATGAATCGGAAGACGCCTTGTGCCGGTCGTCGAGCCTCGACGATTCCACATCGGCGAGCACGGACTGGACGAGGGGCTCGTCGCCGAGAAGCTCCGCTGCAACTGCGGCGTGTGATTTCAGTCAAAACGGGCAGTCGTTGCGCTTCGACGTATAGGCGGCGATCAGCTCACGCAATCCCGTGCTGAGCGGCGAGGATCCGCGCAGGATTTCCTGCGTGAACCGCCCGAGATGTACCGTGGCGGACGGAAGATACGCAAAGAGGTGCCATATTTGCGGATACTCCGCGCCGAGCGTCTTCATCTGCTCGATCAAGTCGCGATACGGTCCGGGTTGCGGACCGTTCTCGACGTCGGGAAGAAACATCGGTTTCATGGGTGCCAGGATCTTAGCCGCAGCCGTCCCGATCCGGCATGAAAACGGTTACACTGCCAGCCGCGGACACGGTGCCGCGTTTCAGTTCCAGGAGTTGCTGCATGTCGCGCCTTCTTCGTTCAACCATCACTGCCGCCTTCATTGTCATGGCCGCGTCCTTCGTCGCGCAGGCGATCGCCCGTGGCGGACAGACGACGGCGCCTGTGACCGCCGGCGCCGCCGCGCCGTTTGTCGGCGACTGGGTCGTCACCGTCGGCATGGAAGCCTTCCAGTCCGCCTTCCTCGTCTCGGTGAAGACGGACGGGGGCAAGGTCATCGCGACCATCAGCTCGCAAGTCCAGCCCACCGTCAACGTCACCGACATCTCGATGTCAGCAAAGAGCCTGGTCCTCAAATACATGACCAGCACGCAGGGCACGGCCATCTCCAACGTGCTGACGCTCACGCCGCAGGGCGCCGAGCTCAGCGCGCGCCTCGCGGTCATGGACGGGCAGTACGAGATGAATGGAACGGCGGCGAAGCAGGCACCGGGCGCGCCGCTGCCGTCCGGCGGCTTCGGCGGCGGACGCGGAGCGTCGACGAACGAGAACACGGACTTCACGCCGAAGGCGCCGTACACGGCGCGCACTCCGGCGGACGAGGCGGCGGGCTTCATCCTGCCGCCGGGATATCGCATGGAGCTCGTCGCGGCCGATCCCGACGTCATCAGCCCGACCAACATCGAATTCGACGGCAACGGCCGCATGTATGTCGCCGAGATGATCAGCTACATGATCGACGCGAGCGCCACGCGCGAGCACGATCCGATCAGCCGCATCAGCCGATGGGAGAGTACGAAAGGGGACGGCCGCTACGACAAACGCACGGTGTTCGTCGATCATGTCGTGGCGCCGCGGATGATCCTTCCGCTGCAGGACGGCGTCATCCTCACGAGTGAGACCGACTCCGACGACCTGGTGAAGTGGACCGATACGAACGGCGACGGCGTCGCCGATAAACGGGAGGTCGTGTTCACGGGGATCGGGCAGAGCGGCGACGCCAACATCGAGCACCAGAAGGCCGGTCTGCTCTGGAACATGGACAACTGGATCTACACGACCTACAACCCGTTCCGCATTCGATGGACGCCGAGCGGGTTCCTGCGCGAGCCCACCGGGCCGAACGGCGGCCAGTGGGGCCTGGCGTCCGACGATGATGGGAAGCCGTGGTTCGTGGATGCGGGTGGTGAGCGCGGGCCGATGAACTTCCAGTATCCGATTCACTACGGCGGGTTCACGCCGTGCCCGCCGGCGGGCGCGGGACGCGGCGGCGGCCGCGGCGCCTTCGGG
>JBKPLP010000173.1:0-6194 GCA_046731735.1 Acidobacteriota bacterium
CGACGTCGAGCTCGATCATGTCGCCGTCCTTCACCAGTGCCAGCGCTCCGCCGGCGGCTGCCTCGGGGGCGACGTGCAGCACCGCGGTGCCGTATGCGGTGCCGCTCATTCGAGCGTCCGAAATGCGCACCATATCGGTGACCCCCGTCTGCAGCACCTTGGGAGGCAGCCCCATGTTGCCGACTTCCGCCATTCCCGGATAGCCCTTCGGCCCGCACCCTTTGAGGACGAGCACGCACGCCTTGTCGACGTCCAATGCCGGATCGGCGATGCGGGCGTTGTAGTGTTCGATGTTCTCGAACACGACGGCGCGACCGCGATGGCGCATCAGGTGCGGCGACGCCGCTGACGGCTTCAGCACCGCGCCGTTCGGCGCGAGGTTGCCGCGCAGCACGGCGATGCCGCCGTGCGAGGCCAGCGGCCGGTCGATCGGGTGAATCACTTCGGGATTGCAGTTGGAGGCGTCGCGGCAGTTATCCCAGATCGTCTGCCCGTTCACGGTCATCGCGTCCCGGGCGAGCATCCCGTTCTCGCCAAGCGTACGGATCACCGCCGGTACGCCCCCCGCGTAGTAGAAGTCCTCCATCATGTAGCGGCCCGACGGCATGAGGTCGACGATCGTCGGCACGTTGCGTCCGAGATCGTCCCAGTCCTGCAGCGTCAGGGGCACCCCGACGCGGCCGGCAATGGCGAGCAGGTGGAGAACGGCGTTGGTCGATCCGCCGATCGCGCCGTTCAGCCGGATCGCATTCTCGAACGATTCGCGCTTGAGGATGTGCGACACCCGGATGTCCTGCTGGACCATCTCGACGATTCGACGTCCCGCGAGGTGGGCCTGCGCATAGCGGCGCGAATCGACGGCCGGGATTGCCGCGCTCTCCGGCAGCGTCAACCCGAGCGATTCCGCCATCGACGCCATCGTCGACGCCGTGCCCATGACGTTGCACGTGCCCCACGAACGCGACATACACGATTCGGCGCGCATGAAATCGCGCAGGCTCATCGTGCCGGCCTTGACTTCCTCGCTGAAACGCCAGACGTCGGTCCCGGATCCGATCTCCATGCCGCGGAACTTGCCGTTCAGCATCGGCCCGCCGGGGACGACGAGTGCGGGAAGGTCGCAGCTCGCCGCGCCCATGATCAGCGAGGGCACCGTCTTGTCGCAGCCGCAGAGCAGCACCACGCCGTCAATCGGGTTCGCGCGGATCGACTCCTCGACGTCCATCGCCGCGAGATTGCGAAAGAGCATCGCGGTCGGGCGAACGCTCGTCTCACCGAGCGACATCACCGGGAATTCGAACGGCACACCGCCCATTTCCCACACGCCGCGCTTCACGTGCTCGGCAAGCTCGCGGAAATGGCCGTTGCAGGGGGTCAACTCCGACCAGGTGTTGCAGATGCCGATGATCGGCCGGCCGTCGAAAATCCCCTCGGGCAGGCCGCGGCCCACCCAGCTGCGATGAATGAACCCGTCTTTATTCGGCTTCGCGAACCATGCAGCAGAACGATATGTGCGTTTCGGTTGCTCGGACATTTGCTCCTACAGAAGCGTTTCAAACCGGGTCACAGGCGGATCTCGCGCCCAGAACGCAGAGAGATCTCACGCAGAGATCGCAGAGGGCGCAGAGATCGCTGATGCTGCGAGCGGGGGCACTCCTGCACGCGGCACGGGGAGTGTCCCCGCTCGCAGCATTTGCGGCCTCCGCGTTCTCCGCGTCCTCCGCGCGAGATCCGTCTCTGCGTTTCTGCGCGAAACTCGTCTCCGCGTGAGGCCGCTCGCTAGATTCCCCGGCCCCGTCCTGCCGCGGCGTCGGTCGTGCCGCGACCGCCGCGAGCCGGACGTTCCTGCATCAGGGTATCGGCCGTGCGTTTCGCGGCCCAGGCGATCCCGCGCAGGAGCATCGGCTGCACCTGCGGATTCGAGAAGTTCGAGTAGTTGTGCCCCTGCATCCAGACGAAGGCGCGGTACGGCTGCCCGGTCGGGGCGGGCGTCAGCTGTTTCTCGTACGTCCAGATCTGGGGGACGGTTTCGCCGGCGTGTCCCGCCTGCTGCGCGGTCGGCGTCGCGTCCATCACCGCCGTCGCGAGCACGTGGATCTCGGGCTGCTTGGACCACGTCATCGAGTAGAACGCTTCGTCCTTGATCGCGAAGTTCGTCATCCCCTGCATGATTGGATGTTGGGTATCGACGATCGTGTACGGCACGTTCGCCTCGAGCGTGAAGTTCGTCTCCCCGTGCTTTTTCGCCCCGCCGACGACCTGTGCGAAGTAATCCGGATCGGGGCCGCAGAGCGCGTCGTGGATGCTGACGAGGCCACCGCCGCGGCGCATGTAGGCGTCGAGGTTCGCCTTGTCCTCCATGCTCAAGTAGCCGGCGTCTCCCTTGTAAACGATCACGACATCGGAGTTGAGCAGCTCCTTCTCCGACGGAAAGTGCAATCCGCCGTCGACAATCGCGTTGCGGTTCATGAGCAGCTTGCTCCAGTCGGCGAGGAACTGCGGGTAGTCGTGCTGCCCTTCGCCATGCGTTTTCAGCCCCGCATAGATGAAGATCCGCACCGGCGGGGTCGTGAACGGGCTGGCCTGGATCCCTCCCTGGCCGCGGCCTTGGCCGCGCCCGCCAGGCTGCTGCTGCGGAGCAGGCGGCGCGGGCGCGGGCGCCGCCGCCTGTTGCTGCGCCAGGAGAGTGGTTCCGACGATCGCGAGTACGGCGGCGGCAAGCGCGAAGCGAGTCCTCATTGTGATCTCCTGGTCCGCCTGAAGGCGGACACTACCTTTTCTTGTGGGTCTACCTTTTCTTGTAGGTCTTGCTAAACCCATTGCGGCTGTTCGTCACCGTCATCGTTCCGTCGGGGAGCGCCGTCAGCTTGATCCAGTAAGCCGGCGTGTGCGCCGCGGCGGCAGCGCCCGGCCCACCGCGTCCGCCACCGGTTGGGCCGCCACCGGCGCTCTGCGGCGCTGGCGACGACTGCGCTCCCGTCGTTCCGGGGGTTGCCGCAGGCGGGGTTGCAACCACGGCCGGTGCTGTTGCGGGAGGCGGAGTCGTCGTCGGTGGTCCCGCGGGCGTGCCGGCGGGCGGCTGCCCGGATGCTGCACCGCGACCGCCGGGACCGCCCCCACGCGGGGGCGCTGTGAGAATCCCCGCGATCGTCGCGTTGTCGTCGACGTTCGCGATGAACACGCCCGGGCTGTTCTGCTCGATCCCGGCATTGTACGACCAGTGCAGCTGCCAGATGTCCTCGAGCCCTGGCGACGTTCTCATCGTCGGCATCGCCTCGGCGCCCGCCCCTTTGCGCGTGCCGTTCTGCATGATCGCTACATGCGGTTGCACGCCGTGCACCAGCGCCGGCGAGTTCGACGCGTCGAGGCCGTGATGCGTGACGAAGAACGCGTCGACCGCGCCGACCGGATTGTTCGGGCACACGAGCTCGTACTCTTTCGCCCACATGAGGTCGCCGAGATCGATCGCGCGGAACTGCCCGAACGTAATCAGGCTGCCGACCGACATGGCGTTTTCGTCCGTCGGCGACGCCTCCTTCGGGGCCACTCCCGCGCACGCCGGATTCGGCTTTCCGCCGCCTGGCAGCGGCGTCTTGAGCACGCCGCCTGCCGCCGTCACGATTCGCCAGTCGAGGCCGGTGATCGGAACCTTGTCTCCCGCCTTCACGACGGTGTGCTTCGCCTTGCCGTACAACTCCGCATACGCCGCCTGGAAGCCCGCGATCTGCTCAGGTTGTTCCACCGTGGGACCGTGGTCGATGAAGTGCGCAATCGGAATGCGCTTCGCAAGCTCCAGCATGCCGCCGATGTGATCGACGTGGTAGTGCGTCGAGATCAGAAAGTCGATCTGCTTCAATCCCGCATCGTTGACCGCCGCCATGATCCGATCGCCGTCGCGGCTGCCGGGATTGCCGCTGTCGATGAGCAGCGACTGCCCTGTCGGCGAGACCCACAGTGCGGCCTTTCCCCCTTCGGTGTCGACGACGTACACCTGAAGCGGCTTCGACGACGCCGTCGCGCCTCGCTGCGCAGCCAGCGGGATGCACACGGCGAGCGTTGTGAACAGGATCAGCGCAGCGCGTTTCATGACATCTCCCTGCGCCGGGGTCTGAAGACCCCGGCCTACTTGACATGCCGGGCCATGAAGGCCCGGCCTACTTGATCGGTGAATAGTCCGTGGGGTCCATGAAGACCGATTTCGTGGTGCCCGGAACCGTCAGCGGGCCGTCCTTTTCAGAATCCCCCTTGGCCTTTACCCATTCGGGATCCGCGCCGAACTCCGACCAGTTCTTCTTCGCGGCCTCGCGGCTGTCGTGTTGGAGGATGTAGATCAGCGTGTTCTGGTGCTCCGGACCGTCCTGCGGCACCCAGTAACCAATGCTCTTCATTCCGTGCTTGTTGAAAATCGTGATCGTGTGATCGCGAAACCGCGATTGCAGCGCCTCGAGCTTTCCCGGCGGCGCCGTGTAGGTGCGCAGCTCGAACACGTGCGTATCCGCGGCCGCCTGCACGGGCAGCGGACGCAACATCTTGTGCGCGGCGATGCCCGCCGTGAATGCGACGGCGATAATGACTGCGAGCGTGGATATCCGAATCTGCATTTGATTCTCCTCTGGCGGGGTCTAAAGACCCCGCCCTACAGACGGCCCTACTCCTCTAGCGGGGTCTAAAGACCCCGCCCTATAGACCCCGCCCTACAGGTGTTGTAGGGCGCGATTCTTAAACCGCGCCGATTACCGATGTTGTAGGGCGGGGTCTTTAGACCCCGCCAATTACCGAGCTATCCAGCCACCGTCGACGAACAATGGCGTGCCTGTGACGTACGACGATGCGTCGGACGCGAGAAAGACCACCGCGCCCGTCAGTTCTTCCAGTTCTCCCCAGCGCCCCATCGGAATCTGCGCGACGAACTCCTTGTACTTTACCGGGTCCTCGAGCAGCGACCTGTTCATCTCCGTCGCGAATGCGCCAGGGCAGATCGCATTCGCGGTCACGCCGGTGCCCGCCCATTCGAGCGCCAGTACCCGCGTCAGGTTGATGATCCCGGCCTTCGACGACGCGTACGGCGCGCGACCGGGGAGCGCGATCACGCCCAGCACCGAGCCCAGATTGATGACGCGGCCCCATCCGCGGCTCACCATGCGCGGACCGATCGCGCGTGCGCAGAGAAACGGCCCCTTCAAATTCGTATCAATCACCGCGTCCCAGTCGGCTTCAGTGAGCTGCTGAATCGGACCGCGAATGTTGATCCCGGCGTTGTTGACGAGAATGTCGACCTTGCCGAACTCGCTTTCGACCTCATCGGCGAGCCGCTCCACGTCCTCTATCTTCGTCACATCGGCGGCAAACGCCTTCGCCGTTCGTCCGGTCGCCGAGGCAATTCCGTCCGCCGCCTCGCGGCAGGTGTCCTTCGAGCGTCCGGCGAGCGCGATCGCGGCCCCCGCTTCCGCCAGCGCTGCGGCCATCGTCCGCCCAAGCCCCCGCGCGCCGCCTGTGATCAGGGCGACCTTGCCGTCGAGGCGAAATCGATCGAGAACGTTCTGCGCCGCCAAAGATCCTCCGTGACTCCCCTGACCGCGTTACGCCGCGTGCGACCCCAGACCGAAGCCCGAGGGCCGCACCCAGAAACTTTCCTGCCACATCCCACCCGGTGGGATGCTCTGAAGCTCGTGGTATAGCCCGCGCTGCGCCAGGTTCAGCGAATTCGTGATACCGGCCATCGGTTCGAAGCAGACGAACGGCCGGTCGCGCGGCGCGAACACCACGGCCGCCTTGAAGTTCTCGCCAAACAGCACGTCGATACGTTCGCGACTGCCGCAAACGCTCATCACCGCACGCCTCGCGTCGTCCCGCCGGAGATCGCCGAACACGTCGTCGAGCTCATAGTCCTTCAGCGGAACGTCCGCGGGATCGGCAAAGAGTCGCTCGATCGGCTCCGTTTCCCCCGTCGGTGTCTTGTCTGGCGCGAGCAGCCACCTCGTCTTCGCGCCAACGGCAATCGTCCATTCGTCGCGGGGCGAGTCGGTCAGCGCGAAATACGGATGAAATCCGACCGCCACCGGCATCGCCTCGAAGCTCAAGTTATCGATCCGGGTCGCCACCTCGAGGACGCCGCCGGCGAGACGATGGGTCATCTCCACCGTGTGGGCGAACGGGAATTGTTTCATCCAGGCTGGATCCTTGTAGAACTCCAG
>JBKPLP010000174.1:0-12491 GCA_046731735.1 Acidobacteriota bacterium
CGGGAGCCGCGACTCCTCCGGCCGCCGGCGCACCGCCAGCGGCAGCTCAGCCCGCGCCCACCGCGCCGCCCGCGGCCCCGCCAGGACCTCCGGCTTACATCCTGCTCGTCGAGATCATCAACGGCTCAGGCACGTACGCCAACTGTGACATCGGCAATTTTCCGGATCAGGCAACGCAGCACGCCGGAATGCGCGCGATGTTTCCGCTCACCGACGGCAATTGCCATGTCAAATTGAACCCCGCGCGCTACGATCTCCCGGCGGCGCTGGCGCTCACCAAAGAGCTCGGATACAAAGGCCTCTATTCAATCGAGTCCGGTGGCAGCGCCGCGGGAGCCGATCCGCACGAGAACGTGCAGAGAATCTACGACATCTTGATCGCAAATATCTGACGTCCGGTCACCGCGACCACTTGCTCCGCCGGATCATGTCGATCGTTTACGGCTGTTTTTTCGTCTTGTCGGCCACGGCCGCCTGCCAGTAGGCCTGCTGGCCGATATACGACTTGGTATCCGGCATGTTGGCGAGAATGACTCGTCGCAATTCCAGGATGTCGACCTTCCCCTCCTTCTCGTAAAGCACCTTGCCGTCCGGCCCGATGACCATGGTGAAGGGGGATCCCAGCTTCCATCGGGCTCCCCACGCCGCTTGCAGAGCGCTCGTGTCGGCGGAGGCGAACTGTTTGTTGGGACTCGACGCGTACTGTTTCCGGAGAAAATCCATAACCGCCGGCGCCTCGTTTGGAGGATTCGTCGCCACCGTCACGAAGTCGAAACTGCGCAGGCGGTACATCCGATAGGTCGTTTCGAGATCGACGAACTGGCTGGTGCACGCGCTGCAGCCGGTGGACCAGAAGTTCACCAACAGCACCTTGCCCGTTTCGTTCGCACGCAGTTTCTTCAAATCGTCGGCACCGACCATATCGACGGTTACCGGTTCCGCTTGGATCTTGGCCCATTCCTCTTCCACGCCGGTGGCCTTCGACATCCATTTCGTGGTGCAGCCGAAGGCGTGCGTCTCCGCGACGGGAACCGGACGTCCCGTCAGCATCGCGTCGATCGCGTTGCGCGCATCCTGCGACTTGACGAGAGCTTCGCGCTGGTTGTCGTCAATGCGCCCCTGATAGCGCAGCTTCCGGTCCTGGTCGAACAGATAGATGTGAGGCGTCGCGACCACGCCGAACTTGATCGAGACGCCCTGCGTTTCGCCGTCGTAGAGATACGGCCATTCGATACGCCGGAACGCGGTTCGAATCTTCATCTCGGCCAGCGAATCCGTCACATCCGTGTAGCCGAGCTCATTCAGTCGAATCGACTTCGGGTTGTTGGGATTGATGGCGACAAACGCGACGCCTTTGCCGCGATAGTCACGATACAGCTGTTCGATGCGGCTTTCGTACAGTTGCGACACGGGACAGTGATTGCACTCGAACACGACCGCCAGGATCTTGGCGCCCGAATACTCGCTGAGCTTGTGAATCTTGCCGTCGACACCGGGCAAAGCAAAATCCGGTGCCGGCGATCCGATCGCCAGAATCGGGTGCTCCAGGTTTGGCTGGATGCCGCGTCCTTGTGCGGGCGCCTGACCCTGCACCTCGCCGTGCTGCCACGCGAGAGTCAGGATGGCTGCGACGACAAACAAGAACATCGAAACGGATTCGCGCCGGCGGGTTGCGGTCTTCATCGGTCTCTCCCCAGCGGTCAGTGTCCTGACCAATAGGCTTGCTGCCCAGGGTGCGCCGGGACATCGGGCAGATTTGCCAGAATGGCTCGCCGCAGCTTCAGACTGTCCAGCTCCCCCAGCTCCTGATACACGATGTCGCCGTTGGGGGCGATAAGGACGGTGAACGGCACCGCCGACGGCATCAACGGATCGAACGCGGCCTGCAGGCCAAACGTGTCCGGCGTGCCAAATTGCAGATTCGAGCCGGACGCGTGATGTTTCTGCAAGAACTTCAACACCAGAGGCTGGTCCTCGGGATCATTGGCGGAGACGGACACGAAATCGAAGCTGCGTCCTCGGTACATACGGTAGGTCGCTTCGAGCTCTGGGAATTCAGTGACGCACGGTCCGCACCAGGTCGCCCAGAAATTCACCAGCAGCAGTTTGCCGGTCCCGTTGCTGCGCAGCTTCTTCAGCCGATCGGCGTCGGCCATCTGCAGCGTGACCGGCTCCGCCGCAATCTCCGCCATCTCTTGTTCGCGGGCGGACGGCTTCGACAGCCCCGTGATTGGGCAGCCGATGGCGGTCGTGCGCGCGACGGGAACCGGCCTGCCTGCCAGCAGAGCGTCGATCGCATTCCGCGCGTCACGGGTCTTGACGAGTGACTCGCGCTGATTGTCGTCGATGCGTCCTTGGTACCGCAGTGTGCGTTGCCGATCGAACACAAAGATGTGAGGTGTCGCGATGGCGCCAATTTTCGTCGACAGCGCCTGCACCTCGCCGTCGTAAAGATACGGGAACTCGAAGTGCCGGTGCGCCGCCCGCACTTTCATCTCGGCGAGCGAATCGCCGACGTCCGAGTAGGCAAGGTCGCTCAGGCGAAGCGTGCTCGGACTGTCGGGGCTGATGGCGACGAGCGCGATCCCCTTGCTGCGATAGTCCTCGTAGAGCTGCTTGATTCGGCTTTCGTACAGTTGTGAAGCCGGGCAGTGGTTACAGGTGAACACCAGCACCAGAATCGGAGCGTTCGAGTACTCCGCGAGGGTATGGTTCCGCCCGTCAATGCCGGGCAGACTGAAATCGGGCGCGGACGTGCCGATCGCAAGCGTCCGATGCGAATCGACGACGCACCCGCCGATCGACACCAGGGCTAACGCCGCAAGAGCCGCTCGCGCCTTCATTTTTTCTGCGACAAGAACTTCATGTAATCGACCAGGTTCCAGGTTTCGGCTTCGTGACAGCCATGTCGCGGAAATCCTAGCACGTACATCATCCCGCTACGACCGAACGGATCGCGCAATGGACGCAGAATGGATCTCGCGCAGCGCACGCAGAGAACGCAAGCGTTCGCCACGTCGCGCTTCGCGCGACAGGAAGCGGCGAGATCCGCAAATACAAGCGGCAGGTGAGCCGTGTGCCGTTTGTATTTTGCGGATCTCGCGCCGCTTCCGTGTGGCCGGCCGGAGGCCGGCCGTGGCGAACGCCTACCGTTTGGCGATCTCCGCGATCTCCGCGCGAAATCGTGGATCTTGGCGCGAGATCGTTACGGTTGCCAACGGAACCGCATTCGAAGATGCTTATGCTCCATTCGGAGGGCATTCAGACATGAGATCGATGTGTCTCGTCCTGACGGCGGTCCTCGGCGCATCGTTCGGCACGGCCAGCGCGCAATCTCAGCGGGAGTGGAAGCCGCTCTTCAACGGCAAGGATCTGACCGGCTGGACCGTCCTCGCAGGCGGACGTGGTGGCGGGCGCGCAGGGGGCGCGAATGCCGCGGCTCCCGCTCAACCCCCAGCCGCACCCCCCGTCACGCCTTCAACCAATCCCGAAGACAGGGGCTGGAAAGTTGAGAACGGCGTAATCACGAGCGTGCCGCCGGCCACGGGACAGCGCGGCGGCAGCCTGGCGACGGTCGAAACGTTCAAGGATGTCGAGCTCGAGTTCGACTTCATGCTCGCCGAAGCGGGCACGAAGTGCACGCCGAAACTCGGCGAGAAGCAGGCGAATCTCAGCGAAGACAAGACGTGCACGTTCAACAGCGGCGTTTCGTTTCGCAATGGCTATCAGCTCAACCTCGGACGCCGCGAAGCCGGCGAGTATATCGGCGTCGTCGTCCACCGCACGGTGCCCGAAGCGATCCGAGGGAACGTCGACTGGCTGTCCACCGGGGACTGCGGTGCCAAGAACAACACCTATCTCCAGGATTGCGACGAGTTCCCGATGATCCGCAAGAAGGGCGACTGGAACCACGTGCGGCTCAGTTTCAAGGGGCCGCATCTTCAGGTCTGGTTGAACGACAAGCAGATCGTCGACGTCGTCGATGACCCGACGGATCCGGCAGAAGCAAGCTGGAAAGAAGCTGCGCCGATCTCGTTCCAATGGCCGCCGGCTGGAGAGTCCGGAGGATTTGCGGGCAGCGTCAAGTACAAGAACATCCGCGCCCGCCAACTGTAGAAGACAACAGCCCGCCGATCGGCGAAGAGGAGACGTTTCATGGCTGCGATTTCGAGACGCGAGTTCTTCAGGAAGACTGCGACGGACGTGGCCGTCGCCGGGCTTTTCGCTGCCGGCGGTGTGGCAACGCTCCGCGCAAAGCCGCTCGGGATGCCTATCGGCAGTCAGACGTATCCGCATCGCGCGATGATCAAAGACGGCAACTTCGCCGGGCTGCTGAAGGAATTGAAAGACATTGGCGTCGAGCGGATCGAGCTCTGCTCCGCGATAGGGTATGCCGAGTTCGCTCCTCTCGCGGACGCCAAACAAGTCAAGAAAACCCTGGCCGATCACGGCATGAAGTGCGAGAGCGCTCACTTCAGCATGCGCGAGCTGCGCGAGAGTCAGCAGAAGAGCATCGACTGGGCCAAAGAGATCGGGATGACCCAGATGATCACCGCGACGCTCAGCGGGCCGGTGCAGAACGGCACGACCACGATGGATGCCGTCAAGAAAGCGGCCGACGAGTACAACAAGATCGGCGAAATCGCGGCCAAGGCGGGCATTCAGCAGGGGCTGCACAATGAAGGGTTCGAGCTCGCGATGGTCGATGGCAAACGCGTCTACGACACGCTGTTCGAGCTCCTCGATCCGAAGCTGGTGAAATTCCAATTCCAGATGTCGACGATCACGAGCGGTCTCGTGGCCGCCGATTACTTCACGAAATACCCGGGGCGTTTCATCTCCATGCACCTCCAGGACGTGGACATGAACGCGCCGGTACCGCCTCCCCCGCCGCCGGACCCCAACGCCCCGGCGGGACGCGGCCGCGGCGGGCGCGGTGGCCGGCCACAAAAACCGGTCGGACAGGGCACCATCGATTGGGTCAAGACGTTCAAGGCTGCGAAAACGGGCGGCGTCAAGAACTACTTCGTGGAACAGAACATGGAGCTGACGAAGGAAAGCGTGGCGTTTCTCAAGAAGCTGAAGGTGTAAGCCAAGGACCGAGATATGTCATTTGCACGTCAGCAATTTCGATCGGCGTGGTTTCCGTTGCTGACCGGCGCAGTCATCTGCGCCGTCGGCGTCGCCGTCGCAATCGCCGCCCGCAGCAATAAATGGTGGTGGGACAACCTCGGCGGACCAGACAGCTCGAATTTCGTCGGCTCCGATCAAATCAAGAAGTCCAACGTCGGCCAGCTCCAGGTCGCGTGGTTCTACCCGTATGCCACGACCGGCTTCAACCCGATCGTCGTGGACGACGTGATGTACATGCTGGGGCGCGGCAGCTCGCTGATTGCGCTCGATGCGACGACGGGCAAGGAGCTCTGGATCCACGAGGGTCTGGCCGGCATCACGAGCCGGGGCGTGAACTATTGGCAGAGCGAGGATGGGAAGGACAAGCGGCTGTTGTTTTCGATAAACAGCTTTCTCCAAGAGATTGACGCCAGTACCGGCAAATCAATCCTGACCTTCGGCGAGAACGGCATCGTGGACATGCGGCACGGGCTGGCGCGCGCCGAGCAATATGCGGGAAGAATCCAGTCGAACAGTCCTGGCAAGATCTGGAAGAACCTGATCATTCTTGGATCGGCGCCCGGTGAAGCGTTCGTCAACCCGCCCGGCGACATCCGCGCCTACGACGTGATCACCGGAGAGAAGAAGTGGCAGTTCCATACTGTGCCGCTGCCCGGCGAGTTCGGCTACGACACCTGGCCGAAGGACGCTTACAAGTACGTCGGCGGGGCGAACAACTGGGGCTCCATGTCGGTCGACAACGAACGCGGCATCGTCTACATCCCGACCGGAGGTGCGAACTACGACTTCTACGGCGCAGACCGGCTCGGCCAGAACCTGTTCGCCGACTGCATTCTGGCGCTGGACGCGCGAACAGGGAAACGACTCTGGCACTTCCAAACCGTGCATCACGATCTGTGGGACTTCGACAATGTGTCGGCGCCGCAACTCGTGACCGTCCGCCACAATGGCCGGCGCGTCGACGTCGTCGCTCACGCCGGTAAGACCGGCTTCCTCTACGTCCTCGATCGCGTCACCGGCAAGCCGATCTGGCCGATCGAAGAGCGTCCCGTGCCCAAGAGCGACGTCCCCGGCGAACGCGCGTGGCCAACGCAGCCGTTTCCAACCAAGCCGGCGCCGTTCGTTCGTCAGACCTTCAGCGTGGACGACGTGAACCCGTGGCTGTCGACGCCGGAGCAGTACGAGGCGATGCGCGAACGTGTGTCGAAGGCGCGCAACGAAGGGATGTTCACGCCTCCGGGCTTGACCGACACCATAGCGATGCCGGGCAACCAGGGCGGCTCGAATTGGGGCACCACTGCCGCCGATCCACAGAAAGGCATGGTGTTCGTCGTCGGCGTCAATCAGGTCGCCATCCTGAAGCTCGAAGACGTGACCAAGCGCACGATCGAGCCGGGACGTGGCGGCGGTGGCGGCGCGGGAAACGCTGCATTGCAGGCGGGATTCACGGCTTACCAGCAATACTGCACGGGGTGTCACGGCGCCAATCTCCGCGGCGCGCTTCCCGGTGTCGCGTCGCTCGTCGGCATCACCGATCGCATGGGTGAGGACGCCATCAAAGCGGTCGTGACCGGCGGGCAGGGCCAGATGCGGCCCGTGTCGAGCATTAGCGAACAGGAGTTGTCTGCGGTGATCGCGTATCTCGCGAACACGAGTCCTTCCGCTGGGCGCGGACGAACGGCGGGTCGCGGCGCCGGTCCGGCGGAGGCCTTCCCGCCTGGACCGGTTGCCGGCAGCGGCGGCGCGCCTCAGCCCCCATTGCCGCCACGACCAATCGGTCCGTTCTACCCCGGCGTCGGCGGCAACGCAGGGAACACTCCGTATCCCGCCGACGTGAAGGACGTGCCACCGAACCGTTACATGACTGACTACGGCGTGCTCGCGTCTTTTACCAAGCCACCTTACACGACGCTCACCGCCTACGATCTCAATACCGGAGAGATCAAGTGGCAGGTACCGAATGGCGATCATCCGCCGACGATGTGGTCCGGCGGACCGCCGAATACTGGAGGCGTCGGTGCACGCTACGGCATCGTGGTCACCAAGGGGGGGCTCGTCTTTCATGCCGGCGGCGACGGCAAGGTGCGCGCTTACGACGAGGATACGGGCGAAGTGCTGTGGACGGGAACGTTCAACGGAACGACGAGCGGCGTGCCGGTCAGTTACGAAGCGAAGGGGCGGCAGTACTTCGTCATCATGACAAATCAAGGCGGTGGCGGGCGAGGTCGCGGTGCGAGCTCAGAGCCGCCGGTCGATCCCGACGCGCCGCGCGGCGCCATTGCGTTCGCGCTGCCGGAGAAGAAGTAGTCACCTGTATCGCGCGGCGACCGTCGCCGACCACTGCCCGGGTCCTGCCCGTGGCAGCCCCACTTCGCCCGCGCGCCGAAAAGCCATGGGGACGGGAGCCGGCGCGCGGCTCGAAGCGGGGCCCCCGGCGCGCGCTGTTTGCGCGCTGGGGTGAAAGCGGGGCGGCCCCGCCACGGGCACCCGGATGATGGTCGGCGGATGCAAAACTCTCGCGGGTGGCCGTAACGGGGCGCCCCACGCCGCAGGCCCGAAGCCACTCCCGTCATCACGGGCTTTTGGCGAGGGAGCGGCGTGGGGCTGTTACGGCCAGGACCCGCCGCGTTTTGCAATCGCTTGTAGCTTTGTTGAACAGGAGTGTGCAATGAAACGCCGCGAGTTCCTGATGAGCGCCGCTGCGGTCGCAGCAGCTGCGGGCCGTCCGATCGTCGGAGCGCAAGCGCCGAAGGGGACCAAACAATCGACGCTCGATCGCATCGCGATCATGACGCTGAACTTTCAGAGCATGCTCAAGGTGCCCGACGAACAGGACGCTGCCACTCGCACGCTCGAGCTGTTCGACATCGCTGAAATGATCGCGGACAAGTACGGCGTCCACAAAGTCGAATTCCAGCACTATCACATTCCCTCGACCGAACCGTCATACCTGAAAGAGCTTCGCTCCCACATCGAGAGAAGCAAGTCGCGGATGACGCAAATCAATCTCGAGTTCTCCGGGCTCACCATGTCGGCGCCGCGGCTTCGCGATCGGCTGATGGCGATCGATCTGACCAAGATGTGGATCGATCACGCCGTCGTGCTGGGCGCTCAGCGCGTCATGATCAACCAGGGCAGCCAGGGCGGAGCATCTCCGGTCATGCCGACGCACGAGAACAAGGTCTACGGCATTCCCGCGTTGAAAGCGATGGCGGACTACGGCAGGTCGAAAGGGATCATCGTGTCGGTGGAGACGCGCGGCGCAGGCGGCGGGCGCGGGGGCCGGGGAACCGGATCTGCCACGGGCTCGGCGCAAGCGCCTGGTGCTGGTGGCGCAGCTACGCCACAGGCGGCCGCGCCTGCAGCACCCGTAGCGCCGCCAGCGCCGGCCACTCCGCCGATGCCGCAGCCCGAAGTCTGGGCGCTTCTCGCCGAGATCCTCAAGGCGGCGGGCGCGTACGCGAATGTCGATGTCGGCGGCGCCGGCGCCGCGACCCAGGAAGAGCTGCATCAATGCCTCAAGATGCTCTTCCCGTTCACCGCCGGTTCAATGCATACCCGAGTCAATCAACGCTGGGATCTGGCGACGGCGATCAAGTTCCTGGAGCACGACCTCGGCTACAAAGGCCTGTACACCATCGAGGCGAGCAACGGCCACGAAGGCACCCAAGCGATCTACGACGTCGTCGTTGCGACGCTGTGAGGTGGCGGGGTGAGGTGGGGTCTGCGACGCTGTGAGGTGGCGGGGTGAGGGGGGGTCTGACCCCGGCGGCATTTCGAAGTGCTTGCCTCTAAGCTGTTGATCTCTTGGTGCCTACGCGCGAAAACGACGCTGGTTTCGGCGGCCGTTGGGGTCAGACCCCGTCATTTTCGCAGCGCGAAGGCCACGTAGCCGTGCGGCAAATCCGGTCGCGGGTTTCTGTTCGGGCCAACTCCCGGATCCGACGCGGTCATCAGTAAGTACTGACGCCCCTTGTATTCGTACATCGCTGGGATTCCGCGACTTGCGGCGCCAAGCGCACGCTCCCAGAGCTGCTTGCCCGTTGCCGCGTCGTAGGCGTGAACCTTGTCGTCGCCGCCCGCGACGAACACCAGGCCCGTGATCGTGGGAATGACGCCGAACTTGAAATCCCCTGCGGTGCCGGTGCCGGTGATGCCGAGGCTCGCGAGGCGAGGATCGTCACCGAGCGGGATCTGCCACTTGATCGTGCCCTTGTTCAAATCGTACGACGTCAGTGTCGTGTACGGCGGCCGCACGATGTTCGAGTACAGTCCGTACCCGTTCATCGTGTAGCGCTCCGCGGGCGCCTCGACGCCGTCCGGGTACGCCTGCGGCCCTGACGCCCGCCCTCTCCCGCCTCCGCCCGGCCTGGGAACTGCGGGCCCGCTCTCGACGACAGGTCCCGGCGGCAATGCAGCCGCGCCGGCGTTTCCGCGACCACGGCCGCCGCCGCGTCCTGGCACATCCGCCGCAGTCAGATATGCCACCACGGCGTCGACATCCGCGGCGGTCACATGCGGCAACGGGAGCATGCGGCCCTTGCCGTTCGTCACCGCCGAACGCATCTCTTCGGCCGAGAGCCGCGAGGCAACGCCAATGAGCGACGCGCCGTTCGGCGTGCCGCCACGGTCCGCACCGTGGCACACCTGACAATCGCGCTGGAACACAGCGAGCCCAGCCCCCGATGCCGCGCCGCCGCCGCGGCCGCCGCGCGCCGCCGCCTCCGCCGGCGTCAGCAGACGCATGATCGCCGGGATGTCGTAGCTGATCACGTAGACCGTGCCGTCGGCAGGATGCGCTGCCGTGCTACCGAAGTTCGATCCGCCATTGTTGCCCGGCATGTGGATCACTTCGCTGAAGCCGATCGGCGTGAAGAGTCCCTCGTTCCTTGCGCTGGCGATCCGCTGCTTGAAGCGCTCACGTTCTTCCGGCGTGAGCATGTACGGGTTGATGTCGTCGACGGTGAACTTCTGGCGGGCAAATGGCGGCGGGCTCGTGGGGAACGGCTGCGTCGGCCACACCTGCTCGCCGGGGACGTCGGTCCGGGTCGGTACCGGACGCTCTTCGATCGGCCAGATCGGCTCCCCCGTGACGCGATTGAAGACGTACAGAAAGCCGGTCTTCCCCGCCATCGCCACAACCGGGATCGTCTTGCCGTCGTGATGCACGGTGGTCAGCTGGGGCGCCGAGGTGTTGTCGTAGTCCCACAGATCGTGATGGACGTTCTGGTAATGCCACAGCCGCTTTCCGGTCCGCGCATCGAGCGCGAGCAGGCAGTTGGCGAAGAGATTCGCGCCGTGGCGATCGGCGCCGTAGAAATCGAACGTGCCCGAACCGGTGGGAAAGTACGCGATGCCGCGGTCGGGATCGATCGTGATCTCGCCCCACGTGTTGGTGCCGCCGACGTACCGCCACGCGTCCTTCGGCCACGTGTCGTAGCCGAATTCCCCAGGGTGCGGCACGGTGTGGAATTGCCACACGACCTTTCCGGTGACGATGTCGTACGCGCGCAGGTCTCCGGGCGGCGAGAAGTAGGCTTCACCCGTTGC
Source organism: Acidobacteriota bacterium (assembly GCA_046731735.1). Taxonomy (GTDB): domain Bacteria; phylum Acidobacteriota; class Vicinamibacteria; order Vicinamibacterales; family 2-12-FULL-66-21; genus JALZOC01. The sequence goes on from JBKPLP010000174.1 coordinate 10,684, forward strand.
CGATCCGACGAGCAGCAGGTTCTCGAATACCTTGCCCGGCGTATTCGACTGGATGCGGCCGATCGAGGCAGGATCGCGCCCCAGCCCTTCGCGCATATCGACGACGCCGTTGTTGCCGAAGGTCCGGATCGATTTGCCGGTCGCGGCGTCAATTTCCTGAAGGTAGTCGCTGATGCTGAAGATCAGGCGGCGATCTTTCCCGTCCCGGCTTTCCCAGTAATTCACCCCGCGCCGCGTGACGCCCTCGAGTCCTTCGTGAATCCAGATTTCTTTTCCGGTCGCCGCGTCAAGCGCAATCAGCGAGCTGTTCCGCCCTTTGCCGTAGACGGTGCCGCGGACCACGATTGGATTGAACCCGGTCTCGCCGGACGGGTACGTCCACGCCACGTCGAGCCTGGCGATATTGGACCTGGTGATCTGCTTCAGCGTGGTGAAGCGCGAGTTGTCAGCGCTGCCGCCGTAGTCGCGCCATTCACGGGAATTCTGGCCGTCGGCCGAGAGTCCGGCGGCGGCCATCACCGCGATCAGCAAACCGAGGCGCTCTTTCATAGCCATGAATGCGACTGAGTACGGCGGGCCGCTCGCCGGCTCAGTTTTTCAGGCTGAGCTTTTGCACTCGCCAGTTCATCATCTCGGCGACATACAAGGTGTTGGGATCGCGGCAATCGATGGCATTGACCATCCCGAACTCCTTGTACTGATGGCCGGCTTTGCCGAAACGTCCAATCACCGTCCCGTCCAGCTGCATCTTGTAGATCTCGCCGTTGAGGAACGGGTCCTCGGTCGGGTTGGAGTTGGAGCTGAAGAGGAACTGGTTCGCCCCCGGCGAAATGCAGATAGCACGCGGCGCGCCGACGTTCTTGAACTCGGTCTTGTACGTGCCGTCGTTGTCGAACACCTGAATCCGGTTGTTGCCCATGTCGGCGACGTACACCATGCCCTTGGCATCAACGGCGATCGAGGCGGGAATATTGAACTGGCCCGGTCCGGCACCGGTCGCGCCCCAGGACTTGATGAACCTGCCGTTCTTGTCGAACTTGGCGACGCGGGCGTTGCCGTAACCGTCGGAGACAAAAATATTGCCGGCCGCGTCCCACGCGACGTCGGTGGGCTGATTGAAATTGTCGCCGGGGACACCAGATCCGGGAGGTCCGGAAGCACGGCCGAATACTCCGCTGCTGCCGAGTTCACCGACCGCCTCGAGCCTGCGGCCCAGAGTCAGGAGGACCTTGCCGGCCTGATCGAACTTGACGACCATTCTCGACGCGCGGTCCACAATCCAGACGTTGTTCTGCGAATCGACCCTGACGCCCTGCGCAAACAGGAACGCGTAGGGGCGTCCGTTTTCGGTGCTGCCGATCTCACGGAGAAACTTTCCGGCGCGGTCGAATTCGAGGAGGCGCGCGCCGCCGTTGATGTGGATCCGCGCCGCGCCGATCGTGGCGTTCGGGCCGCCACCCTGGTAGTAGACCCACAGGTTACCCGTCGACGTCGTGGCCACGCCGGCCACTTCACCGAGATGGATGTCGTCGGGCAGCTTCAGAAAATCACCGGCGGAATCAAACGGGATTTCCTTCTGCTGAGCGAACAGCGAGCCGGCCAACAGCGAGCCGGCGAACAGCAGCGCGGACGCGAGGCGTGAGTACTTCATTTCGTGCCCCCTTGCGCTTTGGTGGGGTGCAGGATGAATTTCTGCAGGCGCCATTCGACGATTTCGGTGGTCAGAATCACATTCTCGCTGCGGCAATCGATGCCGTGCACCGTACTGAACTGTCCCTGCTCTTTGCCCGGGACACCGAATTTGCCGA
>JBKPLP010000175.1:0-4592 GCA_046731735.1 Acidobacteriota bacterium
GTGATGCCGTGCTCGGACGGCGCAACCCGTGGGATGAGCTGTTCGACACCGGTCGCACGAAGGTGAAAGGCGGTGTGTGGGACTACATCAAGGAGAATGTCGACTACCCGTACTACCTGATTCGCGATCGCATCGTCGGACCGGAGGCGAAAACGCTGCGGGCAGTCGGACGGGGAACCGGCAAGATCGTCGACTACAAGGGCAACAAGGTTGCGGCGTACCGCAGCGAAGCCGGGAAGCTGACGCTCCTGTCGCCCGTCTGCACCCACCTCGGCTGTCACGTCGAGTGGAACGAAGCGGAAGCGACGTGGGATTGTCCGTGTCACGGTTCACGCTTCAAACCGACAGGTGCAGTCCTGTCCGGTCCGGCGGAGGCGGCGCTGGAAGAATTGTCAAAATTGCCGTAATTGCCAAAATTGCCAGAATTCCCGTAATGGCCAGAATCGTCGTAATTGCCAAAATCCCCGCAATTGAAACGACAGAAAGTGATTAACTTGGAAGGGCACGAAATTCCGGCGATTCTGGCAATTCTGGCAATTTTGGCAATTCCCCCGGAGGCCTAATGGCAGTCAGGCGCGGTGTCTGGATCGTTGTCGTGCTCATCATCCTGGCTGTGGCGATCTCCGCCATGGGGCTCGTCGCAATGGCGCTCCTGGTGGGCCACGAGCCGCAGGTCGAGGGCAATTCCACGCTCGTGCTGAACGTGCGCGGCGACCTCCAGGAAATCGACCCCGTCGGCGTCCTCGGCCAGCTCTTCGAGGCGGCCCCCACCGTCAGGTCCGTAGTCGATGCGCTCCGCAAGGCCAAGGTCGACAAACGGGTCACGAGCGTCATCATCCGCCCCGCCAGCACGGCGGCGCTGTGGGGGAAAGTGCAGGAAGTTCGTGACGCCATCGTCGACTTCCGGCGCTCGGGGAAGCTGGCGATTGGTTTTCTCGAATACGGCGGCGAGCAGGAGTTCTACCTCGCCAGCGCGTGCGACAAGGTATTCCTCAGCCCGGCGGCGACTCTCGATCTGACGGGTATCGCGAGCTACGAGCTCTTTCTGCGCGGGACGCTCGACAAGATCGGCGCGTATCCCGACACGTTGCACATCGGCGAGTACAAGACCGCCTCCAATACGTTCACGGAGCACACGTTTACACCAGCGCACCGTGAAATGGCCGAATCGCTGAATGCGGACCTCTACGAGCAGCTGGTTCGCGGACTCGCCGACGGCCGCCACAAGAAGGAGAGTGAAATCCGGCAGTTGATCGATCACGGCCCGTTCCTTCCCGAGGACGCGATCCGGGCCGGGCTCATCGACGACGTTGCGTATGAAGACGAGATCGACGACAAGGTGAAGCTGTCGCCGAGGGGTACCGCGCATTTTCTGACCGACGCCGATTATCGGCACACGAGCCCGTTGTCGGTCGGCCTGAACCGGGGGCCGCGCATCGCCGTGATCTACGCCAGCGGCGTCATCGCCTCTGGGGAGAGCAATTACGACACGACAGGAGGCGGTGTCGTCGGCTCCAACACGCTGCTCGAGTACCTGCGCAAGGCGCGCGCCGACGGTTCGATCAAGGCGATTGTCCTGCGCGTCGACAGCCCGGGAGGATCCGCGATCGCGTCCGACATCATCTGGCGCGAAGTGATGCTGACCCGCAACGTGAAGCCGGTGATCGCGTCGATGTCGGACGTCGCCGCGTCGGGCGGGTACTACATCGCCATGCCCGCGCACGCGATTGTCGCGCAGCCCGCGACGCTCACCGGCTCCATCGGCGTCGTCATGCTGAAGTTCGTGATCGACGGCACGCTCAAGAAGCTAGGAATGAACATGGAGGGGGTGAAGGACGGGCGGTATGCGGACCTTTATTCTCCGGTAAAGCCGTTCACCCCTGAAGAGCGTGTGCGCATCCAGCAGCAGATGCAGGCGACCTACGACACGTTCGTCGAGAAGGCCGCGCAGGGACGCAACACGACGCCGGAGAAGATCGATGCGATCGCGCAGGGGCGTGTGTGGACCGGGGCGCAGGCGAAGCAGCTCGGACTCGTCGACGAGCTCGGCGGCCTGCAACGCGCGCTCGCGGTGGCGAAGCAGCGCGCGAAACTGTCCCCGGACAGCGAAGTCGAGCTGGTCGTCTTTCCCGGGAAGAAGTCCTTTTACGATCTGTTGAAGGATCCGCTTGGCGCATCGGAGCGCACGATGGGGCTCGGGATGCTGCTCGGGATCAAGGACGCGCGGCCGCTTCAGACGCTGACCGCGCCGCTGCGCGTGTTTCGACGAGGAGAGCCGCTGGCGATCATGCCAAACGTGTTCGTGAGGTGAATTGCCAGAATTGCCAAAATTGCCAGAATCGCCGTAATTGACCGCCCAATTCAGGGAACGAAATTCTGGCAATTCTGGCAATTGTTGCGCAATTCTGGCAATTCTTCTTACGCCACCAGTTGCGCGAGGAGCTCGCGGTTGACGTTCACTTTCATGCGATCGCGTGCCTTGGTCATGTAGGCCGTGTAGAACTGGCCGCGTCTCTCGTTCAACAGTTCGCCCTTCAGCGTGTTCTTGCCCGAGCTGACGTCGGCGGGCACCGGATCCTGACGCTCCAGCACCTTGACGATCACCGTGGCGTTGTCGGTGACGATTGGATCGCTGACCTCGTTCGGCTGCATCCTGAACGCGACGGCATCGACCGAAGGGCTGGGGCCGATACCCGCGATCTGGCCGCCGCGCGCGATGAACTCGGTCGTCTTCACTTCGAGACCGGCGCCCTTCGCCGCCGCGTTGAAGTCGCCGCTCTTCATCTGCGCGCCGATTGATGCGGCCTTCTGCCGCGCGACGTCGACCGCTTTCTTCTTCAGCACTTCGTCGCGGACCTTGGCTTTCACCTCGTCCAGCTTCGGCACGTAAGCATCCTGCCGGCCGGTGACGGTGATGAAGGCGAATCCCTGCTGCGTGCGGACGGCTTCGCTGACCTCGCCGTCCTTCAGCTCGAACGCCCGCTCCGCGACCGCCGGAGCCATCCCGAGTCCCGCGATCGGCTCCTCGCGCGTGAACAACGACGACTCGCCGACGGTGAGGCCGCGCCCCTTCGCATAGCCGTCGAAGTCCGCCGGCGTCTTCAGCTTGCCGGCCACTTCGTCGGCGACGCGCTGCGCCTCGCTCTGCGCGCGCTCCCATTTCAGCTCGTCCTCGATCTGGGCGCGCACTTCGTCCAGCGTTTTCTTGGTCGCCGCCTTCTTATCGGTGACCTTGATGATGTGGTAGCCGTACTGCGATTTCACGAGATCGCTGATCTCGCCGACCTTCAACGAGAAGGCCGCCTTGTCGAACTCCGGCACCATCTGGCCCTTTGAAAAGAAGTCGAGGTCGCCGGCCTTGACCTTGCTCGCGTCGTCCTCCGAGTACTGCGAGGCCAGCTTCCCGAAGTCGGCGCCCGACTTTGCCTTCGCGAGCAGATCCTCCGCCTGCTTCTTTACCGCGGCGTCGTCCTTCCCCTGCGTCTTCAGCAGAATGTGGCTCGCGCGGACCTGCTCCGGCGTCGCATACTGCTGCTCCTTGTCCTCGTAGCCGCGCTTGATGTCGTCGGGCGAGATGGTGATCTTGTTGCGGATCGCCTGCATATCGACGAGCGCGTACTTCACCTTCCGCTTCTCTGCGATCTTCAGTTCGTTCTTGTGCGCTTCGTAGTACGCGCTCAGTTCAGCATCGGTTGCCTCGAGCCCCTCGCGGAACTTGTCGGCGGGGAAGGACACGACCGCGAGCTTCACTTTCTCGTTGCGCCGTCGGAACTCGTCCTCGACTTCCTTGTCGCTGACGCTGATCCAGTTCGTCAACGCGGCGCGCAGCTTCTCGACCGTGATGCTGCGGCGGATTTGCTGTTCGAAGTCGGAGACGGTCAGCGGCGGCGTCTGCAGCTGCAGGATTTGCCGGTAGCGCTGCTCACCGATGAACTGGCCGTTTTCCTGCAGCCCCGGCATTGAGGCGATGCGCGTGCGGACTTCCTCGTCACTCGCGCCGATCCCCAGCTTCGACGCCTCCGCGAGTGCCGCCTCTTCCTCGATCATCTGCTGGACGATGCGCTGGTCGATGCCGAGCTGCTTCAGCATCCGTTCGTCGACGTTCCCGCCGAACTGGGCGCGATACCCCTGCATTTGTCGCTGGTACGCCGCCCGGAACCGCCCGACGGTGATGTCCCGGCCTTCCACCGAGGCCACGACGTCGTTGTTTCCCGCGATATTCGGTTTCAGAAAACTCGGGATGTACAGCACTATGAACGCCAGAATCACCACGGCCAGGCTCCACTTGAGCCAGCCCTTGTGTCGGCGCATCCGATCGAGCATCGTCATGGGTTCTGCAGCCTCTTTCGGGGGACTGGAAACGGTAATTATGACACGTTCGGGCGGGAGCCGAGGCTGGAGGTTGGCGGGAGTGGTTTTCTCGGTTTTCGCCACCTCCTCCGTTCTCTCCCAGCGCCGCTAATGTGTTATATTTCTGATGGATAGAAGGACTTAGAGGGATTCGCCATTCCAACAGGACGCAGAGCCGATTGACCCGGACCGGTCGACAGCCTCGCGTTCGTCGTCCATCGAGCCGCAAAGCTACAGCCGCG
>JBKPLP010000176.1:0-9832 GCA_046731735.1 Acidobacteriota bacterium
CGGGTTTGGAAACCAGCTCGTGTCTCTTCATCGCACTGGCTCCTGTGACGTCGATAACTTCGTCGCAAGAGAGGGCGCCCCGAAGCAATACAACGTCCCATCGTAGGTGTCGATGTAGACGCGTCCGTTCGCGACCGACAGGCCGCTGAAGTGATTCCACGATGTGATCTGATCGCCGCTCGACCAGAGCTCCTCGCCGTTCTCGGCATCGAGCGCGTACAGCACCGCGTGCGTCGATTCCTGGATGCGTCCCTCCGACCCGCCGGTGTGGCCCGGCTCCGGCCAGCGTTGCGTCGTGCTCTCGCCGCTGCCGTAGGCGTAGACGATGCCGTTCGCGATCACGGGTGGATCGGCCATGTACATGTCGCGAGAGATCCAGGCGGGAATCAGCTGCGGCTTACCGGTCTTCGGATTGTCCACCACCTTGAAAGCAGCGATTGCGCCATAGACGATCTGGCCGTGCTCGATTGGCGCTTCGAAACGCGAGTGCTTCGGTCCCCAGAACGGCGTGAGCACCCAGCGCGTTCCTTTGGCGTCCTGCCAGCTCGCCAGCGCGCCCCAGATTCCCATCGTGAAGTTCACTTCCTCATTGCAGATGAGCGGCGTGCGATCGACGGGCGTGCGGTGGTCCTCACCGCCCATCGCTGACGTATCGAGCAGCCAGATGCGGCACTCCTTGCTCGACGACACGATGTATTCCTTGCCCTTGTAACCGAAGATCGGTGACGACGTGTTGAAGTCGAGATCGCGTTTGCGCATCCAGTAGGCGTTGATCGGCGCGTACCAGTCTTTCAGTTCGAGCGCTTTGGTCTGCGCGTTCTGCTTCACGCCGATGAGCGCCTGCCCGTAGATCTGCTGCGACGGGACGTAATCGCCGTCGCCGCTGCCGGCGTAGACCGTGCCGTCCTTGCCGACCGATGGACCGGTGCGCGGCCACAGTCCGCCGCTGCCCGGATTGAAGTTGCCCACCTTCTTCGTCGCGAGATCGTACGAATAGAAATTGTTCGGGTTGCCGCCGCAGCCCTGCGCCGTGGTCGTGTAGATGACCCCGTTCACGAGGTTGAGCGCGTAGGGTTTGCCGTTCGGCGGAAGGAACAATGCCGGGGGCTCGATCTCTTCACCGGTCGCGACGTCGAGCTTGCGCAGCCTGCCGTCCCACGACACCGCGTACGCGATGTATTTGCCGGGCGTCGGCTGATCCAGCACCGGGGTCGCGGTGAGCCCGCCGGGACACAGCGTCCCGCCGCCGCGGCCGCCCGTCTGTTCCGGGAACGTGCTGTCGAAATGTTTGCTCCACAGCAGCTGGCCGCTGTCGACGTCGATGCCGTAGACGTTGTCGGAGACGCCCGCGACGACGGCGATTTCCCTGGTGCCGGCGGGGGTCGCGACATTGCCGGCGATCAGCGGCGGAAACAGCGAGTGCATCTGCCGCGGCTGGTTGTCGAGTTTGATCTTCCACAGCAGCTTCAGGTCCTTCACGGTGGCCTTGTTGAGGATCGTTTCGGTCCGCTGCCATGCGGTGCGCTGCGGATCGCCGCCATCGGTCAGCCAGTCCGCCTTCTTCGGCGGGGTCTGAAGACCCCGCCCTACCGGCTGCGCGTCGGTAGCGACCGTCCAGACGCCAGCCGTTCCGAGGGCCACGAGGCCCGTCAGCAATCGTCGAGTCATCGATCCACTCCTTGGCAGCGCGTTTCTACCAGAACGTGCGCGCGGACGATCCGGAATTCCTACGCGTGTGCAGCGTTTTGCGATGCGAAAGCAGAAAGAAAGGAAACCGCCGAAAATGGCGTCCCGGTCGGACTGGAACGCCGCCTCGACGAACGGCATGTTTTCTGTGATGTGAAACGTGGACGGCGGGGCGTCAAGCCCCGCCCTACCGCAGAAACGCTACCGGTCCGCCTAAAGGCGGACACTACCGCAGAAACGCCTCCGGCAAACCGCCGTCGACCGGAATCACATGCCCCGTCGTCTTCGCGCTCTGGTCCCCGGCCAGCCAGCAGATCGCGTTCGCGTTGTCGATCGGCAGGATCGGGCGGCGCGTGATCGTGCGGCGCGCGTAGAACTCCGCCAGCTTCGTCCGTAGATCTTCGGTCGACTCGTCCTCGTTGAAGCCGATGTCGTACTTCTTCAACGAGACGATGACGCGGTCGCGCGGAAACATCGATGACCCCGCGATCACCGTCGCCGGCGCGATGCCGTTGACCCGCACCAGCGGTCCGAGCCCGACGGCGAGCTCGCGAATGAGATGGTTGATCGCGCTCTTGCTGATGTCATACGGCTCGCTGCCGCTCTTCGGGACCACGGCGTTCGCCGAGCTGGTCAGCACGATCGTCGCGGGCAGGTTCTGCGCCCGCAGCACTTTTGCCGCCTCCTGCGCGAGGACGAAATTGGACGTCACGTTGATCTGCATCACGCGGCTCCAGACGCCTTCCGCCGGGATCGTGGGATCGGGGGTCGGGAACCACGCCGCCGTGTTGACGATGCAATCGAATCCGCCGTACTGCAGGACGGCGGCGCGCAGTCCCTCGGCCATCGTGTCGCGCTCGGTCAGATCCATCGGCGTCGACATCACCATCTCGGGATTCGAGAGCGCCGCCGCTTCGGTCCTGGTCTCCTCCGCGCCCGCGACGTTCGTGTCGGCCACGACGATGTGGCCGCCGCGCTTCGCGATCTGCAGCGCCACCTCGCGTCCGATGCCGCTGCCGCCGCCGACGATGACGACGACCTTGCGGCTGAACTCCTTCTCCGGCGGCATCCGCTGCAGCTTCGCCTCCTCGAGCGCCCAGTATTCGATGCGGAAAGCCTCGGTCCGCGGCAGCGCGACGTAGTTGTGGAAGCTCTTGAAGTCCTTCGCCTGCTCCGGCTTCCGCACCTGCGGCAGTGGACCCGGCTGCCCCTCGTCCTCGAGCGCATTCGCGCCCGCCATGACATGGATGGCATTGACGAAGAACTCCGACGTGATGCGGGCCTCGCGCTTGTCCTTGCCGAAGCCGAACAGCCCGAGGCCGGGAATCACCACCACCGACGGATTCGAGTCGCGCAGCTTCGGCGAATCCTTCTCCGCGCAGGCGCCGTAATACTCGGCGTAGCCCTTGCGGTACTTCTCCGCACGCTCGCCGATGCGCTTGCCGACATACGACACGTCTTCAGTCGCCGGATCCCACGCCACGAACATCGGGGAAATGCGCGTGCGCAGGAAATGATCCGGACAGCTGGTTCCCATCGCGCAGAGATCTTCGGCCCACTTCGAGTTCGCAAACGTCAGCGCGTCGCCGGAACCATCGAAGTGCGCGATCACGCGGCGGTTCGAGGACACGACGCCGCGCAGATAAGGAAGGATCTCCGCGACGACGGATTCGCGATCGGGAACCGTCGCCGTAACGGCCGGGCCGCCGAAGAGCGGCTTGCCCGCGCGACGGGTGTGCTCCTGAATGAAATCCCCCATCTCGTCGATGGTGCGGATGCTGTTGAGATAGCACTCCTTCTGGGTCTGCCCCCACGTGAAGAGGCCGTGACCGCCGAGAATCAGCCCGTCGCATCCGGGCGTCGATTCGACCGCGCGCTTCAGCATCAGCGCCAGCTCGAAGCCGGGCCGCTGCCAGGGCACCCAGATGATCTTCCGGCCGTACGTGCGGTTGAATTCCTCCATCTTCTTCTGGCCGTTCGCGCTCGCGGCGAGCGCGATCGCCCAGTCGGGATGCAGGTGATCGACGTGCGGAAAGGGCAGGAACGCATGCAGCGGCGTATCGATCGACGCGGCGACCTTGTTCTCGCCGAAGGCGCAGAGCGGGTAGAAGCCGACCATCTCGTCTTCGAACGCTTCGCCGCGGTAGCGCGCGATCAGGCTGTTCAGCTTGTCCAGGTACAAGATCGCGAATCCGCTGTTGGTGATCGAACGCAGATCGCCGCCGCTCCCCTTCACCGCCATGACCCGCTGCGGCTGCCCGGTGAGCGGATCCGTCAGGTCGAACTTCGAGCTGGTATTGCCGCCGCCGAAGTTCGTGATCCGGAGATCGGCGCCGAGCAGATTGGATCGATACCGCAGCAAATCGAGCGGCCGGCCTTCGAGCTTCGCCGCCTCCGCATCGTCCCAGAGGTTCTTCAGGTATTTCGTTGCGGTTGCGATGGTGTCAGACACAAGTCATCTCCACGTACTCTTGGAATCGCGGGTACTGCTCGTCCCACACGTCGGTCGCGGACGGTTCGAAGCGTTCCACCGGGAACGAGTGCTCGATGATGCGGCGCGCCTCGTCCAGCGATCCCACTGCGCCGGTCGCGAGCATCTGCATCGCGATGTTGCCGAGCGCAGTCGCTTCGATCGGTCCTGCGACAACCGTGCGTCCCGTGGCGTCCGCGGTGAACTGATTCAGCAGGCGGTTGCGCGAGCCGCCGCCGACGATCCGGACCTCTTCGAACTCGGCCCCGGTCACCGCTTCGAGCGACTCCAGCACCAGGCGGTATTTGAAGGCAAGGCTCTCGAGAATGCCGCGCGCGAACGCCGCAGGTCCGTCCGGCACGCGCTGCGATGTCTGGCGGCAGTATTGTGAAATCGCCTCGACCATGTCGGGCGGCTGGAAGAACCCGCGGTGGTCCGGATCGAACAATGACGCGAACTGCCGGCGCTCGCGGCTCGCCGCATACAACAGCTTGTCGTAGGCGAGCTCCTCGCCGGCTCTGGCCCACGATCGGCGGCACGCCTGCAGCAGCCACAGCCCGCCGATGTTCTTCAGCAGCCGCGTCGTCGCGCAGACGCCCCCTTCGTTCGAGAAGTTCAGGTCGCGTGCCTGCGCCGTCGTGACCGGCGTGTGCAACTCGGTTCCGAGCAGCGACCACGTCCCCGAGCTGATGAACGCGGTCTTGCCGCCCGCGAAGACCGACGCCACCGCCGACCCCGTGTCGTGCGTCGCAGGCAGCACCACCGGAACGCCCGCGAGCGACCGGCAGACGTCAGGCTTGACGGTTCCGAGGACGGCGCCCGGCTCGATGATGTCCGGCAGCAGACGCGTGGGAATGTCGAGCTCCTCCAGGAGGCACTTCGCCCAGTTGCGCGTCCGCGCGTCCACGAACTGCGTCGTCGTGGCCATCGTGAACTCGGCGCGGAGCTCGCCGGTGAGCCGGTAATTCAGCAGATCCGGAATCGTGGCAAAGCGCTGCGCTTTTGCAATCACTTCCGGCGTCGACTGGCAGGCCGCGTAGAGCTGATACAGCGTGTTGAAGACGAGGTACTGGATGCCGGTGATCGAATAGATGCGATCGAAACACACGCGCTCCCACACGGCTTCGGGGACGCCGGTGGTACGCAGGTCGCGGTAGTGATAGGGGGTTTCGACGAGGCGGCCGTGCTCGTCGAGCAGCGCATAGTCGCACCCCCACGTGTCGAGGCCGACGCTTTGAACAGGCGCGGCGGAGCCGCGCTCGAGACCGCGGCGGATCTCGGCCCAGAGCGCCTCGATGTTCCATCGGAGCGTTCGCTGTTCCCGAATCGGTTCGTTGGGGAAACGACAGACCTCGCTGAGCGAGAGGACGTCCCGTTCGAACCCGCCGAGCATTACGCGCCCGCTTTCGGCGCCCAAATCAATCGCGAGGAAGTGCGCAGTCATCCTGAGGTGGCGCGGCCCGCCCGGGCTCGAAACGCGAACAGCATACGCCGCGGGCGGCGGAAAGCCAAAAATGATTTGGTCGCGAGCCTATTTCGCACACTGAAATCACTCGCAGGATGCGACGCCGCCTCGATTCGCGCACCGCAGAGTTGGCTAATCGATGGAAAAGCATCGACAGCCCGCGCATCGCCCGACGGAACGACGGTCATGTTCGTATGCCCTTCGTCATACCCGTTGCGCAGCGCAGAACATGCGCGCGCGGGCCCTCGCCGGCGCCGGGTCGGGCTGTCCCTGCTAAGTGTATGATTTACCGGCCTTTCCCTTGCCGCAGCCGTTTGTCATTTCGAAAACGACTCAGTTCTGCCGCATATGTTTGACACCGTTTACATTGGGGCGTAACCTGCGCGCCGCCCGGATCCATCGGGCGGCTCATGCGGGACAGGGGTAGTTTTCAACGGAGGATGCAAGTGAGATTTCGTTTCAGCGTCGTGCTCGCCTTCGCACTGATCGCGGGCGTCTTCGGCGCCGCGAGCTCCGCGGTGGCGCAGGGCCTGACCGGGCAGATTTCCGGTGTGGTCACCGACTCCGGCGGCGGCGTCCTTCCGGGCGCGACCGTCGCGATAAAGAACGCGGGCACCAATCTCACGCGCGAGACGGTGACCGGACCCGACGGCTCGTTCGTGTTTCCCGATCTGCTCGCTGGCAAGTACGACCTGAGCGTCACGATGAGCGGGTTCAAGACCTACGAACAGAAAGGGGTCGCCCTCGCCTCGACCGAGCGTGTCGCGCTGCGAGCGATCTCGCTCGAAGTGGGCGGCGTGACTGAATTGGTGACGGTGCAGGCCGAAGCGGTGCAGGTCCAGACGTCGACCGCCGCGCGCTCCGGCATGATCACGCGCGACAACATCGAGGACATCGCGCTCAAGGGGCGCGACGTCGCGGGCATGCTGAAACTGCTGCCGGGGGTGATCGACACCGCGAACCGCGAAGCCCCCGGCTGGGGTTCGATGGGCGGCGGCTTGTCCATCAACGGCCGGACCTCGTTCAACTTCTCGTACGACGGCGTCACCAACAAGGACACCGGGTCGAACAGCGGCAACTACGCGGCACCCGCGCTGGACTCCATCGGCGAGGTCCGCGTGCAGACATCGAACTTCCAGGCCGAGTACGGCCGCAGCTCCGGTGCCACGATCACCGTCGTCACCCGCAGCGGGTCGAAGGACTTCCACGGCAGCGCGGCGTACTACAAGCGCGACGACGCGCTGAACGCGAACGAGTACAACCGCAAAGTGGCGTGCGCGGCCGGACAAACGGTTCAGTGCAAGCCGCCCGACTACACGTTCGACAACGAGGCGTGGACGCTCGGCGGGCCGGTGCTGATTCCAGGATCGAGCTTCAACAGGGGACGGAACAAGCTGTTCTTCTTCTTCTCGCAGGACATCCTGCAGCGGACCGATCCGGGCAGTCTGAACGAGCGGCGGATGCCGACGGCGCTGGAGCGGAACGGTGACTTCTCGCAGACGCGCGACACGTCGGGACGACCCCTGTTCATTCGCGACCCCAAGCTGCCGGGTTCGTGCAGTCTCACGGGCGGAGGAGCGGCGTGCTTCCCGGATAGCCGGATTCCCGCCAATCGAATCGACCCGACGGCGCAAGCTCTGCTCAGGCTGCTTCCGATGCCGACGTTCGAACAGAACGCCAACGGCAACAACTACTCGTTCCAGACCGTACAGGACTGGCCGCGGAACGACCAGGTGCTGCGCGTCGATTACAACGTCGCGCCACACACGACCGCGTACGGACGGCTGCAGTGGGGTTATGAGAAGCGGGCGGGCGGCGTGTCGTTCCTGGGCGCGCAGGGCGGGTGGCCCCAGATGGCCACCAAGTACGAAATCGACACGGTCAGCTACGTGAACACCCTGCTACATACGTTCAACCAGTCGACGTTTGCCGAATTCACGATCGGTGTGAACTGGTCGCACCAGTACACGTCGGCGCTGAATCAGGCGGCACTGGACGCAAACGACACTCGCTTGGTGCTCCCGGGATTCAGACAGTTCTTCCCGGACGCGAACCCGCTACACCTGCTCCCGCAAGCCAGTTTCAGCGGGGGCGTGAGCGGCACAATCCCGTCGCCGTTATTCGGCTACGAGCAGCGCTTCGGCTTCTTCGGCTACAACGCCCCCTTCACCATCACGGGCAACCTCACGAAGTTGAAGGGGTCGCACAACATGAAGACCGGCATCTTCGTGGAGCGCACCACACGGCCGGCCCAGCGGTCCTCCTCGTTCAACGGCAATCTGAGCTTCAGCACCGACGGATCGAACCCGCTGAACACGAATATCGGGTACGCCAACGCGCTGCTCGGAGCGGTCACGCAGTACCAGGAGTCGAACGCACATCCCTCGGCGCACGGACAGTTCATGAACACCGAGTTCTACGCGCAGGACAACTGGCGCGTGCGCAGGAACTTCACGATCGACGCGGGCGTACGCTTCTACACGATCACGCCGACGGAGAGCGACGGAGACAAGGTCGCACAGTTCGAACCGGATCAGTGGAATGCGGGCAAGGCGCCGCAGCTCTACCAGCCGGCGATCAGCGGCGGGACGCGCGTGGCGGTCGACCCGATCACAGGTCAGACCTATCCGCTCGTCTATCTGAACCGGCTCGTACCGAACTCGGGCGACTTCTACAACGGCATGGCGGTGTACGACGACACGCCCCAGAAGCAGACACCGTTCAGGGTCGCGCCGCGTCTCGGATTCGCGTGGGACGTGACGGGCGACGGGAAGACCGCGATCCGCGGCGGCGCGGGAGTGTTCTACGACCGGTATGCGGATGACAACATCCTCGATCTGATCGAGCTGCCGCCGCTCCTTCTGACCTATACGACGAACTACACCACCATTCCGGAGCTGCTTTCGAGTCCGTTGACGGCGACGACGACGAGCGTTCGCCGCATCACCAACTTCACGCCGCCGATCGTCTACAACTGGAGCGCCGGCGTGCAGCGCGATATCGGCTGGCGCCTGATCGCTGACGTGGCGTATGTCGGCAACTCGGCACGCAACCAGCTGGTGAATCGTCCGCTCAACGGGCGCGGCTACGGATATGCCTATCAGCCGTCGAGTCTCGACTCGACGAACGTGTCGGGCGGAATCGTGCAGCCGCTGCCGAACGATTACCTGCGTCCGTATCGCGGCTACGGCGCGATCACGCAGCGCGAGTTCACCGGCTACGGCGACTTCCACTCGCTGCAGTTCTCGATCAACCGCCGCCGTTCGTCCGACGGTCTCTCGGTTGGCGCGGCGTACACATACCAGATGTTCAACAAGAATCTGACGACGATCGATCCTTTCTATACGGGCGACATCGAGCAGCGTTACTACAACCAGAGCGGCAATGATCAGACGTCGCGGCGTCCGCACGTGCTGATCCTCAACTACTCGTACGAGGTGCCGAACCTCAGCCAGAAGTTCAACAACATCGTCACCAAGGCGTTGTTGGACAACTGGCAGATCTCGGGCATCACGACCATCACGAGCGGCCGGTATATGGGGCTGGGCTACAGCTACTCGAACGCGCCGACGGGGACGCTGACCGGCACGGGCGGGATCGACACGCCGGGCAGCCGTCCGGACATGGTCTGCAATCCCAACCTGTCGCGCGGAGACCGCACGTTCGAGCGCCAGTTCAACGTGGACTGCATCAAGCCGCCGTCCGATCAGTACCGCCTCGGGAACTCGAGCGGCGACGAATATCTCGGGCCGGGATACTGGAACTTCGACATCTCGGCGTTCAAGAACATCCCGGTTGGCGGGGCGAAGCGGCTGCAGTTCCGCTTCGAGCTGTACAACGCGTTCAACAACAACCAGTGGACCGGCGTGAACACCACGGCCAACTTCGACTACAACACCGGCGCGCTGTTGAATGCGACGACGGTCGGGCGGTTGAACGGCAACACCAACAGCGCGCGGCGCATTCAGCTCGCGGCGCGGTTCACATTCTAAACAGCTGTCAGCCATCAGCTGTCAGCTGTCAGCTGATCGCTCTTGGCTGATAGCTGATAGCTGATAGCGAAACAATAAACGGTAGTGTCCGCCTTCAGGCGGACCGAACGACAAAGGGCGCTCACCTCGAGCGCCCTTGTTCTTCCTGAATCTACGACGAGGATCGCTAATTCGACGTGCGCGGGTTTCGAAACTGCGTGTTCGACAGCAGCTGCCAGG
>JBKPLP010000177.1:0-22007 GCA_046731735.1 Acidobacteriota bacterium
CGATACGCGGATCCTCTGCGACGGCGGCTGCAATGGCGTCGGACAGCTCACGGGCCATCCGGTTGACGACGTCATCCATACGAGACCTCCTCACCGCCGCCGGAGCTGGGGAACCGGGGCGAATCTCGATCCGTCGGTCCGGCGCCGACCGGACTGGCCGGGTGACGAAGGACAGCTGCAACCGGGGCTGGGCGGCAGGGATCGAGCGCCAAATTTCTTCATATGAAGGATTTATAGCGCGGGAACGCTGGGTCATTGTATGCGCCGTTCGAAGCGAGTGTCAATGGTTCAGGCGCGTTACAATCGACCAAACCCTCATTCCTTAGGACGCATCACGCCAGAACAAAGATTGGAAGATGACATCGGTTTCCCCGGTGTTTTTCCCTTCACCCGCGGCATTCAGCCGACCATGTACCGCGGCCGGCTGTGGACGATGCGGCAGTACGCGGGATTCGGGTCGGCGACCGAGTCCAACCGGCGGTATCGCTATCTCCTGGACCAGGGCGTCAGCGGGCTGAGCGTCGCCTTCGATTTGCCCACCCAAATGGGCTACGACTCGGATCACGAACTTGCCGCCGGCGAGGTGGGACGGGTGGGGGTCGCGATCGATTCCATCGAGGATCTGGCCGAGCTCTTCGACGGCATTCCGCTGGACCGCGTGTCCACGTCGATGACGATTAACGCGACCGCCATCATCCTGCTGTCGCTCTACATCGCCGTCGCGCGGCGGCACGCGGTGCCGGCCCGTTCGCTCGCCGGCACGATCCAGAACGACATCCTGAAAGAGTACGTCGCGCGCGGGACCTACATCTATCCACCGCGTGCATCGCTCCGGATCGTCACCGACATTTTCGCCTTCTGCGAGCGCGAGCTCCCGAACTGGAACACCATCTCGATCAGCGGCTACCACATCCGCGAAGCGGGATCGACGGCGGTCCAGGAGGTCGCCTTCACGCTGGCGAACGCGATCGCATACGTGCAGGCGGCGCTCGATGCCGGACTCGACGTCAACAGCTTCGGGCAGCGGATCTCGTTTTTCTTCAACGCCCACAACGATTTTCTCGAGGAAGTGGCCAAGTTCCGCGCGGTGCGCCGGCTGTGGGCACGCATCATGCGCGATCGATTCGGCGCCGCGCACCCGCGTGCGCAGCAACTGCGTTTCCACGCCCAGACGGCCGGCAGCACCCTGACTGCGCAACAACCCGACAACAACATCGTCCGCGTCGCCATCCAGGCGCTGGCGGCCGTGCTGGGAGGAACGCAGTCGCTGCACTGCAATGGGCGCGACGAGGCCCTCGCGCTGCCGACGGAAGAATCGGCGCGAATCGCGCTTCGTACCCAGCAGCTGATTGCCACCGAAACCGGCGTCGTCAACACCGTCGATCCGCTCGGCGGGGCGTACGCGATCGAGGAGCTGACGAATGCGATCGAACGTGACGCGCGTGTGCTGCTCGATCGGATCGACGCGGCTGGGGGCACGCTCGCGGCGATCGAGGAAGGACTGATTCAACGCGAGATCCAGGAGTCCGCCTACCGCGCGCAGCAGGAGATTGATACCGGCGCGCGCGTCGTGGTCGGCGTCAACCGGCTCACCTCGGACGAGGAGACGGCCATCGAGGTGATGCGCATCGATCCGGAGATCGAGCGCCGGCAGATCGAGCGCGTCCGTGCCGTACGCGCGTCGCGCCCGCGAGACGAGTGGCGCGCAGCGCTGGACGCCGTCGGCGCCGCGGCTCGCAGCTCCGACAATCTCGTGCCGCACATCATCCACGCCGTCGAAGCACGGGCCACGGTCGGCGAGATCTCCGATACGCTGCGGCTGGTGTTTGGGGAACACAGGGAGATCGATGTCTAACGGTGACTCGAGCCGGGATGCGGGATACGGGATGCGGGACGCGGCCGGATCCCGGATCCCGGATCCCGGATCCCGGCTCCTTTCAGTCGAACACCTGACCACGGGGTTCGACCTGCCGCGCGGCTTCGTGCCCGCGGTCATCGACGTGAGCTTCCACATCGATGCCGGCGAGACACTGAGCCTCGTCGGCGAGTCGGGGAGCGGCAAATCGCTGACCGCGCTGTCGATCATCCGGCTCGTGCAGCGTCCCGGACGGACCGCGGAAGGACGCATCGTCTTCAAGGGCCAGGACCTGCGGACGCTCGCCGAGGCCGACATGCAGCGGATTCGCGGCGCCGAGATCGCGCTCATTTTCCAGGAGCCGATGACGGCGCTGAATCCCGTATTCACGATCGGCAGTCAGATCGAGGAGACCCTCCGCGTCCACGGGCGTGCGACGCGCCGGACGGCGCGGCAGCGGGCGATCGAGCTGCTCGAGGCGGTCAGCATTCCCGAACCGCACAAGCGCGTGAGGGACTACCCGCATCAGCTCTCGGGCGGACTCCGGCAGCGGGCGCTCATTGCCATGTCGCTCGCCTGTGAGCCGTCGCTCGTGATCGCCGACGAGCCGACGACGGCGCTGGACGTGACGATCCAGGCGCAGATCCTCGACCTGCTTCGGTCGCTGCAACGGAAGATGGGACTGGCGCTGCTGCTGATCACGCACGATCTCGGCATCGTCGCCGAGATGGCGGATCGCGTCGCGGTGATGTACGCGGGACGGATCGTCGAAGAGGCCCCTGTCGATCTGCTTTTTGCCGGCGCCAAGCACCCCTACACGCGCGGCCTGATGTCGTCGATCCCCGGCGGCACGAGGGGCACCCGGCTGCGGGCAATTCAGGGGACGGTCCCGACGCTCGGTGAGCTTCCGCCAGGATGCTCCTTCACTCCGCGGTGCCCGAGCCGCTTCGATCCATGCCCGAAGGCCCATCCAGGGATTACCGACTTCGGCGATGGTCAGACAGTGAAGTGCTACCTGCACGGGCCCGCGGTCGAGCCTCAGATTCTGCCCCCCTCTCCGGTAACCGCGGAAGGCGCCCGCTGATGCCGCTGCTCGAGGTCCGAGACCTCGTCAAGGAATTCAGCCGCAAGCGAGGCCTGCTCACGGCCGCCTCAGTCGTCCGCGCTGTCGATGGCGTGAGCTTCACCATCGGCGAGGGAGAAACCTTCGGGCTGGTGGGCGAATCCGGGAGCGGCAAAACGACAACCGGACGCTGCATCCTTCGGCTGATCGAACCCACGTCCGGTAAGGTGCGGTTCAAGGGAGAGGACATCCTCGCGTACTCGGAGTCGCGCATGCGCCACGCGCGCCGCGACATGCAGCTTGTCTTTCAGGATCCCTACTCGTCGTTGAACCCGCGCATGCAGGTAGGCGCGATCGTGGAGGAACCGCTCACCATACACAAGATGGGATCGAAGGCCACCCGCCGCGCCCGCGTGGCGGAATTATTCGAGCTGGTCGGGCTGGATCCCTCGCAGCTCTCGCGGTATCCGCACCAGTTCAGCGGCGGGCAACGTCAGCGGGTGGGCCTCGCGCGTGCACTCGCGTTGAACCCGTCGTTCATCATCGCGGACGAACCCGTCTCCGCTCTCGATGTATCCGTGCAGGCCCAGGTGATCAATCTCCTGATGGACCTGCAGGAGCGTCTGAAGCTCACTTATCTGTTCATCGCCCACGATCTCCGGCTTGTTCGGCACATCTGCAGCCGTGTGGCGGTGATGTATCTGGGACGAATCGTGGAGATGGGGGACACCGAGTCGCTTTTTGCCGCGCCCGCACACCCCTACACACGCGCGCTTCTGTCCGCGATCCCAATCCCGGATCCCGTCGCTCGGCGACAGCGCATCGTGCTGGACCCGTCGACGTTCGACCGCGCAGCGCCGCTCAGGGAAATCGACACCGGTCATTTCGCAGCCATATAGCACAGAGCGAATCCCTAATCCCTAATCGCGAATCCCTGATCAGCCGATCCTTTTCGGAATCCAGGATTCCGGGATTCTGGGATCAGGGATTAGGGATTTCTGAAGCTATCAAGCGATCTATGCGGCCCGCGGAACGTCCTTCTCAACCTGCCCGTCGCGGATCGAGATGACCCGGTGCGCGTGCGCCGCGATGTCGGCTTCGTGCGTGACGAGGACGATGGTGTTGCCGGACTGGTGCAAGCGTTCGAACACCATCATGATCTCTTCGCCGGTCTTCGAATCGAGGTTTCCCGTCGGCTCGTCGGCAAGCAGAATCGACGGGTTGTTGACGAGCGCGCGGGCGATCGCGACGCGCTGACGTTGACCGCCCGACAGTTCGTTCGGCTTGTGCGTCGCACGCGACGTGAGCTCCACCTTCTCCAGCGCCTCGCGCGCCCGTTCGAGCCGCGCCTTCGACGGCATCCCGGCGTAGACGAGCGGCAACTCGACGTTGTGCAGCGCCGTCGCCCGCGGCAGCAGGTTGAATGTCTGGAAGACGAACCCGATTTCCTCGTTGCGAATCCGCGCGAGCTCGTCGTCGTTCATCGCGGCCACCTCCTTGTTGTTGAGGAGGTAGCTGCCCTTCGTCGGCGTGTCGAGGCAGCCAATCAGGTTCATCAGCGTCGATTTCCCGGAGCCCGATGGCCCCATGATCGCGACGTACTCACCGCGCTCGATTTGAATCGAGACGCCGCGGAGGGCGTGAATCTCCTCCTCGCCCATGACGTACGTCTTCCACAAATCGCGCGTTTCAATCAGAGCCATAGGCATTTCCGAGCATACGCCAGAGGAGAGTGGTTTGTTCCCCCCTGGCCTCAAACGGTTCCGTGCTGCAGCCATTGCATGATAGATCGCACCGCGGAGGGTGTGTCAGGCGGAAATAGCGCTTCCCAGTCGCGCACGTCGACCGGCACGAGCACCGGGGGGCTGCCGCGGGTTTTGCGCCGCTGATCGGCAATCGCGGCTGACAGCTCCTTGGTCGACACCATCCCTGCCCCCCCCAGCAGCAAGATGACACAGGTGTGATCGTCGCACTTTGCCCCGCGAACCGCGTCGAGCCACGATGTTGCCACCGCTGCCGTATCCACCTGGGGCACGAATTTTGTCAGCAGACGTACCGGCGGCTCGCTCTTCTTGAATAATCCGCTCTTGCTCCTGATGTCGAACGCGGCATCGAATCCAGGGACCGTTACCGCGGTGGCGGTTCCGCTGACTGCGAGCACGGCCTCCCGGACCCGGGAGGTGCCCGCCTTTCGAACGAATTCCGACGGCGCCTGAGGGCCGGCCGCGGATCCCGGGGCCGGGCGCGGCGCAGGTTCGTGCGCCGGCGAGTCAGGTACCGGAGACGCAGCGGGCGCGGACGAATGGGACGGCGGGCCCGACGGTGGCGGAACTGCGCCGCGCTTCAAGCTCTCGTCGTATTCCGCGCGCATCTCGTCGTCCATGAGGACGCGGTACGCTTCGGTCAGCTCGGCCGCGCGCGCCGACGCAATATCCTGGAACTCGGACCCGAGATGCTGGACCTTGTCCGGATGGTAGCGGGCGATCTCCCGGCGGAACGCCTTCTTGATTTGGTCGGCCGGAGCGTCCGGGCCGATGTCGAGCAGTTCGTAGTGGGTTTTCACCGCTGGTTCTTGAACTCAGCGACATTGGAAGCTGGCAGCTCGAGCTTCCTCTGATCGCGCAACTTCTTCCGCGATTTGGCGGGGGCCGTTGCCGCCGCGCAGAACGGGCAGAAGCTCCATCCGGGTTGAAGGGCGCGTCCGCACTTCGGACACCCGCCGCTCAATCGGTGGCCGCAGTGCGGACACGCGTTGAAGTCGAGCGCGACCGCTCCACTGCAGCTCGGGCACAGCGTGCGCATTTCTCGAACTTCGGTGACCACGCGCAGCAGCTCTTCCGCCGTCGTGACCCCCGCTTTCACCTTCGCCAGGCCGTCCTCTCCGAGGCTGACCATTCCCGCTTCAACCGCTGCTTCGCGGATCAGATCCTCCCCGGCCTTCTGCGCGATGAGGCGACGCACCTTGTCGGTGACCCGCATGACTTCATAGAGCGCAATGCGCCCGCGATAGCCCGTGTGGTTGCATTCCTCGCATCCCACCGCGCGATAGAAGACGAACTGCGACTCGAAACCCTCGGGAATCGACAGCGCGCGAAGCGTCTCGGCCTCGGGCGTGTACTGCCGCCGGCACGACCCGCAAAGGCGGCGCACGAGGCGCTGAGCGATCACGCCGACCAGCCCGGAACCGATGACGTACGGTTCGATCCCCATGTCCATCAGCCGTGTAACGGCCGACGGCGCATCGTCGGTGTGCAGCGTCGACAGGACGAGATGTCCGGTTTGTGCCGCCTGCATCGCGATCTTCGCCGTCTCGTGATCGCGGATTTCGCCGACCAGCACGACATCGGGGTCTTGCCGGAGGATCGCGCGCAGCGCGGTCGCGAACGTCAGCTTGGCTTTTTCGTTGACCTGCGTCTGATTGACGCCCGGAATCTGATACTCGATCGGATCTTCAATCGTGATGATGTTGGTGCGTCCGGACTTGATCGAGCTGATCGCCGAGCTGAGTGTCGTCGTCTTGCCGCTGCCGGTCGGGCCGACGACGAGAATCATGCCGTGCTGGTGGCGAAGGAAGAAGCGCAGCTCCTCCATCGCGGCGGCGGAAAGACCCAGTTCCTCGAGCGGCGGCGCTCCCTTCCGATGGTCCAGCACGCGAAGTACGACTTTTTCGCCGAACAGCGTCCGCAGCGTCGAGACGCGGAAGTCGACTTCCTTCCCGTCGTCGGTTTTGATACGCAGGCGGCCGTCCTGCGGCAGGCGCTTTTCCGCGATGTCCATGCCCGCCATGATCTTCATGCGGGCGACGAGCCCTTCATGAACCCATTTCGGCAGGTCCATCACTTCCTTCAGCAACCCATCGAGGCGATGGCGAACGAGAACCCCCTTGTCCATCGGCTCGATGTGGACGTCGCTCGCGCGGCTGGTGATGGCGCTGTTCACGACGAGATCGACGAGATCGATGATTGGTGCGGACTCGCTGGCATCGCGTGAGCCGACCCCGGGAGCCGGAGGCTGCTCGAAAATCTCGTCGTCAGATCGGCGGGCAAGCGCGCGATTCGAAGCGTCGGCGCCGCGCGCGGATTTCGGGGTCGCGGGTTCCGGTACCGCCAGGGCGCCGTTGGTTCCACCCCCGGTGTACTTCGCGATGGCCTTGTCCGGGTACCCGCTCTCAATCGCCGCGAGGATGTCCGACTTCGTGGCGACCACCTGCTTGATCCGGTATCCAGTCTGGAACTCGAGGTCCTGGACGAGGCTGAACAGCAGGGGGTCTGACATCGCCACCGTCAGCAGGTTCTTCTCGAGGCTGACCGCGACGCAGACGCGCTTCAACGCAACGTCCTTCGGGATCAGGACAACCGCGGCGGGATCGGGCGGTTCCTCGCTCAGGCTCGCGTACGGAAAGCCGAGCTGGTACGCCAGCGCCTTGGTGATTTGTTTTTCAGTCGCGAAGTTCAGGCGGACGAGGACCGCGCCGATGCGCTCGCCCGAACGCTGGTGCTCGGCGAGCGCCGTCTGCAGATCCTCTTCGGTAATCAGCCCTGCCTGAATAAGGCATTCGCCGATCTTTTTGCGCACTAAACGTGTCCCTCCCCACGGGGATCATCGATCTTACGCGTGATCTCAGCCATTCTCAATCTCGCCGCCGACGAGACAAAATAAGTCGTTTTACATAAACAGTTTACGAGATGACACGGGCTACTGCCGCGATCGCAATGAAACCCGAATCAACAGGCCCGAGGGCTCTCGCAGCACCACCCCCTCGCGGTCGATCTGCGCGACGACGCGCGGCCCAATTCTGTCGCCAACCGCCGTAACCGCACCGTCGATGAGTGCCAGTCGACGTTCCTGGTCGATGAGGATTGAATCCACCTTGGGCAGGGGATCCCTGAGAGGGGGCGCCGGAGCGGCAGCTCTGGGGGCTTGCGGAAAGATCACGCCTCTCGTATCAGCTGAGCTGGCCCTCTCCCGGGCGTTCGTGTCTCTCGCAGGTAGCGATGACGGGACCTCAGGTTGGGGCGTCATGGCGGGGAGACTGGACACCGCCGTCGACGGCTTCGGCGACGGTGCCGGCTGGCTCGGTCGCGGCTGGAGCCGGCCGCTATCGGGGATGGCCGACGGAGCCGGCTTCGCCGCGACCGCTGGGGAACTTTGCGGTGCGGCCGACGGCGGCACATTCCGCCTCCCCGGCGGCGCGTTCTGGTCCTTTCGTTCCGTCCGGGGGGCGGCCGGCGCCGCGGACGGCGGCACCCGCGGACCAGCCGTAGTCACGGCAGGGGGCGCTTGCTTCGGCGTTGCCTTGACCGGTGGCTTTGCCGGCGCCCTCGTCGCCGTTTGAGTGACGCGCGGAGGTGAAGTCGATACGACTGCGCGAGTGAAATAGCTGTAGGCGCCATACCCAAGCGCCGCGACGGCCGCAATTGCAGCGGCGATCCGCGCGACTGCCGGCGCATTTGCGCGTGGCCGCTGGGCACCCGCCAGGGCTGCCGCGCACGCGAGTCGCAGCGCCGGTGCGGTTTCGGCCAGGCGTTCCAGCTTTGCCTTCCCCACCGGGCGCAACCCTTCCATCGAGTCCAGCGTTTCGACTTCGAGATCCAACTCCTCGATCAGCGGCATCGTCAGCGAGCGCAACTCGGGAAGATCGCCGCAGGTTACGACTGCGTCTACCGGGATGCCGTGCGAGGCCCGCACCGCAGCGATTCCATGGCGCACCTCCGGCGCGAGGTGCGCAATGAGGGAGTAACGCTGCAGCAGCTGGGCCTTGGTTTCGAGAAGGTAGGGGTTGTACGTCCATTGGAACGTACGCCCGAACACCAGCTCGGCGCCACGGACAATCGCGATTGCCGCGCCGTGCATGTTCAGCGCGAGCCAGACGACGCCGCTGTTCTGGGCACCCGATCTGCCCCGCGTGCTGGCGAGAATTGCGAGCGCCTGGGGTGGAGTCACGAGGCGGTCGATGCGGAAGCCGGCATCCACGAGCGGGCGCATCGCCGCGCGGGTGATGGTATCGATCGTCGTGTCTTCTGGCAGGCCCCAGGCGACGACCCTCGCGCCTTTCGGAAACTTCTTGGATTTGCGAACGCCGCGAAGCATTTCCGCAAGAGCGGCATCGTGCGCGGGCCACGCGGCTGGTTCAACCATGTGCAACGCGACGATGTCGGCGCCCGATCGAGTGGTACGGACGCCTGCAAGGACACACGAGTCGGGCCCGAGCTCGATACCGGTAGTGCTGGCCATGGCTGTCCGTCAGTGTTTCGGCCCGAACCGGGCCCCGCGTTAACTGCTGGGGAACTCGACATTAGAACGTGGCGGGGACGGCGCGCAAGCTGGGCCGTGATTGTGTGAAGGATCCCCGCGGTAATATCAGGAGCATGGTGGCGACCGTCGGCTTCATAGACATTCCGCGCGACCTGCGCGCGCGCATTGCAGCCGCGATCCGCGAACGCCGCCAGACCCTCAGCCAGGACATTGCCACGATCCTCGTGAACAGTCCGCAACTCGATCAAACCGACTGGCAGACGTTCGGCCGGGTCATGGTCGACCTGCTGGCGCTCGCCGTCGAGGAACGCCACATCGACGAACGGCGAGGGCCTGTCCACGATCTCGCGCACATCACCCCGCCGCTTTCGCTCAGACAGACAATCGACGCGGTCCACAGGGGCGAGAGTGCGGTCCTCGACGAGCTCGCGCTGCACAAGGAGCTCGGCCCCACCTCGGATGCCTGGCCGATGGTCGCGCACGCGGTCCGTGCCGCCACGATCGAACTCATCACGGCCGTCGCGGAGCGGGCCCAGGGGCAGCCGGTGCTGCGCGACGCGCTGACCACCCTGCTGAGCGCGCAGGTGTTCGATCTCGTACTGCAGCAGGAAGCGTTACGCGCGCGGCGTCATCATC
This sequence comes from Acidobacteriota bacterium, assembly GCA_046731735.1. Lineage (GTDB taxonomy): Bacteria > Acidobacteriota > Vicinamibacteria > Vicinamibacterales > 2-12-FULL-66-21 > JALZOC01. The sequence continues at coordinate 9,810 of JBKPLP010000177.1, forward strand.
ATGGCGTGTCGATGATCCTGTTCGATGTCGACAGCCTGACAGAAGTGAACCGCGCGCATGGGTTTGGCGCCGGAGATCGATTGCTCGAGCGGCTGGGAATTCTGGCGCGCCATTTTTTCCGAAATCACGATTGGGTGGCGCGTTACGGAGAGGATTCCATCGCCGTCCTGCTGCCGGAGACCACTATCGACCAGGCCACGGTTCTGGCAACCCGCTTTTGCGAGACGGTCCAACAGCGGCTGGTGCTCGTCGAGCACAAGACGGACGCACGGACCACGGTGACGGTCAGCGCGGCGGCGGTCGGGACGGACGCAGTGCGGGAGGAAATCGATCCCCACCACGTTCTCGCGGAAGCACAAGCCGCGCTGTTGCGCGCGAAGAATGATGGCGGGAACCGGGTCGAGCGAGTTCGACTGCCGCCAGGCCGGTCAGATGCCGCGGGCGCCGGCCTTCCGCCTTCGCCTTAGACTCCCTGGACCGCCGTAGCTTTAGCGGAGGCTGGTCGCGCCCGGTTGATGCATCACCGATGCTATTCGCGGTCGGCGTACTCAGTCTTCAGCCTGGCAACAACGGCCGGATCGGCGAGCGTCGACGTATCACCCAGGGTCTTTCCCTCGGCGATATCGCGAAGCAGCCGCCGCATGATCTTTCCCGAACGCGTCTTGGGCAAATCGGCGGCAAACAGGATCTGATCGGGCCGGGCGATCGCGCCAATCTTGCGCACGACGTGTTCCTTCAGCTCGTCCGCGAGCTCCGGCGTCGCCTTCACGCCTTCCTTCACCGTCACGAACGCGGCGACCGCCTGGCCCTTGATCTCGTGCGGTTTGCCTACGACCGCCGCCTCCGCGACCTTCGGGTGGTCGACCAGAGCGCTCTCGACCTCCATCGTCCCAAGGCGATGTCCCGCGACGTTGAGCACGTCGTCGACGCGGCCGAGCAGCCAATAAAACCCGTCGTCGTCGAGCCGCGCGCCGTCGCCCGTGAAGTACGTACCGTCGGACCAGCGGCTCCAGTACTGCTGGACGAAACGCTCCGGATCGCCATAGATGCCGCGGAGCATCGCCGGCCACGGTTTCGTCAGCGTCAGAAGTCCACCGCCCGTGTCGACGCGGCGGCCGAGACCGTCGCGGATTTCAGCTGACACGCCGGGAAACGGCTGCGTCGCTGATCCCGGCTTCGTGCTGGTGATTCCGGGAAGGGGCGTGATCATGATCATCCCCGTTTCCGTCTGCCACCACGTATCGACAACGGGACAGCGCTCGCGTCCGATGTTCTGGTGATACCAGATCCACGCTTCCGGGTTGATGGGCTCACCGACCGACCCGAGCAGACGGAGCGTGCTCAAGTCGCGCTTCCGCGGCCACTCGGTGCCCCAGCGCATGAACGCGCGGATTGCGGTCGGTGCGGTGTAGAAGACGGTCACGCCATGGCGCTCGACGATCGACCAGAACCGATCCTTCTCCGGCCAGTCGGGCGCCCCCTCGTACATCACGATGGTCGCGCCGTTCGACATCGGCCCATAGACAACGTAGCTGTGGCCGGTGACCCAGCCGATATCCGCAGTGCACCAGAAGACGTCGTCCTCTTTCAGATCGAAAACCCACTTCGTCGTCGCGTACGTGCCAACGAGATAGCCACCGGTCGTGTGAACGATTCCCTTCGGCTTACCCGTCGTGCCGGACGTGTAGAGGATGTAGAGCATGTCCTCTGCATCCATCGCTTCCGGCTCGCAGCGCGGATCGGCATCCGCCATCAGCTGGTGGTACCAGCGGTCGCGTCCGGCGGTGAGCACGCTGTCGTCCGACGCGCCAGGCACGCGCTGCACGACGACGACATTCCTGATCGACGGCGTACCCTGCAGCGCCTCGTCCGCCATCTTTTTCAAGGGGACGACGTTGCCGCGGCGATAGCCGCCGTCCGCGGTGACGAGCAGCACCGCCTGTGCATCGTTGATGCGATCGCGCAAAGACTCGGCGCTGAAGCCGCCGAAGACAACGCTGTGGACCGCGCCGATGCGCGCGCACGCGAGCATCGCGATCGCGAGCTCGGGAACGAGCGGCAGATACAACGCCACGCGGTCACCGCGCTTGACGCCGAGCGATTTCAAGACGTTGGCGAACGCGCCAACCTGACGGTAGAGATCCCAATAGGTCAGCGTCCGGCGGTCACCCGGCTCCCCCTCCCAGATGATGGCGGCCTTGTTTCGCCTTGCGGTGCGGACGTGACGATCGAGGCAATTCGCGCTCGCGTTGATCTTGCCCCCCTCGAACCAGCGGGCGTACGGGGATGTCCACTTGAGCACTGTGTCCCACGGGCGGATCCAGTCGAGCTCCCGGGCGAACTCCGCCCAGAACGACTCCGGATCGCGCGCCGCCCGTTCGTAGATCTTAGGGTCGGTGACGTTGGCGTGGGTACGCCAGTCGTCGGCGGGCGGAAATCGACGATTCTCGTGCAGAAGATTGTCAATCTCGGACATAGCTGAAAACCGGCGGGGTCTTCCGCCTGCGCCACGGCTCCGGCGGGCCGCCGTAGCTTTAGCGAAGCCGGGAAGATCGCGCCCTACTCCGGCGTCCTGGAGAGCTCGGCGATCCTCGCACGAACCGCCGCGGCGCGCCCCGCGTGCTCGGCACCGGCGGTTTCGAGAAACCGGCGGTAGTGCTCGACCGCACGTGCCGTCTCGTTGGTCTGATCGTACAGCTGTGCGAGATTGTAATGCGCGGCGGGGTTCCGCGGCGACATCGCGAGCGCCTTGAGCAGCGTTTCTTTTGCGACGTCCGCCTGGTTCTGGTTCCGCTGCGCGAGGGCGAGGTTCACCATCGCATCGATGTTGCGGGAGTCGATCGCGAGTGCCGCCTGGAACTCGGCCGCGGCTTCGTCAGGCTTCCCCTGCATCAGCAGGGTGACGCCGTAGTTGTTGTGCGCGCCCGCGTTCCGCGGCTGGATGAGCACCGCGCGTTGGAGCTCGCGGGCCGATTCCTGCAGCAGATTCCTCTCCTGATACAGCAGCCCGAGATTGTTGTGCGCCTGCGCGTTCAGCTCGTTCTTCTGCAGGAGCGCCCGGTAGTGCTGAAGCGCGTTCTCGAAATCGCCGGCGCGATGAAAGTAGAGAGCGAGCTCGAAGTCGCTTGACGTCGCAGACGCATTCCCCGCAGCCGGTGCTGACACTGCCGGTGCGGGAGCAGGTTGCGGAATCGGCAGCGACGCAGGGGGCCGCGACACCGGCGGTGCACTCGCGCGTACGGCGGGAGCGATCCTCGTTTCAGCCGCGGGGGCGCGCTGCCCGGCCGGTGCGTCGGCCACAGCCGCGACTGGCGCAGGCGCGGTACGAGCCGGCTCGGACGGATTCGCCAGTGGAGCGGCGGACGCTGGACCCGGAGTATCGGTCGTGACCGCCGCCGGAGGCTTCACTACACGCGGCGTCGGCGCAGGTGTGCCGGCGGCCGACGTCGTGGGAGACGTCCTCGGCGCCGGACGCCGCGGGTCGGGTTGGGATCCGGGGGCGTAAAAGACCCGCCAGCCGCCCCAGATTGCGGCGATCGCGATCATGACGCCGACGACCCGGAGGAGTGCGGACGCGCGGCCGGAGCGGCGGACCGGGGCGTAGCCGAGTGTCGCAAGCACCGCGTCGCCGTGGGCCGTACGCGGCGCCTTCGGGCGACTCTGGGGCCGGCCGCGGCGCAGCGAGTCGAAGAGCTGGCTCACGGAGTCACAAGGTGCGCGTCGGCATACGCGGGCAGCCGCCGTACGCGCGCCTCGTCCTGCCGTGCGTGGCCGAGATCGTCATATGGACCAACGAACACCTGGTGCCACGCGCCGCGATTGGGCGAGGCCACCTGGTTCGCGTAGGTACGATACCCGAGCCCGCGCAACTGGTCGAGCAGCACTTCCGCCTCCGTCTGTGCGCGAAAAGAACCGACCAGAATGTTGAAGCGAGACGTGCTCGCCTTCACCGCCGCCGGCTCGGAGCGCTGGGCGGGTACTGGGCGCTGCTGCGGCTGCGGCATCGTCGTCTGCGGCGGCCGCGACATCGACGCCGTCGGCAGCTTTGGGTCGGGGCGAGCGGCGGTGACAGCTTCACCGGCATTTGACGAGCGGGCAGACGCAGCACGCGCCTGCAGCCCGATTACTCCGGATGCCGCCGCCGCCGACATCGCCGCCATGAACGCGGCGCCCGCGGCGAACGAGGCCGCATGACGCTTCAGCCAGCTGACAACTGACCAGCGAGGGATCTGCAGACTGAGTCCTTCAGCTGCTGCGGACACCATATCCGGTGTAATCCGGCTGGTCCGCGCCGAGTACCCGCCGAGCAGTGCGCGATCGCATACGAGGTTGATGAGGCGCGGAATCCCATTCGTATAGCGGTACACGCAATCGAGCGCTCGTGATCCAAAGCTGACCGCTCCGCCCCCGGCAATCGTGAGGCGGTGTCCCACGTACGCCGACGTTTCCTCGCGCGTCAACGGTCGCAGCTCGTAGCGGATGGACACCCGTTGATCGAGCTGGCGCAGCTCAGGAGCGCGGAGCAGATCCTTCAGGTTCAGCTGACCGACGAGCACGATCTGCAGCAGCTTCTCCTTGTCGGTTTCTAGATTGGACAGGATTCGGATCTGCTCGAGGACCTGCAGCGGCAGATTCTGCGCCTCGTCAATGATCAGCACGGCGTTCGCACGGAGCGGCAGCAGCGACAACAGGAATTCGTTCAGCGTGTCGATCAGCTCCTGCTTGCTGACGCCGGCCAGCCGGCCTCGCTTCATCTCTTCGCGGGAGACGACGCCGAAGTCCTGCAGGATCAGGCGAAGAAGATCGTCCTCGGAAAGAAACGGGTTCAGTACGAGCGCGGTGAACGTCTTGCGATCGAGCTGCTCGAGGACCGCGCGGCAGAGCGTCGTCTTTCCGGTGCCGATATCGCCGGTGATCACGACGAACCCTTCGCGGCGGCGGATTGCGTACTGGAGCAGATCGAACGCGTTGGCGTGCGACTCGCTCTTATAGAGATATTTCGGATCCGGCGTGAGACTGAAGGGTTTCTCGCTGAAGCCGTAGTATTCCTCGTGCATGTGCTTTCCTCTTGCTGGCCTGACCAGCCTTCGCTGAAGCTGCGGCGATGCGCCGAGCCTAAGGCGAAGGCGGAAAGCCAGCGCCACCGGAACTGACCGGTGCCCCCGGCGCCACGACCGTCGGCGTCAGCAGAATCACCAGCTCACTTTTCACGGTCGCGTGCGACTGCGCGCCGAAGAGCCCGGCGAGGCCGGCGTTCGGCTTTGTCGTTTCGCGATCGTCCAGGAACCCAGACAGGACAACTGTTTCGCCGGCGCGCACGCGCGCCATCGTGTCCGCTTCGTTAATCCTCAGCACCGGAAACGACCCGCCTTCAGGCGACTTCACCTGCGACCGCCGCGACGCGTAACTCGGAGAAATGCTCAACTGCACGATGCCATCGGCCGCAATCTGCGCCGTCACCGTGAGCGTCAGGCCTTCGAGGACCGGCGTCGGGCGACTCTCCCGGCGCCGCGCTCCGTCAGGCGTAATCGTCGACGCCGACTCGAACGAGACGGACTGCGTGCCAACCCGCATCAGCGCAGGCTCGTTGTTGAGCGCGACGACATGCGGCGCCGCGATCATCGTGATCGTTCCCTGCTCGGCGATGGCGTTCTGCACCGCGTCGGCGTCCGCCATCAGCCCCGCCGCAGCTCGTACTGGAGACGCCTGCGTTCCCCCGGCCGCGCGGGCCGCGACGGCCTTCCAGTCGATCGACCGGGCGCCGGCGGCGCTGAGAGCCACTTCAAACACGCGCGCCTCGAGCCGCACCTGGCGCGACGCACGCAGCTGCACGGTCTCGACATAGATGCCGATCTGGTCGAGCCGTTCCGAAAAATCCGTGACCTGGACGATCCCGGCGGCGCGGTCGACGTGCATCCGCCCGGAGTCCGACAGCATTGCCTGCACGCCCTTGCCGAGCTCGTCGAGCGGATCCGACTCGATGCTCGCCGCAAGGTCCGCAGCCGGCGAGGCCTGGCTGTCGACCGACACCGCGCTGCGCACGCCGCGCTGCCACGCGCGCCGCACGTTGACGTAATTCACGTCGAACAAGCGCGTCGACGCTCTCCGCGGGAAGACGCGAATCAGCGTCCCCTGGACGTCGTAATCGAGACCGCGCGGGAACAGCACCGCCTCCAGCGCCTGACGCATCGAGAGATCTTTCAAATCTCCGATGAACGTTCCCGACACGTCCTCGTCGGTCACGATGCTGATTGGGGTCCCGTTCACGAGCAGCAGCAGCAGATCGCCGAGCGCCATGGGCCGCGAGACGGTCAGTGAGATCCGCCGCGGACCGTCCAGATCCGCTCGCATCTGATCGTCGATCTGCGTCACCGGCAGCGGCGTGAGGGGACCCTGCGGCTGCGTCTGCGATGCCGACGCGGGCTCCCGCGGGACGCCACTCAGCCGGGTGACCGCCAGGTCCGGTAGGGCCTGTGACGCCAGGCCCGCCACGCAGAGTGCCCACACAGCCCGCATAACCTATTGCCACTCAATCATTTAGAAGCGACATCGCAGATTCGCGCAGCACGGCGCAAATTGCACGCTTTTGCTATGGGAAGTTTCGGAACGGGAGGAGGTTGGCTGTAGGGGGCTCGGATCGGGATCCGGGATGCGGGATCCGGGATCCGAACCGGATCCCCGATCCCGGATCCCGCATCCCGTCACCGAACTATTCCGGCGGCAGCACCTGGACGCCCCCCGGCGGCGGGGGCGGCGGCAGCTGTTTCTTGAACATCGCCACGCCGAGCAGGCCGCCGAGCATGCCGAATACCGTCCCGACGATGACCTGCAACACCAGGCCGGTCGCGAACGCGACGGCGCCCACGCCCGCATTGCGCCGCATCATCTTCTCGATCATGTCGCGCGATTCTTCGGGGATGTCGGCGCGCGAATTCAGGATCTGCTCGATCATGCGCTGCTGGAAGGGGCCCATCACCGCCATCATCGGGATCGAAATCAGCGCGGCGATCACGCCGCCGATGAGACCCGCCAGGAGTCCCATCAGCGCGCCTTCGGAGGAGTTCACCGCATAGGGCATGTTCTGCTGCCGCAGGTAGACGGCAAGCGCACCCCCCGCCACGACCCACAGGCAACAGCAACAGTTGCCCATGTTGACGATCGGCAGTGCAGACAGCACGCCGATGAAGAGTCCACCGTAGAGTGCCGGCTGCAGTCTGCCTGAATCCATCAGTCGTAATACTCCAGGCCTAGATGGGTGATGAGGTCCTCGCCGCGGAGGAACCGCAGCGTGTTCTTCAACTTCATGCTCTGGATGAACAAGTCATGTTCAGGGTACAACCCGGGCGCGTGCATCGGGCTCTTGAAATAGAACGACAGCCACTCCTGAATCCCTTCCATCCCCGCCCGCTTCGCGAGGTCGAGAAACAGCGCGACGTCGAGCACGATCGGCGCCGCGAGAATACTATCGCGGCACAGAAAGTTCACCTTCAGCTGCATCTTGTAATTCAGCCAGCCGAAGATGTCGATGTTGTCCCAGCCCTCTTTGTTGTCGCCTCGCGGCGGATAGTAATTGATCCGGACGACGTGGCAAAGATCTTTATAGAGCTCGGGATAGAGATTCGGCTGAAGGATGTAGTCGAGGACGGATTTCTTGCTTTCTTCCTTGGTCTTGAACGACTCGGGATCGTCGAGCACTTCGCCGTCCCGGTTTCCGAGGATGTTGGTCGAATACCATCCCTCGACGCCGAGCAGCCGCGCCTTCAAGCCGGGCGCGATGATCGTCTTGATCAGTGTCTGCCCGGTCTTCAAGTCCTTGCCGGCGAGGGGCGAGCCGGTCTGCGATGCCAGTTCCAGCAGCGCCGGGACGTCGGCGCTCAGATTCGGCGCCGCATTCGCGTAAGGCAGACCCTCCTTGATCGCCGCATAGGCGTAAATCATGCTGGACGGGATGCTGTCGTCGTTCGCTTCGAGCGCCTTCTCGAAGGCCGCGAGCGTGGCGTGCGCCGGCGATTCGGTGAGGAATACCTCGGTGCTCCCGCACCACACCATCACCAGCCGATCGCAGTTGTGGGCTTTCTTGAACCGGCGCATGTCCTCGATCAACTGGTCCGCGAGATCCTTCTTCGTTTTCCCTTTCTTGACGTTCGGTCCGTCGAGGCGCTTGACGTAGCGGCGATCGAAAACGGCCGCCATCGGTTTGATCGCTTCGAGCTCCGGCTTGACCTGTTCCAACAGGTCCGCTTCCAGCACACCGGCCGTCTTCGCCGCTTCGTAGGCGTTGTCCTCGAACAGATCCCATGCCCCGAACACGACGTTGTCGAGCGCCGCGAGCGGAACGAAATCCTTGATGAGTGGTGAACGTCCCTCGGTGCGTTTCCCGAGGCGGATCGTGCCCATCTGCGTCAACGCCCCGATGGGCGGCGCGAGACCGCGGCGCACGGCGAGGACGCCGGCGATCGTGGTCGTGCTCACAGCCCCCAATCCCACGAGGAGAACGCCCAGCTTCCCGGTCGCATCGGCGATTTTCGGCGGATTTTTCACAACCGGAAACTATATCATTCGCCAATCGCCCGGACCGGAGCGAGCGAAGCGCCGCGAGCGAGCCACGCGCCCGGAGCGGGGATCACGGGCCCCGCGAGGGCGCGTGTAGGGGGTCCGCGGGGCGAAGCCCCCGGATCAAATGCGGAACGGAGCGCAAGCGAGTGGAGGGCGCCAGGCGGGGTGCAGGGGTCCCCGCCGATACAACAATGAAGTGGTTGCCGCTGCGTGAGTCCACGGCCGAATCTCTCGCTGTCTCGATGGCGGGCATCAAGCTCGGCGATCGGCTGCTCGTTGTCGGCTGCAGCGACCCGCTGCTGATCGCGCAACTCGCATCGAAGACCGGACTCACGGGCCGTGCGCATGCGGTGGATGAGCGCGACGCGGTGGTGGCGAACGCGGCGCGGATCGCGCTCGGCGAGGGCGCGCTCGTCGAAACGTCGGTTTCATCGTTCGGGACGCTGTCTCTCGACGCGGCATCCTTCGACGTCGCCGTCGTGCGCGATGTGCTCGCGCGCGTAGCGCCGGAAACCCGTCCCGCCGTGCTGGCCGAAATACGCCGCGTTCTGAGACCGGGCGGCCGTTGTCTGGTGATCGATTCCATGCCCCACGGACTGCGCGCGCTGATCCGCACCCCCTCCGCGAGCGTCGATCACGTGGCGCTCCTCCAGGCGGGAGGTTTCAAGGCTGCGCGGATGCTTGCTGAACGCGGAGGACAGGTATTTGCGGAAGGCGTAAACCCAATCCCTAATCCCTAATCAGCCAATCCTAATCAGGGAATCCATGAAGCCCTGAAGCCAAGAAGCCTGACAACCATGAGAATCACCACTGCACTGCTCACCGCCCTTGCCCTGACGACGCCGGCCGCGGCGCAACAACCGGCCGAGAAGGCCATCCCGGCAAAGGTGAGGCTGTTCATTCCCTACAAGGACTACTCGCAGGAAGACAACCGGCGCATCCTCGACATGTACAAATACCTGCGTGTCGCCGACGTCTCCGACGGCATGGACGTCGTCGGTCTTCAGGATGTGGGCCTCGTCGATCAGGAGATCCACGCCCTGTGGAAGGACACGGACAACTTCACCCATCGCGTCGTCGGCATCGCGGTCACGGCGCGGTATGTGCCGACCAACAGGCGCGAGCCCAGGATGGACGACAAGACGATCGGGCAGTGGTACAGCACGGTGACGTCGGAAGCGTTCGTGGACGTGCTGACGCCGGGATCGATCCTCGTCATCGACGCGATGGATGACGGCGAGTCGCGCAGCATCGGCTCGTCCAACATCCAGAGCTGGCAGAAGCGCGGGATGGTCGGACTCGTCACGGGCGGCGGCCTCGCCGACACCGACGAGATCATCCATCAGAAAATTCCGGTGTATTTCCGGCGGCTGGCGCGCGGGATTCGGCCGGGACGCAATGAGCTCGAGTCGGTCAATCGGCCCGTGACGGTCGGCGGGGTGCTGGTGCGGCCCGGCGACGTCGTGATGGCGGATGGTGACGGCGTCGTCGTCGTCCCACGCGAGCGGGCCGAGGAAGTCGCGAACGCGGCGCTGCCGTTCCTCGACAACATCGGACGGGAACGCTACATCAGGGAGACCGGGAAGAATCCGTGGAAGAAGTGATCGAGCCGCGGTTCGCGGTTCGCGGTTCGCGGCTGACAGCTGATAGCTGGTAGCTACCTCGCACACGTCAGGTGACGCCCGCCATCAATCGAAACCGTTTCGCCGGTGATCCACGCGGCGGCAGGCGAGGCGAGAAAGTAAATGAGGTCCGCAATCTCGTGCGGGTCTCCCGGCCGTCCAATCGGGTGGGTGGACTTCGAGTGCTCGAGGAACGCCGAGTAGCTCACCTCGTTCATGCCGCCGCGGCGATGGAGATTTGAAATCACCACGCCCGGGTTGACCGCGTTCACGCGGACCCCTTTCGGCGCGAGTTCGAGCGCCGCGCAGCGCGTCAGTTGATCGATGCCGGCCTTGCTGACGCAGTACGCCAAAACCCCTGGAAACGACCGCAGGCCGGTCACACTCGAAACGTTCACGATCGATCCCTTCGACGCGATCAGCGCCGGCGCCGCTCGGCGCATCAATCGAAATGGCGCACGCGTGTTGATGTCGAGCATGGCGTCCCACTGCTCGTCGCTGGTCGTCTCGATGGTGCCCGATCCGATGATCCCCGCCGCGTTGACCAGCGTCGTCACGCCGCCGAAGCGGTGCAGCGCCGCGTCGACGATCCGGTCAGGCGCATCGGGCCTCGTCACGTCGGCGGCAAGCGTGGCGCTCTGGCCACCTTCGCGGTCGACCGTCGCAGCAACTTCGGCGAGCGCAGCTTCGGCTCGTCCCACGAGGAGCACCGACGCGGCTTCACGGGCGAATCGAAGCGCTGCCGCGCGGCCGATCCCGCTCGACGCGCCCGTCACGATGACCTGCTGAACTGTTGGCATGAGTTGCGGTTGTAACACACCGCACCCGGAATCTGAATCGCTGCGGGCTTCAAGGCTTCAAGGCTTCAGGGCTTCAGGGCTTCAGGGCTTCCGCAATTCCTGGATTGTCCTATTTTCCTGTCCGGAATGGATTACACCACGGCTGAGCTCGCTTCAAAGATCATTCGAATATCAGCCGAAATTCAGGCGAGAGCGCCCCGCGATTCACGAAACTGTCGGCAAGCGTTTTGCCCCTCTTATTCGGACAAACTTCCATGTCAGCCGTCACAGCAATCGTCCCCGACGTCTTTACGCCACGCGAAATCGCGGACGCCGCCGGCGTGTCGGTCCGCGATGTCCAAGCGCTCGTCGGCGCGGGCTCCATCCTGGCGGTTGACGGTCGCTTCGTCGCGGCAGCGGACGCGGTCCGTGCCGTGCGAGTCCTGCAGGGCATCGATACGGCGCAGCTCGATCGGCCGCTGTTTCGAGTGCACGCGGGAACACGGCGTTCGCCTGGGCGCGCGGCGGCGGCATCGGGCGCGCTGCACGCGGCGATTCTGGGCTGCCTGGTTCTTCTGACCACGATGGGGATGGCAACCGCGCCGGAGCACGACGACACGCCGGTGAGACTCGTCTTTCTCGCGACCCCTGGACCTGGAGGCGGAGGTGGCGGCGGAGGACTGCGACAGCCTGCTCCGCCACCCAAGGCGGAAATGAAGGGGCGCAGTCTCCTGCGGAGTCCTGTTCCACGGCCGCGCCCCATCACCACGAAGCCGCCGGAGCCGAAGCCGGTCAAGCCGGAGCCGGTGGCTATTCAGCCGGCGCCGAAACCGGTGGAGCCACCGCCGCCTCCGCCCGCGCCAGTGCCGCTGCCACAGGTCGTGGCGCCCGTCGCGACCGTCCCGGCAGACACGCGTGATCGTGCTGGCGCGCTCAACGATCCGCCGCGCGAATCCGACAGCCAAGGCCGTGGGTCGGGATCCGGCGTCGGAACAGGGCAGGGCACCGGGATCGGTGAGGGAACCGGTTCAGGGATTGGCCCCGGGTCGGGTGGTGGAACCGGCGGCGGGCCATACCGCCCGGGGAGCGGCATTACGCCTCCTGCGATCGTCCGCGAGGTCAAGCCTGACTACACCGAGGAAGCACGCCGCCGCGGCCTCGCTGGTGATGTCGTCCTGGAAATCATCGTCCGGGCCGATGGGAGCGTCGGCAACGTCAAGCTGACGCGAGGTCTCGGAAGC
>JBKPLP010000178.1:0-6506 GCA_046731735.1 Acidobacteriota bacterium
CACGTTCTCCGACTGCACGTTCTGCAGCGTCGGCATCGTGAAATACTCGGACGCCGGCACCATCCGTTCGCCCTTCGGTCCGACCAGCCGCAACGTCGCGCCGTATGCGACCGACGGCACTGCGAGGCTCGACGGATGCACGATGAAGCTCGGGCCGCTGCCAAAGATCGCGTGGAACTGGTTCTCGCCGGTGGGCGAGAAGCACACGTTGCCGCCCTTCTTGAAGCAGACGAACTCCTCATTGCGGAAGTACCAGCATCGCGGGCGCTGATTCAGGTTGCCGCCGACAGTGCCCTGATTGCGGATCTGGGGCGTGCCGACTTCGATTGCCGCCTGCGAAAGGGCGGGATACAACCGCGCGACCTCGGGATGCTCGGCCAGATCGGCGACTCTCATCGCCGCGCCGATCTTGAGGCCGCCGCCGGGCATGGGTGTGACCTTCGCATCGAGCGCGCCCTTCACGTTGACGACGCGATCAGGCTGCGTGATGTAGTCCTTCATGCGCGCGAGCAGATCCTGGCCGCCGCCAATTGGCGCCACTTTCTCGCGCTCCGGGCTCAGCGCGCGGACGGCGTCCTTCTCGTTCGCGGGATTGACGTACGAAAACGGTTTCACAACGCCCTCCTATGCCCGTCTCTGCTGCGCCAGGGTCTGCAGGATCTTGGCGGGCGTGAGCGGCAGGCTCCGCACCGTCACCCCGATCGCATTCCTGACCGCGCAGGTGATCGCTGCCGCGGTCGAGACCGTCGGCGGTTCGCCGATGCCGACGACCCCGCGCTCGGGCTGATCGATCAACCGCACATCGATGCGTGGCACGTCCGACATGCCCGCGAGCAGATACCACTCCATGTTGGGGTTGACCATCTGCCCGGTGTTCCGATCGAGAATCCGATCCTCGAACAGCGCGAAGTTCAGCGAGCCAATCACGCCGCCGTAGACCTGGCTCTCGGCGGTCAGTTTGCTGACGACGAGCCCGCAGTCCTGGATCGCGAGCACGCGGTTCACCTTGACGATGCCGGTCTCGATGTCGACGCTGACTTCCGCGAACTGCACGCCGGATGTCGTCACCGACGACAGCCCCGGCTGCCAGTTGCCTTCGACCGAAATCGGCTGCGGCCCGATCTGCTTGCACGCGTCGGCCCAGGACAGACCTTTCGACTCGTTGCCTTTGACGTGAAGGCGTCCGTTCGACGCGACGAGCGTGGCGGCCTCGACACCAAGCGCCGGGGCCACTTTCTCCTTCAAGGCATCGAGGGCGTTGAACGTCGCGATGCGCACCGCGGGGCTGACGCCTGCGGCCGTGGTGCTGCCGCCGGACGCGCCGGCAACCCCATACATCGTGTCGCCAATCTCGGGCCGGATCATGGCCGGCGACAAGCCGAGCGTCTCGGCAGCGACGACGGCGACCAGCGTGCGCGTACCTGTGCCGAGGTCCTGCGTGCCGCACTTGACCACGACGACCCCGTCAGACGAGATTTCGCAGCGCACCTGCGTGGGGCCGCGCCCGCCGCCACCCCACGTGTTGATCGCGACGCCCATGCCGGTCTTGATCGGGCCCGGTGTCGTGTCGCCGGTCGGGTGCCGTTTGTCCCATCCGAACTCCGCCGCGCCTTGACGCAGGTACGTGCCCCACATCGCGTTCGGCGCTTCCGGCGGCAGATTCTTGATCCGGAATTCGATGGGGTCCATCTTGACCTTGTCCGCGAGCTCCTCCATCAGGACTTCCGTGATGAACGAGCCCTGCGGATGTCCCGGTGCGCGCATCGGACGCTGCTGTCCGGTGTTGATGTAAACGTCCTTGTGCGTGCGGCGCCGGTTCGGGAACTGGTAAATGTAAGGAAGAGGGAAGCCCGAGGCGGCACCCGCACCGCCGGTGCCCCACGTTTCCGCGTCGAAGGCGGTCAGCATGCCGTCGGCCGAGACCCCCGCCTTGATGCGCGCGGTCGCGGAGGGGCGATTGCCCGTCGCCAGATGTTCTTCCTTCCGATCGACCATCAGTTTGACCGGCGCCTTCGCCTCCTGCGCGAGTTTCGCGCAAATCAGGCCCTGCGCATCGGGACCCATCTTGCTGCCGAAGCCGCCCCCCATGTATTGCGTGATCACGCGGACGTTGGGCTGCGGAATACCGAGTCCGCTGGCCAATCCTTCGCGCGCCGCGTTGACCCCCTGCGTCGAGACCCATGCCGTCAGGTGATCGCCCTCCCACTCGCAGACGGCGCCGTGGGATTCGAGACACACGTGCGTGATGACATGCGTCGAGTAGGTCTCCTCGATCGTGTGGGCCGCCTGCTTGAAGCCCGCCGCGATGTCGCCTGTCTCCTGTACGGCTCCCTGCCGCACGTTGCCGCCCTGGAAAACCGGTGGCGCACTTCCGGTCAGCACCTGGTCGACCAGCGTGATGTGCGGCAGGACCTCATACTCGACTTTCACGAGGCGCGCCGCGTCGATGGCGTGTTCCTCGGTATCGGCGGCGACGGCCGCGACTTCGTCCCCCTGAAACATCACCGTATTGCGTTGGGGGTTGGCAGGATCGCGCCATACGAGTGCGGCCTTGACGCCGGGCGCCTTCTGGGCGGCCGAGAGGTCAACGGCGAGGATCCGCGCGTGCGGATGCGGCGAGCGCACGATGCGCCCGTAGAGCATCCCCGGACGCGTGATATCGAAGGTGTACTTCGCGCGGCCGGTCACCTTCTCGGGACCGTCGAGCCGCTTGACCGACGTGCCGAGCACGCCCTGCTTCGGCAGCCAGGCGTATTTCGGATCCGCGGGTGGGGGAGGCGGGGCCTGGGCGCCACGACCGCCGCCTTGCGGCTGTGGTGCCGGCGCCTGTCCGCCGCCTTGCGGCTGGGGTGCCGGCGCCTGTCCGCCGCCCTGATCGTTGTTAACCACGCGCCACCCCCTTCACGCTGGAGACGGCTTCGAGGATCCGGGAGAACGTCCCGCAGCGGCAGATGTTGCCGTCGAGTCCCTTTCGAATCTGCTCGGGCGTCGGATTGGGATTCTTCTCGAGCAGCGCGACGCTCGCCATGATGAAACCAGGCGTGCAGAAGCCGCACATCAGTGCGTCCTTGTCGCAGAAGGCCTGCTGCACCGGATGCAGCGCCGTACCCTGCGCGAGGCCATCGATGTTGCGAATCGTTTTGCCCTGACACTCGATCGCCAGGGTCGAGCATGAATAGACCGCACGGCCGTCGACGATCATCGTGCACGCGCCGCAGGTGCCGCGGTCGCAGACCCGCTTGTTGCCCGTCATGTCGGCCCGCATGCGCAGTGCATCCAGCAGCGTGACGCGCGGCTCGATCATCAGATCCAGCCGCTTGCCGTTGACCATCAATCGCACGGGCACTTCGCCAGGTCCCACCGCTCTGACGGCGGCGGCCTGCGCCTCCGCTTCAGTGGGTGAGGCGGCCGCCGTGACAGCGCTGACGACGCCTGCGGTTTTCAGGAAGTCGCGGCGGCTGACGGAGAAGCTGTCCGGTTTCTTGCTTTTTCGAGCCATGAACGTTCCCCTTCGGCACGGGTGGAGGGATCTGAGGCGGTTAGTTTAGGCCGATCCGGAGGGCTCCCGCAATCAACGGTTACCCGCAAAAATGCTGCAATTTTGCGCGTACCTCTGCAATAATTCGAACCTACTCCCGAAATCGGACCTCCCCGCACGGGTTGCGGACCGGACGCGTTGGCTGCAAACAACTGCGCGCCGGTAGCGGACGCGGTGTGACCCCGCCCAGTCGTCGGGCCGCAGCATCGCGACGTATCGATGTTTCCCGGAGAAAAACCGTGCACCGCAGAGAAGACAGGGCGGACAGCGACGAGACACGCATGGCATCCGGTCACCTCGCCGGTGAACCGGATGTGGCGAGGGCGTTTGCTCAGCCTGCCGCCAGCCCAAACGATCCGGAGCTGACACAGCTAGGGAACGGTACCGCGGCACGTGACGAGACCTCCATTGGTGGAATCCCACCGCTGGGTCAGCTGGGCGACGACACGATGTACCATCCGCGTCCCGCGATCGCACCACACCGGGCAGAGACGGCCAGCGATCTGCTCGGGGCAATCGGCCGGCTTCGCGCGTCGGCGGCGACCGAAGCGCCCGTGCCGAACCCCTCTCAGGGACCGATCGAAATCGGGCTACCGTTCGGCAGCCGCTATCACATCATCCGCGTCCTGGGCATCGGGGGGATGGGTGCGGTCTACCAGGCGTGGGATGCGGAGCTCGGCGTCGCCGTCGCGGTCAAAGTGGTCCGGCCCGAAATCGCCGCCGACCCGGTGGCGGCGAGCGAAATCGAACGCCGGTTCAAGCGCGAGCTGCTGCTCGCGCGGCAAGTCACTCACCCGAACGTGGTCCGGATTCACGACCTCGGCGAGGTCAACGGGATCAAGTACATCACGATGCCCTTCATCGAAGGGGCTGATCTCGCGACCATCCTCAAGGAGCACACCAAGCTGCCGGTCGATCGCGCGTTGCGTATCGCCCGGGGCGTCGTCTCTGGACTCGTCGCCGCGCACGGCGCCGGCGTCGTTCATCGCGACTTGAAACCGGCCAACATCATGATCGGCGCCGGCGACGAGGCGACGCTGATGGATTTCGGCATCGCCCGATCGGCTGGCGGTCCCGAACTTGCGCCCAGCCTTCCGGCCGGGGTCCTGCCGGCTGATTTCAGCCGCATGGCGGCGCTTTCGGCCAGCCGCACGGTGGCCGGTGCGATCGTCGGCACTGTCGCCTACATGGCGCCCGAGCAGGCCAAGGGCGTGGCAGTCGATCAGCGCGCGGACATCTATGCGTTCGGGCTGATTCTGTACGACATGCTGATCGGCGGTCGGCGCTCGGCACGCGCGCTGAGCGCCATCGAGGAAATGCAGGGGCGCATGATCGCCCCGCCGCCGCCGCCGCGAAGCGTCGACCCCGCCATACCCGAAGCGGTCGATGCGATTATCCAGCGCTGTCTCGAGCCGGACGCGGCGAACCGTTTCCAGAAGACGGTCGATCTGGAGCACGCGCTCGCGAAGCTCGACGCGCACGGCAAGCCGCTGCCCATCATGCGGCGCGTGAGCCGGCGCACGATGCTGGCCGTCGCGGCCCTGGTGGCGGTGCTGCTCGGCGGAACCTACTTCACGGCGAAGAAACTGTCGGCACCGGAGCCGCCGCACGATCCGGTGACCGTCGTGGTCGCCGATTTTCAGAACAACACGAGCGACCCGACGCTCAACAAGACGCTCGGCCAGACGGTCAGGCGCGCGCTCGAAGGGGCCAGCTTCATCACCGCCTACGATCGCAGCAGAATCTCTTCGATCGGTGCGCGCGCTCCCGAGAAGCTCGACGAGGCGGCGGCGCGCGAAATCGCCCTGAAGCAGGGGCTCGGCGTCGTTGTCGCCGGTTCGATCGCGCCCAGCGGCGAGGGCTACGAGATCTCGGTCAAGGCCCTGCAAACGGTGACTGGAAATGTCATCACGAATGTGAAGCGGGTCGCCTCGACCCGTGACCAGATTCTCGAGACGGCGACGAAGCTGTCGGCGAGCATCCGCAGAGTGCTGGGAGACCGGACATCCGAGTCCGCCCAGCTCTTCGCGATGCGGAGTCTGTCGACGACTTCGCTGGACGTCGTCGGCCACTATGCCGCGGCGGTCGAGGCACAGTCGCGAGGCCAGTACGAAGAGGCGCAGCAAAACTATCTGAAAGCCGTCGAACTCGACCCGAAATTCGGATTGGGTTATCAGGGACTCGCCGCCATGTCGCGCAATCTGGAGCGGCAGGACGACGCGGACAAGTACATCAAGGAAGCGCTTCGCTATCTCGACACCATGACCGATCGTGAACGCCTGGCAACGCGCGGTTATTACGACCGCTTGATTGGCGACAATCAGCAATGCGCGAAGGAATACGGCGAACTGATCGAGCGCTACCCGGCCGACACGGTCGCGCACATGCAACGCGGCCTTTGCCTGATGAAACTCAGACAATCGCGCGAGGCCGTGACCGAGATTCGGCAGGCCGTGCAGATTCTGCCGAATCACTCCGGTTACCGCACCAACCTGGCGTTCGCGACGAATGCGGCGGGAGATTTCGAGGCGGCCGAGCAGGAAATTCACAGGATCCCGGATCCGGACGCGCGGGCGCTGCTCGCGCTGGCATATAGCCAGGTGGCCCGAGGGGAACTGCCGGCGGCGACGGTCACCTATCAGAAGATCGCGACGAAGGGCGCACTCGGCGCATCGTTCGCCTCGTCCGGGCTCGGGGATATCGCGATCTACGAGGGTCGCTTCGGCGATGCCGTACGCACGTTCGAAGAGGGCGCGGTGGCCGATCTCGCGGCGAACAATTCCGGCCGTGCGGCCATCAAGCTGACCTCGGCGGCTTACGCGCATCTCCTCGCGGGACGGAAGGGTCCCGCCGTTGCCGCCGCGGAGAAGGCGCTGCTGACCGCCAAGAGCATGCCGGTCCGATTCCTGGCCGCTCGCATATTCGTCGAGGCGGGCGCGGTCGAAAAGGCGCGGCCGCTGGCCCGCGC